>NZ_QQWW01000011.1:0-119829 GCF_003950435.1 Sphingomonas sp. ABOLG
CGCTTCTGCTGCCGCTGCCAGACCAGGTTGTAGGACCCGTCCTCCTGCCGGAAGGCTGACACCTGCAGCGGCGCGGCGAGCGAGGGATCGTCGATGCGGCCGTTCAGGAACGCCTCGCCGGTGTTGTTGGAGGTGAGCTCGAACAGCGCTCCGACCTGCACCCAGGTCTTGCCCGGGGTGAGCGCGTGGATCTCGTAGCGCGGCGCGCGCGGGTTGGTGGACTGGACCGGCTTCAGCGCGATGGTCATCGCGACCGCCAGCGTCGACACGCGGCCCATGTAGATGCCCGCGGCGTTCTGCTTGATCGAACCGATGTTCATGGTGACGTCTCCTGGTTGGTGTCTCTGGACCCCTTGTCCTCGACACTCTCTCTCATCCCACTCCTCTCCTCGGCCCCTTTCAGGGCCGAGCAGGGCGCGTCAGCGCCCCTCATCGGCGCGCCCTTCGCGCGGCGATGGACGACCCACAGGAGAGATTATCGATCACCCCGGGGCGTTGGTTGGGCAGCGCAGCCGATCTCGTGCCGCCTCGAGCCGTCGGATGGCCTGAGCGAGGAACAACCCCTCGGACTCTTGCTCCTTGCCCTGCAGCCGGTCGCGCAACTGAGTGAGGCGTCGCTCCACGGCGTCTGACGTCACCATCAGCTCGTCGAAGCCGAGCGTGACCTGTGCCTCGCCGGGGACACGGGTCCGTGTCGGCACGTCCTGTACTCGCTCCTCACCCGAGTAGGTCGGGGTCTCCTCGGGGAAGCGCGCGGGCGGCAGCCCGGAAAAGACGACGGCGCGGTAGCGTCCGCCTGTATAGGTGACGGAGGACAGCGGTGTGCGACGACGCTGCAGGCGTTCGAGCAACCGGTTCGCGCGCTGCTGCGCGCGGATGGCGGCGTCCTCGTCGAAGAAGAGGGCGATCACGCGCACGAAGGTGCCGCTGTCGTACCACCAGCCACCCTCTTCGGGTCCGCCATATTCGCGATCCATGTCGTAGAAGGCGAGGATGTTGCGCATGGGAGGCTCCTGTGTCCGGACCTGGCTCCAGCAGCCGGTCCCGACACCTTCCCTCCCCCTCTCCTCTCAAGCGCCTCGCCGGATTGGCAATGCAAAGCGCATTGCACTGCGCTTTCGGAATGCGGACGTTGTCTAAGCCGCCTCGAGGTGCAGGACGCCCATCAGTGGGGTCGCCGCGGCGAAGGTGCGGAGCGTCGATGCGATCGCGGCGCGGAGGCGCGCCTTGCTGTTCACGACGACTTCGGGCGCGAGCGCGGCACCGTTTGCGTCGGCATATCCCGTGGCGAGGCAGCCGTTCCGGGTTTCCACCCGGATCAAGTGCCCCCTGTCCGGTGCCGGACCGACATGGCGAACGGTGAACTCTCCGAGCTTGCCGCTCAGGCCATGGATGGCCTTGCTCCAGCGGATATGCCCGGCGGCGATGTTCTCATTGTTGCCGTAGCCACGATCGAGCCAGGTGCGGAGATGAGCGCGCTGCTGCAGCCGGGTGTTGCGGGTCCTCTCCATGGTTCGGCATAGTGGCAGCGCCGCGGCGATCGCGTCGATCAGCGGCATACGGTCTTCCGGCACGGCGATCAGAATGTCGTCGAACTCTCGGCCATCCAGGAGTGCGCGCAGCTGCGTCTGCGCGACGTCGGGCGTCAGGTCCGGATCATCGAGGATTGTCGCTGGCGCGTTGAAGCGGCGTAGTCCCGAGGGATCCAGCAGGAGGATCGTCGCCTGGTCGGCCTCGGGCCGATCCAGGAAGATCTGCAGGAAGTCCCATGCCGGTTCGGCACCGGCCTCGGCCGTGTCGGCGCTGTCGAGGATCGCCAGTCGGCGCGACCAGCGTGCCGGCCGTGGATCGTCGGAGGGCTTGGACCATGAGCTGGGCAGCGGGCGACCGACCATAAGTGGGGTGGGTTGCGACGGTGGCAGGTTGCTCTCGCGCAAGTGCGCCAGGTTGGTGCGTCGTGCCGCGTCGAAGAGGTCGGTCCTGTCCCCGCCTCCATCGGAGAAGCCCCGGTCGTATGCGGCATTCCGAACCTGAACCGGTGCCCTACACGGGACGCCTTCGGGATAGCGGTGCGGCCATCCCGCATGGGCGGCGTACCATCCGTCGGCGTAGCGGTTGCAGACGTCCCAGTCGTAGCCGTAGGCGTCGCGGCCGCGCAGCACCGCGACATCGCGGTCCGAGCCCTTGCCCTCCCGGAGCTGTCGTTCGGTGAAGGCGAAGTTGGCGGCCTGTCGCTCGGCTTCGCCGTGCGCGCTGATCGCGTCGTTCACGACGCGCATCGCGGCGACGCGTTCGCGCCCGCGCGCCATACGCTCGTTCAGCGGCGCGGTCGCGGGGAGGTCCGGAAAGTCCCGCCAGGCTGCGGCGATCGCAGCTGCGTGCTCGGGTGTCCGTCCGCGCGCGAGCCAGCTCGCGGCGTCGGCCGGGTCGAAGTCGTCGGTGACCATGGTCGGCCTCGTTGCGATCGCAGGCGGGACGGTGGGGCCGTCCCGGCCTCGGTTCAGGGGATCATCGGAGCGGGCAGCGCGAGCCACTCGGGCTCGTCGTCGGCGATCGGCTTGTCGAAGCGCGCGGCTTCCGCTTCGGAGAATACGGTCGCCGTCGCGAGCGCACCGAACCCGTAGGTGTTGCTCCAGAAGGAGAGGCCGTGTGCGGCGCTGGTCGTCGTCAGGACGAATCCGTCGACGCCTTCATGCGGTCCGCCCTCAATGCGCCTGAAGGCGTGTTCCAGGAGGGATTGCGTGCTGTAGCTCTGGATGCCGGCATCGGTGATGATGACGCACCCGCCCCCGAACTCCCCGACGCGCAGGCGGTCACAGTCGTAGGACCAAGCAAAGCCGCACGGGAGGGCGGACTTGCAGCCGCGGAAGAGCAGCTCGGCCACTTGGTCGATGCCGAACTGGTCGCCGCTGAAGTTGACCTTGACCAGCGCCTCGTCCGGATTGTCCTCGATCTCGATGCGCGCATCGAGATACGGCAAGTGGGGATCGTCGAAGAGTTCGAGGAACGTCTCGAACCGGCTCTCGCCCTTGGGCGGGAAGATGGTCCGGAAGCGCTCGTCGAGCGTATCGTATGCGGCAGCGAGGTCAGCGTCCTCGCCATTGGTTTCGAGGATGTCGACGGCCGCTTCTGCGCTCCGCAAGAGCGCGGCGTCTTCGCGGCTCATCAGGATCGTGAAGGCGGCCTTGGTGTAGGAGTTGGACATGGGATCGTCTCCGTCTGGGCGTCGGGGTCAGGCGTTCGCGGCCTCGGTCAGGCGCGCGCGGGCGATCTCGGCCTCGCCGGGGAAGGCGGTGGTGAGGTTGCGGTGGAGCGTCTCGAAGTCGGGAATGGGAAAGCGGCCATCCGGCCCGGGCCTTGTGACGTGGAGCGCGCCGACCAGCAGCTCGATGGGATCGTCGCGGATCTCGACCGCAGTCGCGTCATCGTAGGTGACGGGTGCGCGGAACCCCGCTTCGAGCCAGGTCCCCAGCCCCTCCTCGACGCGCTCCGCATAGTCGGCAACGGCCTCGTCCAGCTCGTTCTCGACGTGGAGCACGAGCGTCGTGTAGGTCCCGAAGTCGTGGCGGTTGGCGAGGCCCGACAGGCGGCAGCCGGCGGGTGGCTCGCCGTAGCGCGCGATGATCGCGTACTTGTAGGCGAGCACTTCGAGCTTGTTCAGCACTTCGAAGCGGTGGGTCTGGCCGAGCTGGGCGCAGGGCTCGTTGGCGGGCGCGCCGCCAATGTCGACGATGTAGGGCATGGGGATCTCCGTCGGTCCCTATCGGACCGCCCGATCCCCTCCCCCTCTCCTTCGTCTGACCGCGGTGAATGGCGTGACGAAGGCGGTCGCTCGGTGTCAGTCCGGGAAGAGCCGGCGTTTCACCGCGGCTTGGTGCTCGCCGTCCGACTTGCCGAGCGTCTTCAGCCGATCGGTTTCGAGAGTGGCGTTGAGGTCGGCCGGTAGGATCGCCCAGTTGCGAGCCTCGGCGATCGCGTCGGCCGCGGTCGGCAGTTCGCGCAAGTCGGTGCCGCGCCAGAACAGGATCTCGTCCTCGCCCTCCATCTCGGGGTGCGGTCCGAGAACCTGGACGAAGAACGTCTCGAGCGGCCGATCCCATCCGATCGCCACGGTGGTAGCGCTGTTGATGCCGGTCAAGACGTGTCGGCTCATGGTGGCTTTCTCCGGAGGTAGCGTCGGTCTAGTCGTGTCGCTGATGGGCGATGCCGTTGTGCGATCAGCCTAAACCGGGTGGGGGTAGGTGAGAATGCGTCTCGTGGCGTTGATGAGTGCGGCGCTGCTGGCGGCAGTGCCGGCGGACGCGCAGGTGGCGGCGCCGGCCAGTGGCGCAGACCGGACATATCCCGCGCAGTGGGTGCCGCTGCTCAGGAAACTGTCAAAGGCGGATGTCGACCGGATGCAGGCGGCCGCGAACGCGTTCTGTCGCGGCCTCGACTATGCCGCTGCGGGCGATCTCTACAAGGACGTCAGCGGGTGTACGCTGATGCAGGCGACCGCGATCATGTCTGTCGATCAGGCGCTCTCCGACCTGGATGCCGATCCTCCGACGAAGTACCGGCCCGATCAGGTGAAGAAGTGCTGGGCGCTGTACCGCGCGCTCGGGTCCAAGGACGCGGAGAACCTGGCCCACTGCTTCGGCGATATCCAGCATTTCGAGCTGCTTCAGCGCGTCGCCGGATCGGGGGCGGCGTCCGCGCCGGTTCCGCGTTCCAGCAGCTCCGGCTATTGCGACAAGGTCGCGCAAGCGGCCGGCGGATCGTACATGATCCTGGAGGAGTGCATTAAACAGGAGAACGCGGCGCGCCGTCGTCTTGGGCAGTAGGCGAACCGTTGCCTATTGCGCCGTTATGGTGACCCACGCGGCCTGCCACGGTCGCGGGCCGGCGTCGAACCGAACGACACCGACGATGTCCTCGACGCCCATCGCGACGCAGCCTTCGAGCCAGTCCACATAGGAGGCGGATTCCGCGAGGTCCTGGGCGAGAAGCGCGTCCATCATCGCGGACTCGCGTGCGGCCTGCTCGGGCAGCGCGTCCCAGTCGAGCGCGTCGAGGAAGCGATCGCGACGGTCGATGAACCGCGCGATGCGGCGCTCGTCGCCCTTGGCGATCGCGATGGCGTGTTGGATCTGCATTGCTGGTCTCCTCCAAAAGAACACCAGGCACGCTCCCTCTCCTCTCCCCGTCGGTACGACGGGTCAGGCTCCGAGCTGCTCGCGCAGGACGTCGGATCGGACCGGATAGGCGAGGCGCGGTAGCGCGCGGGCGGTGCGCCGTGCGGCGCGCGTAAGCTCGAAGCAGTAGGTGAAGAGCGGGCTCTGCCTCGCCTGGGTGAGCACTCCGATCGACCGGCATCGCGCAAGCCAGTCGCGTGGGTGTTCCTCCGGCCTCGGGCGTGGCGCGCCGAGCGTGACCAGCTGGTCGACGGCTCCGGCGTGGCCGGATTCCAGGTTGCGGATCTTGGAGAGCGTCCGGTCGGAGATCGTGGCCCCGGCAATGCGGAGCACCTGGCGCGGCCTTGTCCGCCCTCGGTAGGCGCCGGAAAGCGCGGCATAGACGCCCCCACAATGCCCGAACTGGGGGTCGGAGAAGCTGACCACGGCCTCGATCAGCGGTCGTTCGCGGCGCAAGAGGCGAAAGGCGCGCGCCGTGAAGAAGCTCTCCCCGTTCGCCGCGACGCTGGGGAGGCAGAGCAGCCGCTGCAGGACGCAGCCGCGAGCGGCATCGGTGAAGCCGGTGTGCCGCGTGATGACGGCGCCGGTCGCAGGCACGCCGAAGACGATTAGACCGTCGAGAGACGGCGTACCGCCCTTCGACGGCCCGAAGAGCCCGACCGCGATCTGGGCTGCCGGATACCGCGTCAGGTAGTGGTGGTCGTTGATGAAGGCGCGGGCGGTCGCGTGGTCGACGATGTCGACGGCGTAGCGGCGCGGATCGATCGTCGTGTCGCCCGACACGAACAGGCTTCGCCGGTCTCGCCAGCGCTGGCTTCTGGTGGTGAGCATGGGATCGGCCCTCGTTGTCTACGGCCTCGGGTCAGCGTCGCGCTCGATGGAGCGTGCGGGCGATGTGTCCGGCATAGACGCCGACTGCGGACCAGTAGGCTGCGAGCGGCGGCTTGTGGGTTCGCCAGCTCTTCTCGGCGCGGGCACGGGCGTCGCGCTGCAGGTCGAGCAGGATCAGTCGGAGCGCGTCCTGCGCTGCTGGGTCGAGGCTTCTGAGCGCGTCGACAGCCGGGAGCGTCAGGATCGGATTGCGGACCTCCACGCGCGAGGATCTGGGTGTCACATGAACCATGTGTCGATCCCGTCGAGGTCGAACGCCTGCTGGCGGTTGTCGATGGTCAGCGCGAGCGCGCCGGGCTTCACCCAGATCTCGCGCGGGGAGAGCGCGAACTGTTCGCCGGCGTCGGCCAAGAGCAGGGTCTCCCCGACCGTCTCCGCGATGCCGCGCGAGGCGGGTGGCGGGATGGCGTTCCCGACCCATTCGCGCTTCTCGGCGTCCGATGTTCCGATCAGGTCGATATAGTCGGTCGGATCGAGGATGCCCTGGATGACGAGCAGCTCGGCCGATGTGAACGGCCGATGCCAGGTCCCGTCGAGCGCGACGATACGGGCGACGAGGCGATCATCCTTGGCGGGGAGAGCCGTCGGGAACGGCTCCGCCTCGGCCTCGCGGGGATCCGCGATCGACCAGCTGCCGTTGTTGTTCTTGGCGAAGCCCGGGATGGCGCCGGTAGGCTGGTCCCATCCGACGATGCCGTAATGGCTCTGCGAGAGGTAGTTCTGCCGGTCGCCACGGTTGAGGCTTCGCGGCCTCGGGTCGGCGACCGACAGCGCGCCAGAGCCGACCCGGTCGGAGCCCGTGATCGTGGGCGTCGCGGCGGTCGCCGGCACGACGCGCATCTTGTTGGCGTACTGGCCCATGGCGTCGGCGCGGTACACGGGGTCTGCTACGACGAAGGCGCCCATTCCCGTCGTCGACGCCCCGATTACGGCGTTTGCCGGTGCGTCGTATGGTGTGACCCGGTACTTGCCGTTGGTGTGGCGGCCCTCGCGCGCGCGTGGATCCTCGACGGGGTTCGCCGGGTCGAGCAGCGGGACGACGCGGTAGGTGCTGGCGAAGCGCGGGGGTTCACGGCGGGGGTCTGCGATCGCGTTCGGCCCGGAGCCGACCCACATGTTCGCGGTTACGACGCCGGCAGGCTGGTCCCAGGTGCGGATCCCAAGCTGGACGCTCGACGGGTGACCGTTGATGCGAGGGTCGGCAACCGAATGGGCACCGGTGCTCGGTTTGGGCGATCCGGTGACGACGCCGGTGGCGGACGTCCAGTCGATCACGCCCAGCACGTGCCGGTGGGTCGCCGGTCCGTAGGACGGCGTCGGGTCCGCGATCGAGAAGATGGCCGCGGCGTCTGCCGGTTCGTTCCCGCGGCCTCGGGCACCGTGTTTCGGGTCCGCGACGCTGAGTGCTCCGCCCGCGACATGGGCAGCGCCGCTGACGACGCGTGCCGCTGCATCGTAGGGGGCAACCGACAGAAGGCTGGTGTGTGTGCCGGAGCGATAGCCCGGTCGCGGGTCCGCGACTGAATAGCCTCCGTTCGTCGGGCCGCCCCGGCTGGAGACGACACCGACGTGATCGATCCAGTCCCGGACTCCCAGGTAGCCGGTGCCTTCGCGCGAAGAGAAGGCGCGCGGGTCCGCAACGGAGAATCGGCCCTGACCGGGCGCGCGAGCGCTGGTGACGAGCGGGCTGCGGTCCTCCCATCGGCACACGCCATAGGCGTTGTCGCGGAGCGGCAGCTCGGGCCGGATGCCGTAGTCGCGCAGCACCCCGTTCTCGACGGCGAGCTTGTTGAGCGACCGCCAATCGGAGCCGGCCTCGACGAACGCGAGCCGAACCCAGGTTTGCCATTGCAAGGCGGGGACACGGTGCATCGGGCCTGCGACCGGGTCGCCGGGTAGCGGCATCTGGCCGATGACCTCCCCGACACCGCGGAGGCGGTACTTGCGCGGCTGATAGATGAAGGGTGGCACGAGGTCGGCGTGGCGCGCGATGAGGAGGAAGCGCTTCCGGCTCTGCGGAAGATGGCCGATCTCGCCGCAGTCGTGCCGGTCCTCGTTGACCGAGTAGCCATAGGCGCGGAGCAGCGCGATGATCTGGTCGAGGAGCCAGCGGCCGCGTGTCTGGATCCTTGGCACGTTCTCGATGAGGATGATCCTGATCGGATCGTCCTTGTAGGCCTCGAGGGTGAGCCAGATGCCGCGCAGCGTGAGCGCGTTGAGCGCCTGGTACTTGTCGGTCAGGCTTTTCGCCTGCGAGAGGAGGCCGCTGAACCCTTTGCAGGGCGGGCTGAGCAGCATGCAGGTGAGATGTCCGAGCGCGCGCCGGATGTCGGCCGGCATGGCTTCCCGCCACTCGGCCTCGGGGTCGCGACCGTGAAAGGCGCGATATTGGTCACGGCTGAAGAGATCCATGACGGTGCCCGGGACACCCGTCAGCCGCTCGAAATTGCGGATCGCGCCAGGGTCGACGTCGATTCCGCCCGCGCATTCCCAGCGGCCGACCATGTTGCCGACCCGGGGCTGTGCTTGGTTGAAGCCGCGGGCGCCGGCGCCGATGCCTGCGAAGAGGTGGCCGTGCCGGTAGACGCGGACGGTGGGGGTGGACTGCAACATGGAGCCTCCAGGGTTGCGCGGGTCAGCACCCGCATCGCTCGCCCTTCCGCTCCCCCTTCCCTCTCAGGCCGCCTGCCGGTCGGCGTGGTAGAGGTCGGCCGCCCAGGTCTCGACCCAACCGGCGGTGATCTCGTCATGGTCAAGGTCGCCGCTCTCGATCAGCTCGCGGATCTGCTGGCGGGCGAGCGTGATGGCTCGTTCCCACGGATCGGATGGTGGCGGCAGCGCCAAGGGCTCGTCGGCCTCGGGGAGGTCGCGCGACGGGAGCATCGTTCGCGCACATTGCTGGCGATACCAGTGCTCCAGATGGTCGGCGACGAGGCGGTCGTCCTTGGCGATCCCGCGACGTCGGGCGTCCCGGCGTGCCGCGATGCCGTAGGCCTGGGAGTCGATCGAGGCGACCCAGTGCGAGAAGGGTGCGAGGTAGGGTAGTGCGTCGCCCTTGACCCCGAAGGCGTGAAGCTTCGCCCCGATCGGAAGGTCACGGCTCAGCCGCTCCACGACGGCGACCAGGCCCTCCGGACCGTGGATCTGGCGGCGGCACATGCTGCCGACCCCGACGATCGAGCCGGGTGCAATCATGCCGGCAAGGGCATCGAGGCAGCGGATATAGTCGTCGGGTGTCCGGCCCTGCAGGACGGGCATGAAGCGGTTCGCGATGCCGAGGTCGATCGCTCGCGAACGGCACTCGCGATTGGTGGCGATGGTGCGCGACATGCGGTCGCGGACCTCCTCACGGTCGACCGCGATCTCCTGCTCGCAGCAATAGTCGGCCGAGGCGACGCGCCGGAACGGGAAGGACGCAGCGAGCGCCATGTAGTCGGCGATCGACCAGGGCATGCCCCCGTAAGCCACGGTCATCGTGTAGCCCGCGCTATCGAGGTCGACGCTGGGCAAACGGCGCGCGTTCTGCAGCGTCGCGGTCCGCCATCCCGTCCAGTCGCGCCAGCCATCGGCCTTGCGCCACCTGGAGAGGCAGTTGGCCGAGATCAGGACAGGTGCCTGGAGCTGAACCGCACGCTCCAGCAGAGCGCCGTTGGCGAGGTGGGGAAGCCCGATGATGATCTCGATCCCCGACGGGACGATTGTCGTGCGCGGAGCGAACGGCGCGAGCATCACAGGTCTTCGCGCAGCATCATGGTGAGGACGCGCCGGGTGACGCTGGCGTCGGTGGGATCCTCGGAGCCGTGGGCGAGGTCCGGATCGTAATAGTCGATGCGGAAATAGACCCGCGTCCCATCCATGACGAAGTCGCCGCGGTCGCGCTCCGGAACGTCGGGCGGGAAGGCATAGCCGCGCAGGTTCTGCAGGAGCATGGCTTGGGCGATCGCCTGCGATGCGATGCTCTCGTTGGAGAAGGTCGCGAGGCAGGTGCGCGTCACGACGATGCGAGCCGTGCGGTCGTAGCCTTGGCGGCAGCGGTCGTTCAGTCGGGCGATCGCTTCCGCCCGGGTGGTGGTGGCGTGATCGAGCATGTTGGTTCCCCTGCTGGGGTGGACGGAGCCGCGGTCAGGCGGCGAGCGCGTGGGCGGGCCTGCGGCCTTGGTCGGGAAAGGCCGCGTGGAAGCGGTCGAGCCAGCTGGCGAGGGTCGGCCGCGTGTCGATCGGGATGGCGGCCGCGACATCCTGAAAGCGGATGAGCTCGGTGGGTGCGTCGCGGACGATCCGGTCGATCTCGTCGGCCGGCAGGAGCCGCTCCTGCCTGATGAACATCGTCATCGAGCCAGGTCGAGCGCGGGTGCTGCGGCGCCACAGCCCCTCGACCGTGTGGAGCCTCGGTGCTGCCCGCGCCTCAACAAGGACGATCAGGCGGAGGCACCATGCGGGGAGTGAGCGGATCTCGGCCGGCGAGTTCGCTATGCACACCCAGCACGCGCTTTTGGGCGGAACAGGGAGACCCTCCGCCTCGATGCGGCGGATGCAAGTGTCGCGATCCCAGTTCCAGGAGCGGAGCGGGTATTGGCACTCGTATCTCGGGTCATCGATCGACAGCGCGTGGTTGGCGCGTTTGGTATCTCGCGGCCCCGCGTCGTAGCCGATCAGCCGGATCACGCGCTGTCCGCGATCCCATGCGTCGATGGCGGGCTGCCAGGAGGCGAGATACGCGTCTTGGGGAGCCTTCTTGTATTTCAGGCTGCAGCTCGACCCTCCGAGCGACTTGCTCGGAAGGGTCGCGTTGGTCAGGCACATCTCCAGGATGCCGTAATAGGGCGGCCAGTGCTTGAACCGCTTCGGGGTGTAGGAGACGAGCTCGAAGGGGATGCCCCGATCGCGCATCCAGGGCCGGATGACGTCCAGATAGGCGTAGGTCTCCGGCTTCTCGACGCCGGTGTCCGCGCTCAGGCAGAGGTCGGGCGCCTCGCCACGGGCATGCTTCTCGATCAGCAGCGCGGTGCTGTCGACGCCGATGCCGTAGGCGAGGACGGTGGGGGGAGCCGGGATCACGACGCGGCCTCGGTGGCGAGCGGTGCGATGGCGACGGTCAGCTCGGCGCTGGTCACCGTGATGGTGACGGTCCGGTCGGCCGGGATCAGATAGTAATGGCCGGCGAGGAGGTCGCGGATCCGGCTTGCGAGCGCCGCATCGCCACCCTCGAGGAGCCCGATGATCCGGGATGCGGCGAATCGCTGGAAGCGCTCCTGCTGGGTGTCGTAGCTGTCGGCGTCGCCGTCGTCGCTCGGGCAGAACGCCGCGCTCTCGAACAGGTCCGCGACGTCGAGGGCGCGAGCACCGGAGTCGCAACGGACGAAGATCGAGGTGTCCTCGGCCGAGTTCCAATGTGCGTCGGAAGGAGCGAAGGCGACGTCGGCGTCGCACGAGACTTCGACATAGGCCCCGGCGTGGGCGATCGTCGCCTCAAGCGCGATCGCGTCGACCCAACCGTCCTGGGCCTCTGCAGGGGCGGGTTCGCCATCGGTGATCTCGAAGACGAGGTCGCCCTGCGTGACGCGGAAGCCTAGCGCTTCGACGCGCGCCAGGCAGTCGTACCAGCCATAGCCCTCGAAGGCGGTCTTAGCCTCGACGAGCGGACCTCCGAACGGGTTGTGCTTGACGATCGCGCGCTCGGCCGGCTGCGCGATCAGCGCATCGAAGTCGGGCATCAGGACCATGGCCGGGTCGGCGGTCCGTCCGCCCGTGTCGAAGTTTCGCGAGCTGTCTGCCGCGGGTGCTGTCCAGGTCCACAGATAGGGCTCGGCCTCGGGCAGCGCGATGCCGAGATCCCGCGCCTTGCTCCAGTCCTCGAACGACAGCCGGTGCGTGCCCTGAGCGGCGACGGCGTGGAAGAGCGCGCGCTGCACCGCGGCGCGCAGCGCCTCGATGCCGGCGTTCTCCACGACCTCCTTGCGGGCCGGGAGCACCAGTTGGATCGAGGGTGCGTTGAGGATGTCGATCCTGGCCGTCCAGATGTGGCCCCGGTCGACCTCGCTGAGGGTCGGAAGGTCGCACGGGATCGTCAAGCCGTGGAAGTTGAGGCGCTGGTTGTGACGCGAGTGCTGCGGGGCGGGCGTCTTGAAGATGCCGATGCGTGTGCCGTTCCAGGTCTCGGTATAGACAGCGTCGGCCAGCCAATCCTTGCGCGGCTGCGCGGTGCCGTTCAGCGTCACCGGCACCGGGAAATGCAGCGCGGCCGCGGCGACGTCGCGCTCGATGGTCTTCAGCCAGCTGTCGGGCATGCGGACCATGATCGACGTGCCAAGCGGGATCGGATCGGTCGAGATCGCGATGGGGCGGCTCGTCTCCCAGGCCGAAGCCGGAATGTGGGCCATCCAGCCCTGCCGGTCCGGCCGGGAGTAGGAGCGGATGATGACGTCGCGACCGGCGAGGCTGAACACGCCCATGCCGGCAGGATCCTCGGCCTTGCGGGTGTCGTCGGACCAACCCGAGCGACCCAGCGTGACGATCGACGCAGGATCGTCGATGCCGTGTCCGTCGTCGACGATCTCGAGGTAGGTGGCGTCCGGCGCGGGGATGACCGCGACGGCGATGGCCGTGGCACCCGCCCGTCGCGCGTTCTGGAACAGCTCGCAGATGACGTCATAGGCGGTGTTGTTGAAGAGGCGCGTGACCTTGGTGATGGTCTCGGGCGCGACGGCCGTCGCGATCATGGCGGGGATCATGGGGCAGCTCCTGAAGGCTGGCGTGATCATTCACGCCTGTCCGTCCGCCTCCCCCTTCCCTTCTGTTCCGGCTGCCTCGGTTCCCCGGGTGTCCGACGCGGGTTCGTCGTCGGGTATGGGCGGCGCTTCATCGCTCGGGATCCACGTCGCCATGTCGTCGCCCTCGCGTTCGCAGGCCTGACAGGTTGTGGAATCGTAGGTCGAGACCAACGACCATTCCTGAAGATCGCGATCCCAGCGCGCCGCGGCGTCCTTGATCAGGTCCGCGCTTCCGCAGACGTCGCAGACCGGCGTGACCGACGGCGTCGGCCGCGAACGGAGGGCATCCTCGGTGCAGACGCTCCAGTCACCGTAGAACTTGCCGCCATGCGGCAGGCAGTCCCCGGCGAGCTGGATGGCGTGGTCGCCGAAGCCGTCGTGGAAATGGATTTCCGCGTCGGGGAAGAACCTTTCCAGCACGGCGCGTCGGCCTCGGATCTTCACCTCGCTGCCGTAGGTGGTGTGGACGTAGCTCAAGGGACCGATCGCCGGACCCTGCGCGCCCCAGTCTGTCATGTCCTGGTCGGCGCTGTCGCGGCCGTGGAAGAGAAAGAGGAAGACGCTCATCGCGGGTTCTCCGATGGAGGTTGGTTGCGAGACCGCAGTGCAAAGCGCAGCGCATGTGCGCTGCGGTCGTGGCTTAGAGGCTGGCGACCTGTTTCGTGATCGGCGCGGTGCTCTCGACGCGCACGGCCCCGAGGCTATCGAACGTCTCGACGTCGCCGCGCTTGCCGTATTGGTCCTTGTCGACGAGCCCGTGGATCGGGTCGCCGCTAAAGCGGGCGAAGCCTAAGGCATCGACGCCCTCGACGCGGCGGAACATGACGCCGACCTTGCCGGCAGGAACCCAGTCCGCCCAATCGCCGGAAGCGCTGACGCTGGCGTATTGCCCTATGGCGGCGGTGTAGGCGGCACGGCGACGAAGCACATGGCTGTCGCTCGGCGGCACGTCCTCGCCGGTGTAGGCGCTGTACCGGTCGGGATGCCATGCGCGAACCGAGCGGCGCGCGTTCTCGACCTGCAGCGTGATGCCGGCGGTCGGCAGGCGCCGGAACTCGCTCGCGAAGCCGAGCAGCACCAGCGCCCAGTCCACGTCTTCCTCGTAGAAAGGATCGTCGCGCCGGAGTGCCGCAGGCATCGCCGCCTGACGCTCGTCGGAGAGCACATAGCCGCCATGGCTGGGGGTGGTGACGTGCCAGATCCCGGGAAGGACCTGGTCCTTGGTGTCGGGTACGCCCCAGATGGTGTCGATCGGGGCGGGTACGGAGGTGTAGCTGGGCATCGGTCGTCTCCTTCATGGAACGACCGCAACCCTCCCTCTCCTCTCCCTTAGCCGATGTGCAGCTGGTCCAGGATGGCGGCCTCCAGGCCGTGATCCTCGTCCAGGTCCTCGCCGTGGATCGTCACCACGGGCGCGATCGCGCGGATCTTCTCGACCTGTCGGAGCTTCACCCCGAGCGCATCGGCGTCGCTCCCGGTCACGATCTCCAACGCGGCCTCCATCACCTCACCCGTCGTGAAGTCGCGCAAGTCGAGCAGCATGTCCGGCCGCATATCTCCGGCGGACGTTGCGACATCGAACAGCAGGCGCTTGAAGCCGATGCCGATCCCGCGCCGGCGAAGCCGGTATTGAAGGTCGAGCAGGCCGACGATGGTCTGGCGCTCGGCGCCGTTGTGGACGGCGACGAAGTTGGAGGGACGCGCGATCGGCTGGGCGTAGGCGCGGAGCGCCGCATAGCCCTCGCGGGGGTTATGCTCTCCGACGACGGCGAGGACCAGGTACGGCGCGCCTAGCTGGCGTTGGTGTACCCCGATATGGCGGATGCGGTTCTTGACCTCCAGCTCGCGCCCCTCGGCGAGCGTGATGGTCGTTCCCGATATATCGATGGCGTAGAGCAGGAGAAACGCCTGCGGCGCGTGGCCCGAGGGCCACTTCTTGGCCGCCTGTCTCAGCTTGGCGAAGACGATGCCGCGCTCATAGGGATCGATGTGCGTGTAGAAGTGCCGCGACAGCGGAATACCAGGAGCGATCTCGACGCGATCGGCCGCTCGGCGCATCGCCGCGAACTCGCTGGTCATCGACGTCGTGCGCGGTTCCCCGGCTTCGAGCGGCTCGACGACGTTGACGTGAGCCATCTCCATGAGCAGCCACAGGAGCCGTGCCAGGCGCGGGATCGCGACACCGCGCGTCCGATCGTCGGGTTCGGCCTCGTCGGGCATCTGGGCGAGCTTCTCGGGCGCGAGACGGTGCGCCGAGAACAAGCCGTCAGGCTCATTGATGGTGCGCGGGGTCGCCGTCGCCTTCTCACGGATGCGCGGAGGTGCCTGCTCGCGGTAGAAGGGGCAGTCGAGCGCGTGCTCCGGTCGACGCTGCCGAACGCTGGTCAGGCGGCGCAGATAGTAGGTTTCCGCCTCGGAGAGGTAGGCCGGCGAGAGCAGCGGAGGTGCCTCGGTGTTGCCTTGGCAGCTGCAGGCGATCCACTGGTTGTTGTCCCGGGCCTTCACGACGGTGATTACGGATGCGCGGTGGTCGCTGTCGTCGCCCTCCCCCATGTACCAGCGAACGAGCGCCTCGCGCACGACCTCGGGCACGGGCGTTCGCTGCTGAAGTCCACGAGTGTCGCGCGGGACCAACCACATGTGCGGCTCTATACGATATTATACTTGCGTGGTCCACGATGTTCACGGTACGTTCATCCCGAAGGAGACGCACGCCATGAAGATGGACGGTATCGAACCATTCGACCTCGACCTGACGCTGAAGGACGCCTCGCTCGACCCGAACGTGCGCGTGTCGCGCCGCATTGTTGCAGGGATATGCATCGGCATGCCGTTCGAGGACGCCTACTACTCGGTCCGCGAGCTGCGCGAGGCGATCGAGTGGATCCACGAGGGAGAGCCGAAGGGCAAGGCGAAGCTCACGACGATCCTGGGCAACCAGTGCGACGACTTTCAGCGCGCGATCTACTATGCGCTCGCGGGCAAGGGGATCGTGCTCATCCTCGACGATCTGCTGTGGCTGGAAGAACTGCTGAAGATCCGCGGCGAGTTTGCCGGCGAGCTGCACCGCATGAAGCGGCCGACCATGCCGCTGATCTCGCCCTATGTCGCGGCCGAGCCGGACGGCCCGGTCGGTCGCTTCGATGCGGATTTCGAGATCGGAGCGTCCTGGTCGTTCGATCCCGGGCCGGGTTACCTGGCGCACGATCAGGTGGTCGACCCGAAGCTGTCGCTCTGACAGCAAAAGAAAAGGCGGCCCCGGTGGATGCCGGGGCCGCCCTTCTTGTTAGGGGGGTGGCCGTTCAACGTCGCTCGCAGGCAAGCCGTTCCCCACGCCGCCACTGTTTGGGCTCGACCCATTCACCGGAATGGATCCCCCGGCGCTTGCTGCGAGCATCCTCGAAGGCGGCGACGTAGCGGGCCGCACGTTCGGGCTCGCCCGTCAGGTACTCGACCGCGGGCACCGCGAAACCCTGCGAGATCAGCTCCTCCCCCAGATCGGCTCCGTCGACGCTGACGATCGCTACGGGTCGACCGTAGCTGCTGCTGCCGACAAGGCGAATCGTGGCCTCACCGCTCCGGAGCATGCGTGCGGTCGCGTCCTGGGCTATCTTCCCGCACGGGTAGCAGGCTCCACGGCGCTGGCACTGCTGCTTGCTCTCGACTGCGTCCGCGCCCGAAAATCGGAAGTCGATCGAGACCGTGTCGCCGTCAAGCGCGCGGGCCTTGCCATGCAGTACGGGTTCGGCTTCGCGTCGATCCGAGCTGGCGCCGCAGGCGGCGAGCGCGACAAGTGCGAGGAACAGCGGCGCCTTCATGCCATTCGCATTTCGAGCACCACGTCGGGGCTGTCGAGCGATTCCGCAATGACGCGGAGCGGCTGCAGTGGGTTGCCGGTGCGAACGACCGAAGCGCAGGTGAGGCCGCCCTCGACCATGCGCGCGGCGACACGCTGCGCGTTCTCCCGGCTGCAGAGCGTGCGACGCTTGGGGCTGAGGGTGAACAGGTCGGGGAGCGCGATCATGGCTGTCATCCTGGGTTGGAAGTGGAGCGGCGTTCAACCGAACACCGTCTTGTGGACCTTCATCTCCGGCACGACGGTCCAGGCGAGGTGACGCAGGCCGCTCACCCGGTACTGGGGAAAGCTCGCCCCGGGCTTGGCCAGGGCCACCTTGCGACCGCGCTTGTGGACGACGAACTCGGCACCCTCGTAGCCGTCGGTGAAGCGGACGGGGCTCGGCAGCCTGATCCGCATGCCGTGCTCAAGCGGTCGGGCGGAGCGGGCGAGATTGTCGATGCACCGGCGCCGCCAGTTGAGTGCGGAGTGGTTGTCGGTGTCGCCGAGAAGGGACAGGATCCGCTCCGGGCACTCGGCCTCGGACGGACCCATGTCTTCGGTCAGTCGGGTAGGATTGGTGCTGCTCAGTGAGTCAGCCCTGATCCCCCCGCCGAACCGCACATGCAGCTTTCACTGCATGCGGCTCTCCGCTGCGATAACACCATTCATGTTCCGGCTATCGGGCAACTGGCCTCGATGGATGTCGGCGTGGCAAAGGTCGCACAGGACTTTTGTCCTGCGCGCCCGTGCAGCCTTCATCATCATGGCTAGACCGCGGTGCTTAACATCGGCCAGCCCATCGACATGGTGGACATGACACGGCCGGTCCGTCCGCCCGCATGCCGCGCATTGCTTGGCATTCTTGCGATCGACCCAGTCGGTTCGTGAGTGCGAATAGATTTGCGTCCAAGGCGGGGTATCCACCTTGACCGGGTCAACCCATTCACGCTTCAGATCCATCAGTTTCCAGACTTTGACCGACCGGGGCTGGCCGTCAGCGACGTAGCCGACGCTATATTCCTGCCCCGACCTCATACGGCCGGCGACGACACGCACGCTACTTTTGTGCTTGCTCGCCAAGGTCTTGAACATGCTCCAGCGCTGGATGAACTCAAGCCGGTTGAGCTTGAATTTCACGTCCCTCGCCAGGGCGTAGTAGTTCGCGAACCCCCGCAGTTCGGCGTTGTAGGCAAGGACGATCTCGGCATCGCTACAGCTAAGGAGGGTGTTCCGGTGACGGGCCTTCAAAACAGCCATATCCCCGTAACCCTTCTTCGAGGCGAACTCGAACACCTTCTCCCACGGCACATTGAGTTGCATCACCTCCGAAGGAGGCCGGCGGGTGAAGTGCTGTGAGCCACGCTGGCTCCGCACTGTCCACTGGCGACCCGTGTAGGTTCGCACCTCGTAACCGAGAAAGGCGGTGCCATCGCTCGCCTTGCGGATACCGCTTTTCTCCTCGGACACGCTAAGGGCCAACGCGTTGGTCAGGAAACCCTCAACCTCGGCGAAGACCTGTCGCGCATCTTCCTTGCTGCCAATCACGCCGATGAGAAAATCATCGGCGTAACGGCAGTAGCGAAGTCGGCGATACCCGGCGTCCATGCCGTCTCGCGACGGTAGAGTACGCATCTGTTTCGACAAAACGTCGATCTTGGCCAATATGGCCGCCATCGTTGCCTCGTCAGCGTTGCCGCGTGCTTGATGACTTTTGAGCCGCTTTCGCTGTTTAGCGATGCGCGCTGCCAGTCGCCCATACTCCGGGTTCGTGGCGCGGGTCTTTCCCTTATCAAAGGCGGCAATCCGGTCTGCGACGAACTCATCGAGCTCGTGCAGATAGATGTTCGCCAAGATCGGGGAGACGATCCCACCCTGTGGAGTGCCGCTGTAGGTCGGATTGTGCGCCCGCCCCTCCATTACCCCTGCCTTCAGCATGTCGCCAATCAGGCCAACGAACTTCTCGTCGTCGATCCGTTTGCGCAACAGCCTGAGCAGAACGTCATGGTCGATGTTATCGAAGAACCCAGTGACATCCACGTCAACAAGCCACTTCACGCCCGTCCAGACGGCTTTAACATGTTCAAGTGCCGTGTGACACGATTTCCCCGGTCGGAACCCATGCGAGGCGTTCGAGAACACCGGCTCATAGATCCTTTCCAGAAGCTGGCGTGCCACTTCCTGGACGAGACGGTCGTCGCGCGTGGGTATCCCCAGCGGACGCCGCTTTCCCTTGCCTTTCGGGATGAACACCCGACGCACTGGTTTCGGCTTGTAGGCTCCGGTTGTGACGCTGGCGATCAACGGAGCGAGGTCCTCAGGACCGAAGTCCGCGAAGGTCTCGCCATCGACACCCGGCGTCATCGCCCCCCGGTTGGAGGCGATCTTACTCAGTCCCTGCTCCCAAAGAAGCCGAGACCCCATCAGACGATGAAGCCCATTCACCCGTTTGCCCGACGCTGCCAGCGTCGGAATGGCCTCCAACCGGGCCATCACAGTTTCAGGTAGCATCAGCACACCCCATGATTGCCGGTTGAAGTATCGCAACTGCCGCCCTTCTCCCGATGGGCCCCGTTTTCGGCCCGGTCGCCCGTTCCTTATGCGGATTCACCGTCTCCCTTGGTGAGGGAGCTGTCCCGGGCATTACCCCGGGCATTTGAATACTATGGCGGCTCCGTACCCATGCAGGCCGGCCAAAGCCGCCTGTTTAGGGCATCCCGTAGTTACACTGATTGGAGATACGACGCGGTTAGGTGTCCCGTTCATCCACTGAACCCCTCGACGAGAGGCGCGCCGGACGGGCTGAGGAGCAAAGGGCCAAGACATGAGACCCTTGCCATCGTCCGGAATGACGTATCAGTCGCTTTCGCCAATTTTCGCTATATAAAACGCTGCAGACTGGGATTTAAGCAGTGTAGCCTTCACCATGCGCGTCTTGCCCTGACCGGCATCGCCCCTTTACGACTGGGACGCATTCGGCCTTGCTCCAAGCATGCTATTGTCCCCCGTCCGTTTCCGGATTTCAGGTCTTTTGGACCCGAGGTTAGCTTGGTGGGCAGAGGTTTCCTCAACTTACCCCATCATTGCTGATACTCCTTTCAGCGCCACAACGGCGCACTATCCTTGTAGCCGAAGACGTAGCCCTCCTTGTCGCGCGGGTTCCATTTGACCAGGCATACGACCGCGAAGGCTGGCCCGTCGACGCCGTCCGTGCTCGGGATCGCCGCAGCGTAGTACACCTTGTTGCGGAGGCACGAGGAGGCGACGATCCGGAGCGCCCTGCCCTGTCCGGCGTCGTCGCGACGGTCGTAGGTGAATTGCGCGTCGAGATAGGCCTTGGGGGTCGTGTGCGGGTACATCGACGACAGCGGCATGGTCATCCAGCCCATGACATGAACCTTTCTGCGTTGCCGTTTTCGGCGGTGGTGGAGGTGTCTGTTCAGGCGAACAGCCGGACGGGTTCCGCGACGGGCGGCGTCAGCCGCAGCTCCTGGCGGAGACGCGAGGCGAATCGTTCGGCACCGAGCAGGTCGCGGATCGGCGCGAAGCGGTTCTTGTCGCCGAGATGGTCGTGCTGACCGCGCACGCGGCGGTACATGACCTCGTGGTCGGGTCCGAGGCCACCAAGGGAGAGCTGGACCCAGACTTCCTCGCCGTGGAGCGTGATCTCGCCTGAGACCCCGGGACCGGATCGGTTGGAGCGGATGGTGAAGCTCCCTTCTGCGAGCGACAGCGCGACCGCAAGATTGCGCATCGCCTTGCGGCCGTCCGCGTGGAAGAGATCCTTCGCCGCGGCATCATAGGCGACACCGCGCACGGCGAGCGTGAGGAGGGCCGGGTGGCGCTTCAGCTCAGCGATCGTCTCCATGCACCGGCGACGGAGCGGCGCATCGTCGGCACGTTCGCTGGTGATCGCCGCCAGGTGGCGGGCGAGCAGGATTACGGCGGGATCGCTCTCGTGGTCGACGCCGGCGTTGCGGCAATCGTCGATCGCGCGGGTGAGCGCATGGAGCCCCGTCGTCACGGTCGTGATGGCGCTGGGATCCAGCGCCTGCTGGTGACGGAAGGCGACGTCATAGGGCATAGGGGATCTCCGTGCTTCCGAGCGCCCTTCGCGCTCAAAAGACCGTGACCCCCCTTCCCTCTCCCGGTCCGTTCAGAGCATCAGGCCGACCGGATCGGTCGAGCGCGCTGCCGCGGCGAACCCACGTTCCCAGGCTGCAGCCAACCGGCTGCCGCGCCGGTAACAGCAGTTGGCGTTCTGGAAGACGAAGCACCGCCAACCGGCTTTTTCAGCCTCCCAGAGGGGGTCGACCCTGGCAGGTCCGAGCAGCTTCATGAGGTCGAGCGTCATGCTGGCGGCTCTTCGGCTTTGGCGATCATGATGGTGATCGCGTCCTCGATCGCGGCGTCGTCGTCGTTGACGACGCGGATGTTGGGTCGCCGCTGACGAACGGCGTCCGCGACGGCGGACGCCTGCCGTCCTTTGAGCGGGTAGCCGTACACGGCACCGTCATCGATCACGATGAGCTGCTTCTTGAAGTTGCGCCGGAGCCGCTTCGCCTCCTCGCTCCTCGTGATCCGTGCGGCGACCTCGAACTCGAGGTTGTGTTCGAGCACGACGTCGTCGAGCCGGGTGGCTGGTCGGTTGGCGGCGAGCCACGCGTTGACCTCGGTTTCGGTCAGCGGTCCGACCTGATGGAAGTCGTCCATCGCGCCATGGCCGCGATTGGACGCCAGGAAGGCGCGGGCACCGTCGATCCAGATCTCGGCGGTGTAGCAGGTCGTCTCCTCGGAGAGTGCGGCGACGACTTTCAGCTTCTTGAGCTCGATCTGCATGGGTGCGTGTCCTCGAATGGGCGGTCATGCCGCGATCGCCTGTGGCTCGTGCCACTCGGCCTCGTCGGACGAAGGGACCGGCGCCGCGGCCGGTCGAGCGAGATCCCGCAGGAAGTTGAACGCCTGCTCGGCTTTGGAGGCGGCCTTGATGATCGCGCCCGAGTCCGCCTTCAGGATCTTCAGCCAGTGGTCGATGTAGCTGGCGTGGTTGTCGTGAAGGTCGCCGGGCAACCCGAGCTCGGCGCAGATCAGGCATTGCCCGATCGAGGCCACCAGCTCCTCGAAGGCATAGGCGCTGTCGCCGAACTTCTTGCCGAACTCGCGCGCGAGCCGGTCCTTGGCGCCCGACCAATGCGTGTACTCGTGGCCGAGCGTGCTGGCGTAGTGGTCGTCCGACTTGAACGCACCGCGGTTCGGCATCTGGATGTAGTCGCCGATGGGCGAGAAATAGGCCTGGTCGCCGCCATGCCGGACGGTCCCAGGCAGGGCGCCGAAAAAGGCGTCGATGCAGGCACGATGCTCGGATTCGACCCTCGGCGCGGGCGGAGCCGGGACGGGGTAGTAGTAGGCTGGCAAGCCGTCGATCTGGTCGACGTTGAAGACGATGTACGACCGCAGAAAGCGGATGTTCTTCGTCGCCTCGGTGCCGGTGACGCGGTCGGTCTCCGTCTTGGAGAAGCTGGAGAAATAGACGCTCAACGAACCGCGCTCGCCGCGGCGGACCTGACCGCCGAGCTCTTCGGCCTGCCGGTACGTCATCCAGGTCCGGCTGTTGTAGCCGCGGGCATCGCCGATCGCCCAGAGGTAGAGGGTGTTGATGCCGGTGTAGGGCGTTCCGCAATGGCGGAGCGGCCGACCGCCTGAACCCGTCAGGCCCCACGGCCTGGACCAGGGCAGGACGCCGGTTTCCAGCTTCTCGATGATGAGGTTGGTGATCTCAGCGGCAACGTCGCGCCGCGGCCCGTCGGGCTTGCGTCGAAAGGTCATGTCGGGTGCTCCCCAGGGGCGCTCGCGGCGCCCGGAAAAAGAAAGGCGGCCGCCCCCGGGAGGACGGCCGCTAGGTTGCCCAGGAGACGGGTGGGCGGGGTTATTCGGCCGCGACGAGTTCGGCGTCGTCGTTCACCGCGCCGGAGCCGGAGCTGTCGTCGCCGTCATCGCCGTCTTCGAGCAGGTCCTCGTCGTCGGCCGGATCCTCCTCATCGGAGGGCTCGTCGTCGCCGGTGTCCTCCTCGATCGGAGTCGCACCGGTCGCGTCGAAGCGCATCGCGTCCGGGACCCAGGCAAGGGCGGCTTCTTTGGTCTCCGCCTCGGTGATCGCCTCGCCGGCGAAGAGCCGTTCGCAGCTGGTCGAGATCTCGCCCTTCTTGGAGCCGAGATATCGTCCGGCGAGCGTCGCTCCCCCGACCTCGGTCAGGGTCGCGAGCAGCGTGCCCTTCGAGACCCGGTCGAAGAAGTTGGCGCACGTCGGCCGCCACCATTTGGCGACGTCGACCTCGAGGATGGCAGCGAGACGGGCGTGGAGCGGGTTGGTCGTCACCGCACCATAGTCCTGCTTCGCCTCCAGCGAGTCCGCCACGATCATCGCCAGCCACGACGCCTTCGCGTCGTCGTCGAGAGCGCGGAAGGCCTCGAACCGCTCGACCGGGGTCTTGCCCTCGGTCCAGGAGCCGTCGAGCGCCTCACGGGCTTCCGCGATGGCGATCTTCGCCTGGGTCGGCTTGGCATCCGCAGGCATCTGGGGATCGTTCGGGCGACCGGCGGTGATCGTCGTGCCGGCGCGACCGTAGGTGCGGTTGCGGTCGACCATCGCGAACAGCGCGTAGTCGAGCGCCAGACCGGGATCCGCCAGTATCGACGCCGCGAGGATGTCGCGGCGCTGCACGGCCAGCTCGTCGTGGAGACGGGCGCTGAGCGGCTTCCCACCCGGCGCGACGGCCTCGGGCGGCAGCGAGCTGGTGTCGCGGGTGGACCCGGTCGGGCGCTGGTCCGTCCCGTCGCCCGGGGTGCGGAGCGGCGTCTCGCTGTAGTAGGTGGTCTCCAGCACCATCTTGCCGTTGCGATCGAGCATCAGGAACGTGCCGACCTGTGCCTTCATCTCGTCGGGCAGGACCGGGGGCTTGGAATGGAGCTCCTGATACTCGGTCTGCAGGGTGTCGAACTCGTGCTCGAGAGCGGCGTACGCGGCCTCCTCGATGTCCTCGTCGGCCATCTCCTCCTCAAGGACCGCGACGCGCTCCTCGATCGCGTCCGAACGGGCCTGCTCGGTCTCGCTGAGCGCAGCCGGCGATAGCGGGACGCGGTGGAGGTCCGCGGTCGCGCCGTACAGGTTGGTGGTCGCGATCGGCCGGATCCAGGCAAGCCCCTGTTCCTCGCCGATGCGCTTCGCCTCGGCCTCCATGATCGCGCCCGCGAGGGTCTGAGCGAGCTCGGGATCGGACCAGCGGTCCCCGTCCTCGCTGAAAAGCTCGCGTTCGATGCGACCGCCCGCGGCGACGTAGGCGTCGGCGCCGACCAGGACCGCGACGGGGTCCGTGGCCTTCATGGTGTCGTTGGCGATCGCGCGCCGGATCTGGTCGGCGTTGATGTACGGGCTGTGGCTGTACTGCGCGAACACGCGCTCCTGCTTGGCGCGATCCTCGGTCGAACCGTAGGCCTTCGCCATGTCGAGCGTCATCTCGCCGTTGGCGAGCGCCTCGAAGATCGGCTCGGCGAGGTTTGCGAGGCGCAGCCGGCCCTCGATGAAGCGGCGGGTCTGGCCGAAGCGCTTTGCGACCGCGTCGATGTCGCCGTCCGACTTCAGGAAGTGCTGGAACGCGCGGCACTCCTCGGCCGGCGTCATCACCTCGCGCTGGAAGTTCTCGGTGAGCGAGACCTCGCGCAGGTCGTTGTCGTCGCCGTTCACGATCTTGACCGGCACGTCGTAGTCGGCCGCGACGATCTCGCCGGCTTCGGCCAGCATCATCGCGCCGAGGAAGCGGCGCTCGCCGGCGATCACCTCGAACATGCCGCGCGGCTTGCAGGGCGTGACCAAGAGGTTCTGGAGGATGCCGCGCGCGCTGATGCTGGCGGCCATCGCCGGGATGTTCTTGGGCGGGGTGGTCCGCACGTTCTTCTCGGACTGCTTCAGCTTCGCGAGCTTGACGGTCTGGGTCATCTTCATTCTCCTGAGCGTGTGAAGGTGCCCGGCGAAGTCCCTCGCCGAACACCTTCTCGCTCCCCCTTCCCTTCTCGTCCCGGTCCCGGGCCGCTCAGGCGTCTTGTGTCGCCATCAGGCGGGCGAGGATCTCCGAGGCACCTTCGGTGGGGCAGAAGACCCGCGTGCGGTAAGAGATGATTTCCGCGAAGCAGCCGATGGACTTGAGCCAAGGCAGTTGCGCTGCGGGCGCGCCCACGATCTCGATGCGCGGCTTGCCGTTGACCCGAGCCCGCTTCACCTCGCACGCGAACGGCCGCTTCAGCGTAATCGAGCCGCCCTGCAGCGCCGCCTGGGCGACCTCGTCCGGGCTGAGGATCTGCGTTTCGTCGAGGCCGAGCTTCCCGAACAACGCCGGCACGTCGCGCGGGAACACCATGCGGCCGAGCCAGGAACGACCTTCACCGTCGACGATGCGGTTCACGACCAGGTGGTCGCTCGGCAGCGCCGACCAGATCGGGAGCAGAAGCCCGGTCGCGAGCCGGACCGTCTCGGTGTCGACCTTGTGGCGTGCTTCCTCCGCCTCGGCTTCCCAGGTGGTGGAGAAGACCTCGCGCGAGCATTCCTCCCATGCGGTCTCGTACAGGTCCTCCTGGGTCAGATACTCGCGCCGGGTGGGCCGCATGAGCTCAACACGGGCGACCGCAACGCCGTCCTCGGTCATTCCGGATCGGGCGGCCGTACGCAGCGCGACTTTGTTCGACCGGGTGTTGATCACGAAGACTGCCGTGCTGTCGCTATCGGCGATCCGCAGCGCCCGATCGAGCGACACGGGCTGTCGGCGTCGCGCCACCTCGATGGTGAGGAGATGCGACGTGGCACCGCTGATCGGGTCGGTCCGCAGGATGGTGTCCTCCAGCACCGTCGCGGTGTCGACGGTCATCGTCTCAACCCCGACGTCGAGCGTGCCGGCATCGCGCGCCGCGGCGACGCGTGTCTCAACGAGCGCGAGGAACTCGTCGAAGATGAGGTTCTGCAGCCCGATAGGCAACGCCAGGAGGCGATTGAGCCAGCGCTGGATCGGCGGCAGATCCTCCTTCAGGACGCCGTCCTTGTCCTGCAGTTCGAGGCCGGTCCGATGCTGGAAGTCGACCAGGTTCGTGCTGGTCAGCTTGCCGGCGACGAGCAGGTGATACCAGCTGATGAGCGCGGCCTTGGCGTACTCGCTTTCGAGGTTGTCGGCCGGGTCGAACAGGTTCTGCCCGCCCGTCTGCCGCTGGCCGCGCGTGAGCGCACCGAGGCTGTCGAGCCGTCGCGCGATCGTGGAGGTAAACCGGAGCTCACCTTTGCAGTCGGTCGTTACGGGCCGGAAGAGCGGCGTACAGGCCTGATGGGTGCGATGGGTGCGTCCGAGGCCCTGGATCGCACGATCGGCGCGCCAGCCCGGTTCCAGCAGCAGGTGGACGCGCTGCTCCTGGTTCGTAACGTCGAGGCTGGCGTGGTAGGACCGTCCGGTGCCGCCCGCGTCGCTGAAGACGAGGACGCGCTTCGTGCCCTGCATGAACGCCGCGGCATCGGCCTGGGTCGAACGCGCGGACCGGGTCTCCAGCTTCTGGGTGCCATTCGACGTGTTGACGAGCCGCTTGGTGCGTCCGGTGACCTCCGCGACGTTGTCGTGACCGAAGTGCTCCAGGATGCCGTCGAGGACGGCCGCGATCGGAGGAAGCGCGCAGAGCTGCTCGATGAGCGCGTCGCGTGTGGCCTCGGCTTCCGGGTTGGTGACGGGCGTGCCGCGTTCGTCGAACATCGGGCGCGAGCGGACCTCGCCGGTGTCGTCGCGATAAGGCACCATCTGCTGGACCGGGAAAGCGCGCTGCAGATAGTCGATGACCGCTTCGCGCGGGGACAGGTCCAGGTCGAGTTCGGCGCGTTCGTCCGGCGAGAGTTCGCCCAAGCGCCGATCGAGGATGGCCTCCGCGGTGCTGACCAGCTGCAGGACGACAGACTGGCCCGCCTCGAGGTGCTGCCGGACTGCGGCGATGACGGTCGGGAGCTTGCACGAGAGCAGGACGGCGCCGAAGAAGCGCTGCTTGCAGCTTTCGAAGCGGGAGCGTGCGGCCGCCTTCGCGCCGGAGTTCAGCGTATCGCCTCCGGCATCGACGACACCCGTCAGTTCGAGCGCCTGCTCCATGTTGCGGTGGATGATGCTCCACGCGTCCGCATAGGTGTCGTAGACCTCGATCTGGTCGGCCGTCAGCTCGTGGCGCAGGATCTCGTACTCGACCCCGGCGAAGCTGAGCGCCCTCGCCGTATAGAGACCCGTGGCTTTCAAGTCGCGGGCAACCAGCTCCATCGCGGCGATGCCGCCCTGGCGGATCTCGGTGATGAAGGCCTCGCGGTTGGCGAAGGACGTTTCCGGCCCCCAGAGGCCGAGCCGCACCGCATAGGCGAGGTTGTTGACCTCGGAAGCGCCGGTCGCGGAAGCGTAGAGCACCCGGGCACCGGGGAGACGGTTCTGGAGTAGCACGCCGGCGATCCCCTGCTGGGACCCCTTCTTGGCGATCATGCTCCCCTCCCCGCCTGCAACGCCGCCCATCTCATGGGCCTCGTCCCACGCGATGACGCCCTCGAAATCCTCGCCGGCCCAGGTGATGATCTGTTCCAACCGGCTCGCGTCGCCCCGTGTAGACCGCAGGGTCGGATAGGTGACGAACAGCACGCCTTCGGACATGCTGATCGGCTCGTCGATCTTCCAGCGGGAGAGCGGCTGCACGTCCGCGGCCATGCCGCCAAGGGCCGTCCAGTCTCGGATGGCGTCTGCGTGCAGGGCCTCGTTCTTCGACACCCAGATTGCGCGGCGCCGGCCCGCCAACCAGTTGTCGAGGATGACGGCCGCGACTTGGCGCCCTTTACCGGCGCCCGTGCCGTCCCCCAAGAAGAAGCCCTTGCGATAGCGGCTGCCGTTCTCGTCGATGACGAGGCCGACCCCTTCCTTGTCGGGGCGGAACCGGCCGGGGATGAACTGCGTCCAGGCATGGCCGGCATAGACGACGGTTTCGAGCTGCGAGGACGAGAGGAGCCGTTCGGACACGGTGCGTTCCGGGAGCGCCGGCACATGGGTGGGGATCGGGGCCGGGATGGATCCCATCGCGACCGACTCGACCAGCGCGGTGGGATGTTCGCCGGCGGTGTCGAAGACGATGCGGCTTGGCCGATACGGGAGATAGACCCCGGTCTGTTCGGCGAGCGGCGCGGGCGTGTCGAGGACCTGGTAGGTCACCGGCGCGACCTCGTTGCGCGTGGGCGCGCGGAACACGCGCGGGGCCGTGGCGGGCTTGGAGCGGACGCTGCGGAACAGCGACACGCTGCCGCCACGGGTGGCGGGCTTTTCCGCCTCGGCCGAGAGCGGCAGGCGCTCGGGCACCCGGAGCTCGCTGAGCAGCTCGCGGACGTTCGCACGCTGGATGGTGACGCCGTTCCCCTGCCCCACGCACTTGTCGAGCACGTACAAGCGCACCGCTACGCTGGTCCCATGCTTGCCGTAGGCGTCGGTCAGCCGAATCGACGTGCGGACAGCGACCTGCTCCAGCGTCGACGTCCAGGTCTCTCCCATCCGAGCGGAGTGCGTGAACCAGTCGGGCATGACGGCGACGATGCGCCCGTTCGGCCGCACACGCCGGATCGCGGCCTGCAGGTGGCGGACAGCAGCGAGCGAGTCCCCTCCCCGGCCGAAGGACCGCGAGAAGGGCGGGTTCATGATGATGAGGCCGGGACGGGGCAACGCGGCCATGGTGGTCGCGACCATGGCGCCGTCGTGGCCCGAGACCTGTGTGTCGGGGAAAGCGGCTTCCAGCCTGGCACGGCGCGTCGGGTCGATCTCATTGAGCTGCAGCGCCGCGACTGCCGGCAGCTGCGCCACGAGGAGGCCGTTACCCGCGCTCGGCTCGAGGACAATGTCCTGTGGCGTTGGCGCCGCGAGGTGGAGGGCGACCGCAGCGAGGTCGAGCGGGGTCGAGAACTGCTGCCACTCGATCTGCTCCTCGCTCCGAACGGTCTGGGTCGGGAGCCGGTGGAGGACCGCCGCGGCCGCCTCGATGTCTGCCACTACAATGTGCGGTCGCAATGCACTGCGTTTCCGCATTACAAGTGCAATGGCATGCTCCAGTACCTCGAAGCTCTCGCGCTGGGTCCAGCGCCCTTCGGCGTCGGTCCCTCCGTATGCGCCAATCATGGCGTCGTTCAGCATCGCCCTGGTGATCTTCACGTCCGCGAGGATCGCGGGTTCCAGGGCCTTGGCAGCTGCGGTGCAGGCGCCCGCGCGGAAGAGCGCGTCGTCGAACAGGTCGGTCATGGAGGGTCTCCGGATTGGTGGCTGCCCTTCGCAGCTCACCACTCCAGCCCCCCTCCCCTCTATGCTCCTGGCTTGACCTCGGCCCAGTCACCGTACCGGCGTGGCGGAGGCATGCGCCGGAGATCGAGCCCGCGTGGCCGATAGGCAGCCCACGCCTTGCGCCGCGCGCGCCGCCCCTCGGGATCGTTGTCCTCGGCAAAGATGAGCGTCGTGACGCTGTCGGGTATGTGGACCCGGTCGAGCCGCGCAGCGCCCAGGGTCGCCCAGCACGGAATGTCATTGATCTGGGTGAACATGGCGGCGGTCTCGAATCCCTCGGCCAGCGCAAGGGTGTCAGTCACACGGCGCCCTTGCCAGCTCGCGGCCGCGGGTGTCCCGAGCATGACCTTGTCGATGTACCCGCCATCCTTCAGGTCGAGGAAGACGCGCTGGATAGCCTTGAGGGTTCGTCCCTCGCGTGCCGCGACCAGCAGCGCGGGAAGGAAGCGTGTCGTCGGTTTTGGTCCCCAAGGGCAGCGGGGATGAAAGCGCAGGTCCTCGAATGGCTGGCTGATGCCGCGGTGGAGGAGATAGGCCTCTGCCGGCGAAGCCTGGACGGGCAAACCCTCGTTCCAGAGACGCTCGACATTGGCGGTGCCGACCCGGCGGGTCGGAGCAGGGGGGTCGTAGTGCCGGCCGGGTCGAAGTCGCGCGATCTCGCGGAGCACGTCCTCGGGATCGCAGCCGGCGAAGCAGTGAACGAGAATGCCGTCGTGGCCCTGCCTGATGGAGAGGCTCGGCGTGCCGTCCTGATGGGCCGGACAGCGGCACATTGCGTTGTAGCCCCGCCAGGTCCCGCCAAGAGCTCCGACGATATCGACAACCTGCTGGGTGGGTTTGAGGGCGATTATAGCCATGGTGCATCCTTTCTCACGATGCACCCGCCCCCTTTTCTCTAGTCTCTGGCCGTATCTGCAGCGTCCAGCAGCCGCACCAGCGCGTCCGAGTAGGATAGCGCCTCGCGATCGCAGAAGTCGTTGAATCGCTCGAATGTCGACGGCGTGATCCGCATCGTGAGCGGCCGGCTCTTGGTTTCCCGCGCGCGGCGACGCCGCGGCGGAGACGCACCCTGATAGTCGTCCGGGAGCGCCAGGGGCGCACCGGGAGGAGAGGAGGGGACCGCCTTGATGTCCGACAGGTCGAGAGCGCCGGTAGGCGGCTGCGGTGTCGGCTTGCCGAACTTCTTCGGTGCTGGTGCTTCGCTCATCCGTCGGCTTCTCCCTTGATGATCGCTACGATTTCGCGGAGCAGGCCCTGGACGCTCATTCGCGCCCGCTCTGTTCGCGCGAGATTGTGGGTCGCAAGCTCTTCCAGCGTCATGCGGTAGAGGAACATCGCACGGTATGCGTCGCCAAGCAGCAGTTCGGACGAGAAGACTCCGACAGCATCGCGGGTCTGGTCCATGATTTCGCGTTCAGCTCGCGAGGTGATCGCGGCGGTTCTTTGGGTGAACAGGACACGGTGGGGGAGGGGCTTCTTGCGTGCGCTCTCGATGAAGTCGATCTGTTCCAGAAACTCGATCGAACGCTCCAGGTCGGTTGCCGAAGCCCGCTGGGGGATGATCAGGACGTCCGCCTGAAGCGTGGCGTACATGACCATCTCGTTCATGGCGCCTTTGACGTCGACGATAACAAACGGGTGCTCGCGTGATGCCTCGTGGACAGCCTTCTCCAGGTCGCGCTGACCCATCTTGTGCCCGTCTTCGACCGTGATCCGGTCCTTGGCTTCCCAGTCCTGATACCAGCGGAAGAGCGAGTTCTGCTTGTCGGTATCGATGATGTGAACAGTCTGGCCTGCCGAGCGGATCTCGGAGGCGAGTGCGAGGGCGCTGGTCGACTTCCCGACGCCGCCTTTGATGGATCCTACCAAGATCACCGGCATGATGGTTCCCCTGTAATGCTAAACCGCAGCACAATGCAATGCGCGTTGCATGTGCAATCGCATTGTATGGCGAAAGCGCTAGCTGCGGGCAATCGCATTCTGCAAGCGACTGCCACTGCAATGCGCCCTGCAATGCGCCCTGCAATGCGCTTTGTACTGCGAGTGTGTAAAATTATTCCACTCCCCAGCCGTTCGATGATGTGCTCTTTTCGCGCCTATGAAGAGGGGTGGGATCAGTTGGGTGCAAAGCCTTGTCGGGAGCGTGGCGATCGTCGCCGCGGCCTCCGCGGCGACCGCGCAGCAAGTCGAGCTGGTGCCGTTCCGCACCGCGGACGACGGGGTCGTGATCGAGGTCGGCAAGCCCACGCCCAAGCCAGCGCCTGAACCTACCGCGATGGAAGCGGGGGTCTCGACCGATAGCCTGTTGCAGGACTTCGCCGGTCTTGCCCCGGCACCGACCATGATGCCGGCCGTTTTGCCGGAGCAGATCCAGCGTTCCTCGATCCCGGTGCCGTTGTGGATGCAGACCGGCAAGGTCAGCTTGAACGGGCTGGTCGCCGCGTCCGTCGCCGTGCCGCACCTTTACAGTCCTGCGGCCGGCTGTTCGCTCTCTCCGTACCGGCCGCGCGGTGATCTGCCCGCGTATCTGGAGCAGCGACGCGAGCGCTACTATCCGCTGATCTCGGCGGTTGCCTGTGAGGCCGGGGTGCCGGTCGGGCTGTTCGATGCGCTGGTCGCCCAGGAGAGTCAGTACAACCCGCTGATCGTGTCTCCCAAGGGGGCGGTGGGCTTGACCCAGCTGATGCCTGGCACCGCGGCCTATCTCGGGGTCTACAATTCGCGCGACCCGCTGCAGAACCTGAGGGGAGGGGCTCGCTACCTGCGCGAGCACCTGGACGAGTTCAAGCGCGTCGACCTGGCGCTCGCGGCTTACAACGCGGGACCGGGGAGGGTGCGCCTGAAAGGGCAAATCCCGCCGTTCCGCGAGACGATCGGCTACGTGTCTGCGATTACCCGTGGGTGGAGCGCGAGCGCGTTCCGGACGGCGACGATCCAGACGGCCTCGACTGTCATACCGCGTCCCTCGTTCCGCGGCGCTCAGCTGTTCGCCTACACGTCGACGAGCGTCGCGAACCCGAGGTGATGGGCGTAGAGGGTCGCGATCACTAGGATAGCCGGCGCGCCGAGAAGGTAGTTGAGCTGCCAGCGCACCCAGACCCGCGGCGCTGCCAGAACCTTGTCCATCACTGTCGTCGTCGCCAGTGTCTGCGTGCCCGTGCGATAGTCGTGGGCCGTCTTGATGACCGCGAACACCGCGCACATTGCGACGAGGAGGCCGACCGCGGCGTAGAGAGAGACCCAGGCGTCTATGGTGGCTTGCGGCATAAACCCTCCTTAGCGTCAAGACCCTTTCAGGCCCTTAACGGAGGGGCGACGCATTCGTTTCGTGAGGCCGAGAGGGCAGGGGGTTCAGGCGACCAGTGACTTAGGCTGAGCGATGGCGCGCTGTTTGGGACGCATCTGGATCACCATGCCCTTGGTCTTGCGAGTTCGGCCGAGCGTGTCGATGCGCTCGCCGGTCACCATGTTGACGACCTTGACGTCGTAGTCCGGTAGCCGGTTCTCCGCCTCGATCTCCTTCGCGAGGCTCTTCAATCGTGACACCGGACCCATCGACCCCACCTGGGTGTGCAATTCCTCAACGGTCATCTCGATCGGTTCGCCGGAGCAGTGCGCGATCTCGTACATGCGCCGCTCGATCGGACCCAACCGGAAATAGTCGTGATGGTAGTGATACATCCGCTGGTCACGCTGGATCGCGCGGAAGAGCCAGTTGCAGGGACGAATCCGGACGTACCGCAGCGATTCTTCGCCATTGGCCATCTTCTCGTACTCGACCTGGGCCTCAGCGAGCCACGAGAACCAACCGCGATCGATCTTCGATCCAGTTTCGATGTTGGTCTTGATCTGGGTGCCCTGCAGTCGCTCGAGCGCCTCAGCAAAACGACGATAGTCCCTAGTAGACGGCCTCTCGACCCCGGTTACCCGAAAATAATCGTGGGCGGCAAAGGTGACCTCCTCAGGAGCCGCTTGGCCATCAGCTATAGCTTGAGCAATCAGGGAAGCAACGTAAAGCAGGATTTCCTTATCCCACATCGTAGCAACCCCGGTGTCGCTCGGGCGTATCTCAATGGAGACGTTGTCGCGCCGCCACTCAATACGTTCCATGTGCGGGTTCTTCGATAGCGCGAAGAACGGATAGTGCATGATGGAGCGCTCACCGCGAACCTTGCCGTGCAGCGGACTATCCATATCGAACAGCGAGATTTGCTGCGGCATGGCTTTCGGCTTGGCCATCTTCGCTCCCTTCAACGGTCACGATACCCTGCCGGACATCGTTAAGCACCCCGGTCGGAGATAAAAATACTGATAGCACGAGGATTGCCGTCAATTGGTCGCAGCGCGCTATAGCGCTCCCTCCTAAGGGGCAGGGCAGGGGGGTCGCGGCTCGTGCTATCAGTATTTCTATGTCCTCATAGCAGGCGGTGAGCCCGCCCGCCTCGTCCGAGACCCAGCGCTGCAGCGGCGAGCTGGCCAATCGAGCGAGGATCGGATCCGGTGGAGAGGGAGCGCATGCCCTCCGACCGCGCACTGTCCTTCAGCCCGTGGTAAGTTCGCCCTAGGTTGAGCAGCCCGGACGCGGCGTGCTTGTTCATGCCCCGCAGGTACGCTCCTGGGCGATCAACGTCGCCTCGCATATGCTTGTGCGCGGTCGCGAGAACCGACGCGGCGGCCCCCTTCTGCCCCATGAGGCGACACGCTTCGTGCCACACACTCCGGTGAATGGCCGTTTGGTCGACCAGGCGCTCGGCCGTGCCGATCAGCTCTCCCCATGTCGGCCGCGGCGAACCGGTCATGATGAACTCCGGAACGACTGTAGCGATGAACTCGGGATCGACCCCGTGCTTCGCCAGGTCGGCCTCGACGGCGGTCTGAGGTTCCGGGTCACGGACGTCGTACCCGTTTCTGCTACCCTTCTTCGGATAGCCACTACTGTAGACTGCTTTAGCAGTATCGGGTTGGTTTGTAGTTGTAATAGGGGCGTCGCACAGTTCGTCCGAGGGTGAATCATTTTGTGAAAATGGAGCATCCGAAGCCCCATGAAACACAGCAGCTACGGCCTTGCCGAGGCCTTCAGCGCGATCCTCCATTTGCTCGACGCATGCTGCCAGCAACTCCTCGTCACGCACACGGCGCATCTGGCTGGTGGCGAGAAGAGCAATCTCCACGGCCGTCCGGGCATCAATGCTATCGATCTGTTCGTCTTCGAGCAGCTGGGCGAGCGTCCGGATTCGGCGTCGTGCAGCGGAGAGGCGCTGTCGTAGCACTTTGATCCGCAGGTCCGCCTCCACGCCTTCCCTGGCGGCCGCTGCGAACTCCTCATAGCGAACCGCCAGTGGGCTGAGATCGATGCCGTAGGCGTAGATGAGCCGACCGTCTTTGCCCCGGGCGCCGACCCGATTGCCGTTTGCGCTGTCGCGATGGGTGATCAGGCCAAACCGCGCTGCATTGGCGAGCATCTTCTGGACCTGGCGCACGCCAATACCGAGCTTTTGCGTCAGCTTCTCGTTCGACGGGAAGACGATCGGCCGCTGCCCGTCGATCCAATCAATCGCGCGTGACCAGCTCATAAGGGTATCGACGGCATGGACGAGGCGAGGGGGGATCCCAAGATACGGCGCCGCGCGCTTGAAGACGGTGAGGACCTGCCGGTGGGTCACGTCTTCTGGCAGCCCTCTGAACCGCTGCGCGAGCTGGTCGGTAGCGCTCGAGCGTTCGTCGAGGCGGCGGTGGCCCGCGCCGGGAGCGAGAGCATAGGACATCATTCGGATAATCCCCCTGGGATACCCGTGCGGACGCAACCACCCGTGGCGCGAATTGCGCTTTCTTATTGCTGCGTCATCGGATCTCGGCTAAGGCGACGTTGCGACACGACCTCTCCGAGGTTCCGAAAAGCCCGGCCTAGTGCCGGGTTTTTCTTTTCTGCACGGCTTCCCCTTTTCGGTGACACGCGATCGGACGACCGCAGGGCCGCACCTTCCTGGAATCACCAGACGCGGACGGCGAGGGGAACGTAAACGGCACGAGTGGCACCCGTCCTGTTCGACGGCTCGTGCTTTCAGTTAATCTATCTCGGAAATCCTCGTGCTATCAGTACATCTATGTGGCGCGAGTGCCCGGCAGAGGGCTGGGATGGGAAAGTGTGTAACCCAGTTACACACTTTTGGAGGCTCCCACGGGTCGGATTCGCAGCCTTCGAGCATGGCTCGTGCTTTCAGTATATCTATCTCTGAGGCCTCCCGATCCCAGTAGCGCATAGTTCGCACTCAGCCATTACCGAGGAGTCAGACGACCGGGTCATCCCAAGCTTTAATCGTCTGGTAGTCGCTCTGAGCTGAAATAATCTCAGTCGCGCGATCCCAGAAGACCTTCAGAAACCAGCCCGCGATTGAGGCCTGTGCGAGGACCATGAAAGTCCGGGTAGCTTCAAGAAGAGGGACTTCGCGTGGCGTGCTAATTAGCACTGCTGCGAGGACGGCCTGTGTTCCAAGGAGGGCTAGAGCTGCGATGAAGTCAGCGGCAATCGGAAGTAGACGATCTTCGCGCCTCGCATACCTCTTTAAGGCCGCGCCCGTTACCATCGAGCAAAGTCCAACGATTGCAGTCAACACCACGCCTATCGCGCATCGAGTCGGCAAACTCATCCAGGGAAGTAGGTCGCTCCCGAAAAGGGCAAACCAATTGTATGGTGTGATCGCATATGACACGAACACCAAAACGGGTAGGTTCCAGCCGTCTTCAAGATTGTCGGCAGGGGAATACCAGCGGCGGCCGCTTCTCACATGGACCCCTTGCCCGCGTGATCGCGATATCGTTCTGTGTCGCGGACGTATTCCGCGACCATGTCGATTGAGGCGTGACGGCTATGCTCGCGCATCTTGAACAGATTGGCGTTTTGTCGCCCCGCCTCGGTGAGGAAGCCGGCGCGCAGGGAGTGGCCGGAGAACGCTTCGGCCGGATAGCCCGCCGCAGCTGCGGCCGCCTTGACCACCAGCGCTACTCCCTTTGTGCTCATCGGCTTGTCGGTGAGGCGGCCCTGCGGGGTCAATTTGCGGAACACCGGTCCCTCGGTGATCCCCGCGATCACGAGCCATGCTTCGTAGTGACGAACCGGCTCTAGCCGCGGCCCGTCCAGTACGGCAACGCCCTGGCCCTCGCCATACTGATCGGTCTTCGACGACTTGACCCTGACGGTTAGCCCATCCGGGTCGCGTGTTACTTGGGCAACGGTGATCGCCACCAGCTCCGAGCGCCGGAAGGCGCCGCCCATCCCGATCGCCAGCAGGGCACGATCGCGGTGCGCGCGGAGGTCGTCGCCGGTGATCGAGCGGAGCATGTCGCGGAGGGTGTCGCCGTCGGCCGCGCGCTTCTTGCGCTTCTCCTCGCCAGCCTTGGTGCGCCGGATCCCGCCCATGACCAGGCCGAGGTCGCTGGCGCCGGGTTGGGACGTCGGCGGCTCGACCTTGGCCATCCGGTGGGCGAACACGATCGCGGCGAGGCGTCGCTCGATCGTCGACCGGCTCAGCTTACGGGGCGCGCGGGGCGCGCGCAGCTTGCCCGTCTTGGTGCGCTGCTCGGCCGCGGGGGCGAAGCCGGTCGTGGCGAGCTCGCTCAGGAACGCCGCGACCGTCGCCGGCGACGCCGGCAGCGGCCGGTATCGCCGCTCGAGGCACCATGCGATGAAGAGGTCCCAGTCGGACTTGTAGGATTGGAGCGTCGCGGCGGCGCGGCCGCGCTTGGCGAAGCTGTCGACGCGCTCCTGATCGCTGGGCGCCAGCTCGGGGAGGTAGAGGTCCTGCGGCTCGGCACGGACAAGGACGGTGAGCGCGCCGCTGACGATCGCGTCGAGGTCGGCCGGACTGTCGGCATCAGGCGGCGCGCGGCCGCCAGCCAGCTCGTCGCCTTGCCCGCCAGTCTCACCAGCCGCGACAGGAGTCTCATCATCGGTGACCATCGGCCGGCTCGTTCGTCATCGTGGGTGAGATTCGTTGCAGGTGGGTGAGACCGGTCTCACGTTTCGGGCAAAATCCGTAGCCGAACCTGTAGGTTTTCCTGAAATGGTGGACGGCATCTGCCCAGCGGCACGCACCCAAAACAGCGGATTTGTACCTAAATTGGTGGACGTCAGCGTCTTCGCCTTAGGATCGAACTCCCATCTGCCTCAGTCGGCGCTCATGGGATCAGATGTAGTGCCGGAACGGCAGCGGCGGTGCGGTAACGGTATGTGGCGACGCCATCAGGATCTCACCTACCCGATCGGCGAACTTGAGCGTCACGGGCAGGGCGCTCGCGAAATCGCAGGCGTTATAGTTGACCTTGGTGAGCGCAAGGATGTCACCGAGCACCTCTACGATGTCCCCTTCGCCATGCGTCACGTCGACGGTGAGCGGCTTGGGGGTCTCGAACCCTTGATACCCTGCCAGCCGAGGCACGAACCCCCGCGCCCAAAGGTAACCTGACCAGTCACCCACGGTGAGGGCCGTGCCGCGGAGGACGGGTGTCGACGCAGAGGGACGGAACAGCCGAACATCATCGAGCTGCTTGATCCTGACTCCTACCAGCTGTGTTTCGGTGGGCACTGCGCTGCAAAAGCCGTCCCACTCATCGTTGGAAAAGCGGTGACGCCCATGAATGAACAGCTGGTTCGGTGGCTTGCCGTGCTTGAGCTTATAGCCCTCGACCACGGAGGTCATCAAATTCGCCGCCGCGCTCCTCGAGAGGTGATATTCCTTGCGCTCGTCGGAGTACCAGGGGCCGAGGGCGCCGCGAAAGACGAGGCCGTCGCCTGAGTTGAGGAACATCTGCGCGGCGCAACAGGCCTCGCCCGTTGCCGCAGGCGTGTCGTCGTTCTTAAACACCAGTCCGACGTAGCAAACGCCAGGACGGACATGAGCCAACGCCCACGGCTTGGCGTCCATCTTGAAGTAGAGCGTGGTGCAGAAGTTCCAGGCAACCGTGGCCTCGTCCTGGAGGCCGCGCCGGCGGTCGTTGGCAATGTTGAGGTTGCGGTCGACCAACGTGCTCTCGAGAATCAGCTGCAGGACGACGCCGTCCTGCAGCAACTCGGCTTTCAGCTGATGGTGGAAATTGCTTGAGAACAGGTAGGTCTCGGCATCCCGCACCGTGTCGGGGAACAGGTCGCCGCCCATCTGGAAGAAGCGTTTGGCGTCCTTGAAGCTCGTGATGTCGGAGGGGGTGCGCTCGTCCTTGGGCGGTGGTGCGACCTGGGGGCGTCCATAGCGATAGACGACGTCCGGAACGACAACGAGCCAGACGTCGGGACGGCGCTCCTCGGCGCGGATGTGCGCGCGGATCGCGTCGGCGAACAGCAGCACCGTGGAACGAACCGCGTCGGCGCGATTGTTCTTTTTGATGCAATGATCGATGTCGCCGCTCTTGACCGCTAGCTCGACCATGCCGCGGGTCGGCAGCGCGATGCCGAAGCAGGCCTCGAAGCCTGGCCATGCGGGTGCCCATAGGACGGGCTTGCCCTTTGCATCGACCTTACCGGGAATATGCAGGCTGATCCGCTCTAACCAGCGGCGGGATAGGCCGACGCCGCTCTCCGTCCCGATGACGCCCAAGCGGACCTGGGAGCGGCCATCTGGACCTTCGAGCGGCCCGAAGAGGAAGAGCCCATCTTTTGGCGCTTCCATCTGCTGCCCGTGACCGAACTCGAGCAAAGGCTCGGCGATGCGGTGCGTGAGGATGCTCATGCGTCGGCCTCCTCCGGTATCCCATCCCGGTCGAAGGCCGTTTCGAAGTCCTCTGACAGAGTTATCTGGCCTCCCTCGTCTTCCTCGGCTCGGCGGTCTTCTTCCGCGGCGAAGCTGACCGGAAAGTCGAAGCTCATTGGTAGGCTAGCGACCGCGAGGCGCTCACCGGACGCGGCAATATCTAAGGTCGCATCACCTTCGGCAAGCCAGCCCATTGCGGCAAGCAGCATGTCGCGCCATTTGTCGTTGAACCAAGACCGCGTGAGGCGCAACCGGATGCGCTGCAGCTGTTCACCCGGGAGCGGGGTTCGGCCATTGGTCGTCACCGCAACATTGGCATGGACCCGGAAGAGAGCATCCGGCCAGAGCTTGGGTTGAGCGACAAGGCACAGATGCCAGCGCCGGTCCTTGAACTTGCCGCTCAGGACACGGTCGACCCGATGGCCGTCGCTCAGCGTCAGCTTCACCCTTCCGTCGATGAGTCCGTCGGGGAAGAAGCGGCCTCGGGCGCCCGAGGCGAAATCGACAGGAAGTAGCCCGAGACGATGCATGGCCAGGTCCCAATGCTGACGCATCAGGTTGACGGCGATCCGCCGCGCGTTGGAACGCTCACCGAAGTGGCGGCTATATGTACCGTCGATCACGCCGTTGAAGGGCAGGCTAGCGCGTGCCTTCAACGGCGGCGCGCCATTATCGAGACGCTCGATCGCATCGGGTCCGCAGAAGGCGATAGCGCCTCCCTCGTGAAGGACGTGGGGAACCTTGGTGAACTGGCTCCACGCTTCCAGCTGCGCAGTCGTTCCCTTCGCCTCCAGGATCCAGACGTCAGGCCTCGCCCGGAGTTCGAACCAGTTGCTGTAAAGCGTCTCGGAATTTAGCGTGACCAGCTTTCGACCGTCCTCTTGGGCAGCGACGATCATCGCAAGCTGCTCGGCGTCCGGATGCTCGACCTTCGGTACACGTGAGGTGTCGAGCGTCTCGAACAAGGGCTGAAGGCAGGCTGCCCAGTTAGGGAACGCATTGTGTGCGTTCTGGCGGAGGATCTCTGTGGGGAAATCGCCGAAGTCCACGGCGGCGATCCGGATTGGGACCATAAACTCCGGGTCGTTTAGCTTGCGACGCATGACGTCGCCGAGGGCGAGTTCCTTCTTTACGCCTTGCTTGCCGATGTGCTCGGACACGACGACGATCTGCTTGATCGCCTCGTGCCGCAGCACGTGCTCGATCTTGTCCCAGAAATCGTCGCCGCCCCGAAGCGCGCGAACGTCGACCCAGACCTTGTATCCGGCCGTGGTTAGGCGCCCGGCAAGCCACCGGGCGAAGCGATTGTCCTCAGGATTGGCGTGCGTGATCAGAATTGTGTCGCGCACCGGTGTCGGAGCGGTAGTCATGGGAGTCCCCGCCAGCAGAGTGCCGAACCTAAAAGCACGAATGTGCGACTACTCTGCCAAGGGGCGCACGTTGGTGATGGTGATGCCTACATCGGCGCTCGCAAGTGGCTCGTCCGTTGTAAGCATCTCAGCTTGCAGGTCGATCGCCAAGGCAAGGCATGCCCGATCGCCGAGGGACAGACCGAGCGCCTTCGTCGCTGGCCGAAGGTCGCCTACTATGAGCGCCTGGGCAGGAGTGAGCGGCCGGACATCGAGATGCAGCCCGCCAAGTGCCTCACGTACCTCGTCGAGCGGCAATCCTCGGTCCCGTAGCTTGGAAACGACCTCCGCGAGGTTGGCTGTTCCGATGATGCTGCGGGTCAGGACGTCGATTATCCGATCCGCCCCGGGTTCATCGTTTAGAAGGCAGAGCAGGGCGGAGGCGTCGAGTACGACTTTGCTACTCACGCTCCGCCTCACGCCGACGCTCCGCGATCAGCTCGTCAGCCAAGCCGACGCCTTCGGGCACATACTTGCGCAGGATCGCGCGAGCACGCTCAAGTGCCTTAGGTACGGAACGTACCCGCAGCTCGCCATCGTCCACATCGACGAGGACGGTGTCACCCGTGGTGATCCCGAGCTCACGGCGCATTGCCGCCGGGATCACGAGCTTACCACCGTCCACGATCTTGACCCTCTGTGCTTCCATCTGCACCAAACCCGCTGATACAACCCGTCCAAGACCTTGTACCGGAGAGCAAAGTCGGACGCCAGCGTGAAGGCAGGGATTAATGCACGGCCGATCACCGAAATAGCGTTCATCGATAATGGGGCAGCTACTTAGACCCGGTCCGCTTAGCTAGGCTACGTAGGACCGGTAGTTGCCGTTCTGAGCCGATTGCTGCATGACTGGCTCACAAGGGTGTACCTAACTAAGCCGGGCAGGAGTAACGACCACGTGAAAGGCAGCGAGGTACGGGCGGCGCGGGTGTACCTGCGGGTGAGCACGGACGAGCAGGATCTGACGCGGCAGGAGAGCATCGTTGCTGGCGCGCGGGCTGCCGGCTTCTACGTCGCGGCGGTCTACCGGGAGAAGGCGTCTGGCGCGCGACCTGACCGGCCGGAGCTGTTGCGCATGGTGGCGGACCTGCAGCCGGGCGAAGTGGTGGTCGCTGAGAAAATCGACCGAATCAGCCGCCTGCCGCTGCCGGAAGCCGAACTGCTCGTGGAGGCGATAAGGGGCAGGGGGGCGCGGCTGTCAGTGCCCGGGATCGTCGATCTGTCCGATCTGGTGGCGGACAGCGCGGGCGTGGCGCGCATCGTGCTGGAGGCGGTGCAGGACATGCTGCTGCGCGTGGCACTCCAAACAGCGCGCGACGACTACGAAACCCGGCGCGAGCGGCAGCGCGAGGGCATTGAGATCGCGAAGAAGGCAGGGCGGTACACCGGTCGCAAACCTGACCTAGCCCATCACCGCCGCATCGTAGGCTTGCGCGAGGCTGGTATGAGCATTGCGAAGACGGCTGAGCTCGCTGGGTGCAGCATCGCTCACGTCAAGCGGGTGACGGCGATCCATCGCGCTAGATCAGCACCGCCTTCAAGTGCGTCAGCCGACAACAGTAGGTAGCCAACTGCCGCCATAATCCTGATCGGTGATCTGACACGGGGTTCTGACACCTGCAAACCTTGGAAAGGCTGGGGCAGCGGGACGGCGTCACAACCGTCCGGTTGTGACACCCGAGCCTGCGGAAATTACTGCCGAACTTTAATTTCAAGGCAACCGGTTCACGCTATCGTATTTCGATGGCGATTGCCGCACCTTACCCTCCGAGCCGCATGGCCTCGCTCTCTGTCGCGGCCGTGCTAATCCTGCTGCTGGGTTACGGCGCGGCGTCATTGGCGGGCCTTATCGAGCGGTGGGGCGCGTCGCCGGGCGGATTGGGCGTGCTGGCAGGCTGGATGGCGCTGGCCGCGCTCGCGCTTCCTCTGATGCGTGCGCGACCTACACGGCGCGCGATGGCGATGCTCAGTTCTCATCGAGCGATCGTTGAGCGCGTACACCAGCGGCAAGACGGAAGCTGCATTCGATGCGGAAGGGTTCACGTTCACCCTCCATGCACGCCTTGAAGACGTCTCGATCAATGATGGAAACAATTAGTGGGCCAGCGTAAGCCGATTGCGAACAAGACGATCCTGATCGTGGAAGACGAAGCCATCCTCAGGTTCGATCTGGTCGACTTCTTCGAACATGCAGGTTGGAAAGTGTTCGAGGCCACGAATGCCGAGAGCGCCATCGAATTGCTCGATCGTCACAGGGAGATCGGCGCTGTTCTGACGGACGTCAACATGCCTGGGTCGATGGACGGCCTTGCACTCGCTCATCACGTGCGCGGGCGCTATCCGCCAACCGTCCTGTTCGTGGTGTCGGGCAACGTGCCCCTGGACAGCGAGGATCTGCCGGTCCGAACCGCGTTCATGCCCAAGCCGTTCGATCCGCATCGCCTGCTTCGCGAACTGGAGGCGGCAAGTCTGTGACGGGGGGCTAACCTTAACTGCACAGGACTCCGGCGGAGGAAGGCGTTCACGCCGGTGCCAGTGCCGTCACATCGCCCGCGCCATTTCCCGGTCGATCTGCTGGACCGCGGTGACGAAGGCGAACAGCTTCTGCGGGTCGAGCTGACCACCCGTCCGGACGCCGGAGCACAGGTCGACACCATAGGGGCGAACCTGCCCGATCGCTTCCGCCACGTTAGCGGCGGTCAGGCCCCCGGCAAGAAACACCGGCTTCTCGGTCGCACGGACGAAAGCGGCGCTGACCGCCCAGTCATGCGCGCGGCCGGTTCCGCCCAGCTCAGCGACCGGGGCGTTGGGCCTGCCGGAGTCGAGCAGGAAGGCATGAACGCAAGGCTCATAGGCCGGGATCAGCTGTAGCGCTTCCGGCCCTTCGACGTGGATGACCTGTATCCGGCGGACGTGCGGCTCCAGCGCTGCCAGCTTGCCCGACTCCGCGGGATCGATGTGCGACACGATCTGGACCGCCGACGGAGCGGTCGCGCGGACATGGGCGGAGATGGCGTCGGCGGTCGTCTCGGATGTCAGCAGGAAGGTGGCCACCGGCGGTGGCACGAGCGCCGTCACCTCTGCGATCGCCCTGTCGGAGATCGGACCGGGACCAGAGGGCATGCGTGCTACCAGCCCCAGCGCATCCGCCCCCGCGGCGATCGCGATCCGCGCTTCATCCGGCGAGGCGATGCAGCAAATCTTTATACGAGTTCTCATGGGATGGAGACATGCCGCCAGGCCGATGCAAGGGCAATGCGCCGGTCCGTGCCGGTTGCCGTCGTGAGGTCGGGCGTCCTCTATCGTGGAGCAAGGCGGATCGTGGCCGTGCCGCGCCCCCATACGGGAAGGTACACGCCTTGCCCCGCCGCCTTCAGCTGGCCCGTGCGCACGTCCGTGATGTGGGCGCGCACGATCAGGTCGCCGATCCGCTTCTCGTCGATCGCACGGGTGATCTTGGCGAGCAGCTCGTCGAAATCCTTTTCGAAGTTCTGCGTCAGCGCGGCGGACACGGTGCTGGAGATGCCGGGGGCGTTGACGAGCTTCAGAAGCAGGCTTGTTCGGACCGAGTCGGTCACACCTGCGACGGTGAGATCGTCAAACGCGACACGGCGATCATTGACGGCGTTGCGCGGCGTGGCGGTAAGCCAGATCGTGCCCCGCGAAGGCTCCCCGCCTTCGGCTGCCGCACTGAAGCGGAGCCCGACCGCGATCTTGCCGCCCGTCGTGCCGTAGATGGTCACCTGGTAAAACTGCGCGCGCACCGCACCGACACCGGGCACCTCGAAGGGGCGGCGGGAACGCTTCACCAATGCCTTTGCGAGCACCGGCTCCAGCTGACGATAGTCGGCGATGACGGGTATGGCGAACAGGATGCGGCCGGGTCCAGGCTGCATGCGCGTCATGGCGGGGAGCGGCTGGCGCTGCGGATCAGGCGGCCGATCGCCGACAAAGGTCTCCGTCCCCGCCGTCAGCCCCAGCGCCAGGTTCACCCGATTGCGCGAAATAGTGTAGCCTCCGTAGCTCAACTGTCGGGGAGTGATCCGCATCCACACCGGCGGGTTCGCCCGGTTCAGCTGGACGGAGGTGAACGCCGCGCCCCACACCTGCGCGATCTGCTCGCGCAGCTGCAATCTGCCGAGCTCCTGCGGCAGAGTGTGCTCCAGGCGCGCGACGACGCCGGCGAGCTTGGCGTCGGCCTTGCTGGTGAACTCGATACGCTGGCCCAGGAAGTCGACGTGCGGCTCGTCGGTCCAGTCGTAGGCGATCGATACCGTTGCGCGCGGCGACCAGTCGCCGGCGATGTCGAGCCTGGCTACTGCCCGAACGCGGGCGTCCGCCTCGGCTGTTTCCCGGCTGAGCACGCCTCCCACGTCCCGGGCGCTGATCGCGGCGTGAAGCGGCATGGTGACGGTGATCGTTTTGCCCGAGCCCTCCAGCACCAACGGCCCTCGGACTACGGTGCCCGTGATGCGGCACCGGATCGCGGGCGTCTTGATCTTCGCGAAGAGGATCTTGACCTTTTTCGGCGGGAGGCAGGTCTGCCCCGGCTTGTCGATCGACCAGAGGCGACGCGGAACCGCCTGTTCGAGGCTTGCCGCCAGCTTGTCCATGTCTGCAACAATCGGGACATCCATGGTAGAAGTCTGCGGGGGCACGCTGATGGTGTCCGTCGCTCGCGGAGGCGCCTCGCGAGGAGTCCGGTCGCAGCCACTAAGGCATGCAACGCAGAGCAGGGCGGACACGATCGAGACACTCGAGAGTTCGTTCTCGCGAAAAAAAGCCCCGGCAATCTGGCCTGCCGCTTCAGCTATCGACCGACTCGGCGTTGAGACGGTTGCCCGAGCGGTCGTGTTCTTCATCGCCGCGCACCTCCAGCCGTCCGAGCGGCCACCATCCCATAGGTTTGCCAAATCAGTTTCGCAAAAGGGAACCGTTCCGTTTCTTTATCGTTCGGCCGGTTGATTTCGGTCAATGCCTGACAACACCAACGGAGGCCCTCTATGAAGATTGCGATTGTCGCTGCGCTGCTCACCCTGGCGCCGGTTACGGTGTTGGCGCAGGCCGTTTCGCCCGCCACTTCGGGAACGATGACCAGCGCCGACGTCGGCGTCTCGCCGATCTCGGGCCAGAGCGGCCCTAATTACGTGCTCGCCGCGGCCGACGCCAACCTCTACCAGATCAAGGCCGCGCAGCTCGCCGCGACGCGCGCGCAGCGGGACGACGTCAAGGCCTACGCAAAGCGCGTGCTGGCGGAAACGCAGAGCAGCCACAAGGCGCTGCTGGCAGCGCTGAAGAATGATCAGCGCACGATCAAGGCGCCGCCCTCGAACCTGTCCGCCGACCGCGCCGCCCTCCTAAAGCTGCTCCAGAAGGCGCCGAAGAGCGCTTTCGACAACCTGTATCTGACCCAGTCGGCGCAGGTTCAGCAGGCTGCGTGGGCGGTGCATAAGGGCTATGCACAGGATGGGACCGACCCGGCGCTGCAGCAGGTTGCCGGTACTGCGGTCCCTGTGCTGGAAAACGAGCTCACCACCGGCAAGTCGCTTACTCCCTCCGGGCTTGCAGGATAGGTGATACCCGCCGGGCCAGGTCGACGAAGCCCCCTTCGACCTGGTCCGGCACTTGTTTGCGGCGATCACTGCCTGGAGTGCAGCCGGCGGAATTGCTCCCGTGCTTCGCCGCGCATGAGCTGCTGCATTACGATCCAGTAGCCCGTGACGGCTGTTTCTCCTGCCGCTTGGTAAGCGTTCGCCATGTTGCGCCTGAGATCCTCGAAAAGCGCGTTTTCGAGCGCTCGCCCCTCATCGGTCAAAGAAAGCAGCTTTTGACGACGATCGCGCTCCCCGACACGGCCGCAGACGAGCCCGCGATCCATCAGATCCCGCATTACCCTGCCAAGCGATTGCTTCGAGACGCAAAGAACGTCCAGCAGTTCGCTGACAGAGATTTCCGGGTACCCGCCGAGGAAATACAGGGCGCGGTGATGCGCCCGCCCGAGGTTACGCGTCGCCAGTTCGGCGTCGGCATGCGCCAGATGGGATCTGTGGGCGAAGAACATCAGGTCCATTCCTCCCCTGATCGCGTCATCACGCAGATACTGGGCAGGGGGCGGCAGAAGCGGAGCCGTCACGCGGTCGGCGCCCTCCGCTCGCATAGTTGGAAGACCGTCACGGCTGGCTCCATCCAAGTCCCATCGCCTTTTGAAGGGCAACGAAGGCACGATCAAGCTCGCCAGTGGCTTCCAGCACCGACTGGTCGGCAGCCAGCGCCGCGCGTTCGGCATCGATGGACGTGGTCAGCGGTATCGCTCCCTGCGCGTATCGCTGCCCGGCATAGGTCGCTGACTGCTTGGCGCCGTGCCGGCTCTCGATAGACGAAAACAGGTTCCGGCGCTGATTCCCGAAGCGGGTCAGGCTGCTTTCCGCGTCCGACAGCGCGCCGAGAACCGCCTTGCGGTATTGTGCTTCCGCCTCGTCGCGGTCGGCCCGCGCCTGCTCGACCCGGGCACGGTTACGGCCGAAGTCGAGGAAGCTCCAGCTGATTCGCGGCAGGAGGAGGCCCGCGACGCTGTCAGGATCGATCACATCGGCAATATTGGGACCACCGAGGCCAATGATACCCATGATGCTGACTGATGGGAACTGCCGGGCGACGTTGACACCGATCTGCGCGTTCGATGCCGCCAGCTGCCGCTCGGCTGCGCGAATGTCCGGCCGGCGTCGCAGCATGGCGGCCGGATCGCCGATCGCGACATTCCTCGGGATCATCGGGATCGGCGCGGGGGAAGACAGCAAGGCGTCGTGAGCACCGGGTTCGTCGCCGGTGAGCAGGGCAAGCTGGTCGAGCGTGGTTGCGATCTGCCCTTCGAGCGGCAACAGCCCGGCCTCCGTGCGGGTCAGCTCGGTCTGGAGCCGAACCACCTCGTCGCGCGACGATGCACCGCGTTGCTCACGCTGTTGAAGCAGGGCGAGTGATCGCTGCTGAAGCGCTGCGGAGCGGCGGGCCAGGATCAGACGCTGCTGAAGTTCGCGCAAGGTCACATAATTCTGGGCAACCTCCGCCGAGAGACGAACCTGCGCATCGGCCCTATTGGCTTCGGCTGCCTGCGCCTGGGCTTCGGCACCTTCGGCGGCACGGCGTCGGCCGCCGAACAGATCGATCTCCCAAGACGCGTCCAGGCCGGCGTTGTAGAATTCGGCCCTGGTACGATCGGATTGCTCGCCTTGCGTCGGCAGCGCGAGCGAGCCGGCGGGAAGATCGGCGACGATCGCAGTCCCTGACCCCGAGACGGTGGGAAGCTGGTTCGCGCGCTGTTCGCGCAAGCTGGCGCGCGCCTTGCGGATGCGCGCCTCGGCGATCGCCACGTCCGGATTAGAGGCAAGCGCCCGGTCGATCAGCATCGTGAGCTGCGCGTCGCCCATGCCTTCCCACCAGCGTGCGACAGGGGTCTGCGGTGACGTGACGGCCTGATCCGCGCGGCGAAATGTCGACCCGGCGCGCTCCCCGCTCGCAACGCCCGGCGGGCCTCCATAGTTGGGGCCGACGACGCATCCAGTCAGGAGTGCGGGGAGAATGGCCCAGCCAAGTCGCTTCATCAGTGCATCGCCATCTGCGTGTCGGAGGAGATCGGGCGGAGGAACAGCGCCAGCGGCGTCGTGATCGCGATCGCGACGCCCAGCGCAAAAAACAGGTCGTTATAGGCCATGACGGTAGCCTGTTCGAGAAGTTGACCGGCGAGCTGCCGATACGCGCCGGCTTCGCCGGACGGCATGACCATGGCTTTAGCGAACCATTCCTGCGTGGTCGCCGCGTTGGCCGACACCGTTTCGCCCAGCCGGTTGAAATGCAGAAAGGTCTGCCGGTCCTGGAGGGTCGCCATCAGCGCCAGGCCGATCGATCCGCCAAGGTTTCGCCCCGCGTTGAACAGCGCGGACGCATCGCCTGCGTCTTCGGGCGCCACGGCGCTGATCGCGGCCTGGTTGAGGAACATCATGGCGAAGATCTGCCCAAAGCCGCGCACGAGCTGAGAGTTCGTCAGGTCCCCACCGGCCGACCGCGCGGTGAGATGCCAGTCCATCGCGCAGCTGACGCCGATCAGCGTCATGCCGACAAAGACCGCCAGCCGGACGTCGAGATATTTGAACGCGAGCGGCAGGAACGGCATCAGCATCAGGGCGGGGATGCCGGAGACGAAGACCACCTTGCCCGATTGCAGCGCGCTGTAATCCGCCATCGACGAGAGAAACTGGGGGATGAGGAAGGTGACCCCGTAGAGCACGACGCCGATGATGAGGCTGAGGACGAATACGCTGCCGAAGGAGCGGCTGAAGATCAGTGACAGCTTGAGCACCGGATGCGCGGAGCGGACCTGTCCGATCGTGATGAGCGCGAAGCCGAAGACCGTGGCGATCGCGAGTTTCACGATCATGGCGGATTCGAACCACATCTCGCGCTGCCCCTCCTCGAGCATGACGGTGAGCGCACCCAGGCCGATTGCGAGCCCTGCGATCCCGAACCAGTCGGCATGGCGCAGCTGGTCGAGCCGCAGACGCTCATGCTTGAGCCCGAACAGCAGGAGCAGGACGAGCCCGGCACAAACCGGCACGTTCAGGAAGAAGGCGTAGTGCCAGCTGTAATTGTCGGTGAGCCAGCCGCCGATGATCGGCCCGAGCACCGGACCGAGGATCGCGGTGCCGCCGAACGCGGCGGTGCCGATCGGCTGTTGCGATGGCGGCAGCCGTGTCGCGATGATGGTCATCGCGGTCGGGATCAGCGCACCGCCGGTGAAGCCTTGCCCTACACGCCCGGCGATCATCATCGGCAACGTCGTCGAGATGCCGCACATGATCGAGAAGCCGGTGAAGCTGATCGCCGCACCCAGAAGGAAGTTGCGCAGACCGAACAGACGCACGAGGAAGGGGCTAAGCGGGATCATGACGATTTCCGCCACGAGATAGGCGGTCGCGACCCAGGTGCCCTCCGTTCCGCTCGCGCCGATCTCGCCCTGGATGGTGGGCAAGGCCGCATTGACGATCGAGATGTCGAGCAGCGCCATGAACGACCCGATCGTGCCCGCTGCGACGGCGAGCCAGTCGCGCAGGCCGGCGCGTTCGGCCGCCATCAGCGCCCGCCCTGCGTCTCGTCGTGCTTAAGCCGCTCGGTTTCCTGTTCGATCCGGTCACGACTTCCTTTTGCGCTGATCGTGTCGACCGTAACCTCGACCGACAGGCCGGGACGCAACACCCGGCGCGCCTCCGGCCCCGCTTCAATGCTGATCCGCACGGGCACTCGCTGAACGATCTTGGTAAAGTTCCCGGTCGCGTTCTCGGGCGGGATGAGCGAGAACTGCGCGCCCGTGCCTGGCGAGAAGCTCGCAACCCGGCCGCGCAGTTCGGCGCCGTCCAGTGCATCCACCTTGATGGTCACGGGTTGCCCGACGCGCATCAGCGCGACCTGGGTCTCCTTGAAATTGGCCTCGATGTAGAGTTGATCAACCGGCACCACCGACATCAGCCGGGTCGCAGGCTGGACATATTGCCCGGCCCGGACCGCCTTGTCGGCAACAACGCCGTCGATGCTGCTGCGGATCTCGACGGCGCCGAGGTCCGTCGAGGCGCGCGCAAGCTGCGCCTGCGCGGTGCCGCGCTGCGCCTCCGCCTGGCCGATGCGAGCCGCTTGTGTGGCGACACTGCGACGGGCGGCGAGGTAGGCGGCGCGCTGCGCGCGCAGCTCCGCGGCGGCTCGATCACGCTGCAGGACGAGGTTGGCGAGGCGCTCGCGCGATTCCGCCCCTGTCCGAGTGAGCGGTTCGTAACGTCTTACCTCGTTTTCTGCCGCTGCCGCGGCAGCCTCGGCGCTCGCAACCTGGGCGGCGGCCTGAGCGACAGTGGCCTGCTGCTCGTCAAGCGTCCGGCGCGCGGTCGTGATGTTGGCGCCGGCCGCGGCAATCTGAGCTTGCGCCTGTTCGACATTGGCGCGGTAGTCACGAGGATCGAGGACGGCGAGCAGCTGGCCGCGGCGGACAGGCTGGTTGTCGGCGACGAGGACACGCTCGACATAGCCGCCCACCTTCGGTGAAACGGTCACGAAGTCCGCGCGCACATAGGCGTTGTTGGTCGACTGCAGGTATTGGCCGCTCGCGCGGTAGTTCATGTACCAGACGACCGCCGCGACGATGCCCGCAACGAGCGCGGCGATGAGGACGTAGCGGATGATCGGATAGCGCTCGAGAAGCGAGGGCTTCTTTACGCCGTCGTTCTCCTCGACACCGTCCTTCGACCTAGCTTCTGGCTGGGAATGCGCATTCCGGTCGTCATGCGGCGCATCGCCGCCTCGATCTTCAGCATGCTCGTCAGCCACTCAGCAACCCTAACGTATGTAAACCGGACCGTATCATAGTATGTGGCGATCGGCACTGCCACCCACTCTGATGGGCTCGTGCACAGCAAACTCAAGCTGCGCGAAACAAACAGCCGCTGGATCTTCGCGGCGGAATGCTTCGGCGTGAACGACTGCGATCCGACGTCCGACACGCCTGACCTTCGGCGTCGTGACAAGTGCATCCAGCCGAGCAGAGGCAAGGAACTGGAGGTTCACGCTGATGAGCTTCGGGAAGTGCCCGGGCGGAAGTTTGCGTGCAAGGGCACGCTTCGCTGCCACTTCGAGAAAGGATGCCACAGCTCCGCCATGCAAGGCGGGAAGGAGAGGGCTGCCGATCATGTACTCCACTGGCGTCAAAACAAAGGCGTCACCGCTCTCTGAAATCATGGAGCCTAGCAGCTGCGCGAAGCCGGTCATGGCCCGACAGCCCGATTGATCGAAAAGACGCCTTGGGCAGTCGCGATCAGGTGAGAAGGATCGGTATCCCAGACTTCGGTCCGTACGAACGCACGGCGCTCGGTAGCGTCGTAACAATGCGCCCACGCTGTCGCGGAGCATCTCGCCTCGGGGGACCGCACATGGTCCACCTTCAGGTTGAGGGTCGAGATTGCCAATCGCCTTCCCAGTCGGGACATTACGGCAACGCCGCAGGCCTGATCGATAAGGCTCGTCAACACGCCCGTTGCTAAAGTCTCGTCCTCGTCGGCCAGCTCCTCACGCCAACCGACACGTAGCGAGCTGAGGCCATCGCCGATCGAAACCAACTCCAGGCCAAGCCTGTTGCCCCACGGTATGTCGCCTGGTTGCAGGCTCCAGTCTCCAGCCACGATTCCATCCTCGTCCTGATCAGGCCTTGCCACCTTGGAAACGGTACGGTTTACAAATTTGGTCCGGCTTCCTAATGGTTATGGTCTCTCATGGAAACGCGGTCGAATAAATTCCTTGTGCTCGCGGTCACCAGCCTTCTGTTGGGTACGCTCCTCGTCTTTACCCTTTGGCTGTTTGATGCACGCAATGAAGACGGAAACCCTTATCTGATCCGCTTTACCGGAAGCGTTGCCGGTCTGGAGAAGGGGTCGCCGGTGACCTTCTCGGGCGTACCGGCCGGTCACGTCACGTCGATACGGTTCGACAAGGAGGACCCGTCAGCGGTTCTCGTCACCGTCAGCCTTGAACCGCGGATCCCCATCGTCGCAGGCGTGAAAGCGTCGATCGCAAGATCGGCACTGGCCGGCACCGCGAACATCAGCCTCGACGGTGCAACCTCTGGCGCGCCCCCGATCGTTGCGGCGAGCGACACCGAGCTTCCCGTCATTCCCGCCAAGGAAGGCGGGCTCCTTGGCGGCGGAGGGGACCCCGTCGCACTGGTCGAAAAGATCAGCCGCACCGTGGATTCTGTTTCTCGCAACCTCGACGCCGCTCAGCAGCAGCGGGCCAGCGATCGACTGGCGGCGCTTGCGGAAAGTTCCGCCGGTTGGGCAGACAAAGCCGGAGCAGCGTCCGATGCTCTCACCGGTGCGCGCGGCCGCGTGATTGCCGTGGGCGACGCCTTGCAGCGATCCCGCGACAGCGCCCAACAGCTGAGAGCGGCAGTGGACGAACGCAGCGCGACCGTTCTCGCGAGAGCGAACCGCACGTTGGTGAACGCTCGAGACGGAGCCGAGCGATTTGTGGCGCGCGTTGAGGCGGTTCGACCCGCGATCCGCGGCACGACTGCCAAACAGGCTCAACTGCGTGAGACCATTCGTTCAGCAAGGAACAAGGTCGGTGCTGTCAGGGATACGGCCGTTCGCATCGATCAGGAGGGACTGGGCGTGGGTGCTGCGTCTCTTCCCGTCTACAAGCCAACGTCACAGGATTGAGCGACGGCGATACAAAAGCACAGCCTTGGGCTGAGATCGAGCTGGCAGGCGAGCAAGCGACCCTCTCGGCGTGATTTCTCGTCAACCTGTCCGGATCAGGCTACCGTCGATCCAGGAGAACGAGATTGAGCGACAACGAAAAGAAAGGTCGGCCCAGGAAGATGGGCAGACCCACGACCGAGGATGCGCTTCGCCTGACCTCGCATATCCTCAAGAGCGCCCGCGAGATGTTCTTCGCACACGGGTTTGACGGCGCCAGTGCCGACATGATCGCCGAACAGGCGCGTATCTCCAAGCGAACCCTGTACGCGCGCTTCGGCAGCAAGGCCCGCGTGTTCGAGGCGGTGATCCTCGACGAGATCGATACGCAGCTGCGCGCGCTCGAACCTTCCGGCAGCGACGAACCCGACATCCGATCGCGGCTTCGCGTAATCGCCGATCGTCTGCTTGAGTGGCTGCTGACGCCGCGGATCACCTCCATGGAACGCGTCGTCATCGCGCAGGCCGTGCGCTTTCCAGCGCTTGCGGCAAACATCCACGACTTCGGCTACCAGCGGGCCGTGCAGTGGGTGGCCTCGATCCTCGCCCATGCCGATGCAAAGGGTGAGCTATCGCTGGCAGACCCGGTGTTTGCCGCCGAGCAGTTCGTCACCCTCGTAGTGGTCGCACCCATGCGCCGCGCAGCGCTCGGGCTGTCTCCTCCCGCGTACGACGATGCCGCACGTGATCGTATCTCTCGCGGTATCGACCTGTTCCTCGATGGCTGCCGTCCGCGCGAGGCGGATGGTTGCAGCGCCTGATGCCCACCACCGACGACGAACCTCAGATCGGTGAGCGCGCGCGCCTGGCCGAGCTCCTCCAGATCATGGGGCGCCATGGCTTCAACGGGCTCGCCTCGCGCCTGGGCCTGCTGCCCGGTCGTTCGGAGCAGCCGGTGGACGTCGGTACCCCCGAGCGGGTCGTCGCGCTGCTGCGAGACCTTGGACCCGTCGCGGTCAAGCTGGGGCAGGTGCTCGCGACCCGTGAAGACCTGCTCGGGCCGGAATGGGTGCGCGCGTTGTCGACGCTGCAGGACCGGGTGACCCCGCTGCCGTTCGAGGCGCTGGAGCCGACGATCCTGACCGCGCTTGGCTCCCCGATCGCGGACGTGTTCGCGAGCTTCGACCGCGAACCGATCGCCGCGGCCTCGATCGCGCAGGTTCATGGCGCCATCCTGCGCGACGGAACCGAGGTCGTGGTAAAGGTACGCCGACCGGGGATCGCGGAACGCGTCGATGCCGACCTGAGGCTGCTTCGCCGCATTGCGCGGCTCGCCGCGAGACACTCACCGGAGATCCGTCGCCTCAAGCCTGACGAACTGCTCCGGTTCTTCGCTGAGAGCCTGTCGCAGGAAATGGACCTCAGCGCCGAAGCGGCAGCCTGCGAGAGCATCGGCGTGTTCCTGCAGCCGCTCGGCGTTCGCACGCCCGGCTTCTACTGGGATCAGGTTGGTCGCCGGATCAACGTGCAGGAACGGCTCGACGGCGTGCCGGTCCGCGCGATCCTCGACCGAGCGGGTGAGGACGGGGCGGGTCAGGGCGCTGCCGACGTCGCCGGCAGATATGCCGATGCGGTGCTGCGGATGATCATCTTCAACGGCCGGTTCCACGCGGACCCCCATCCCGGCAACGTGTTTGTTCTGGCCGACGGGTCGTTGGCGTTCATCGACTTCGGGGCGGTCGGCGTGCTCAGTCCCGCCCGGCGGAACGAGGTTGTCACGCTCGTCCTTGCCATCGCGGGTGAGGACACACGATCGGTGACGGACGTACTGTTGCAATGGTCGGGCGAGACCGACGTCGATCGCCCGGCACTGACCCGCGACCTCGACGCGCTGATCGACCAGTTCCGCGGGGCGGTACTCCAGCAGATCGAGCTCGCCGACATCTTCGGCCGCGTGTTCGCGCTGCTGCGCACCTACCGCCTGGCGCTGCCACCCGACCTCGCCCTGCTGCTGCGCACCCTGCTGATCGCCGAAGGATTCGTGCGACGGCTTGATCCCGGCTTTGACATTGCCGCGCGCGCGGCACCGATCGCGCGCGAACTGCTGCGGGAGCGGATCGGCCCAGCCGGCCTAAAGCGTGGCGGACGCCGGCTGGCGACGAGCCTGGGCCGTCTGGCCGCCGCCTCGCCCGAGCTGGTGGCCTTCGCCGAGCGGGTTGCGCGGTCGGGTGCGCTGCCGATCGAATTGCAGGGAGGCGCGGTTTTCCCAACTCCGGCATCGCCCCGGCGCGCCGATCCCAACATTCTGTCCACCGGACTGCTTGTCGCGGGCGCGATCCTTCAGCGCGACCATGATGTTGTCGGCGCGATGTTGATGGCGTCTGCGGTGCTGCCTGCAGGCTGGGCTTGGTTTTCGAGCAGGCAGAGGCGCTGACTTCCTGCTGCCCGACCTTCCCACACCCGACTCTCCACCCTTACCCTTTCGCGCGCTTGTTCGGGTATCCGGCTCCTCGCTGAGAAGTGGAACAACCCACGAGAGGGGGCGTTTCCGAACAAGTAAACCAGGCGGTGTATAAACCGCACCCTGGTTCGATCGAGCGAGGGCTTTTGCGTGTCGGAACAACCGGATCACGAAGCGCATGTACCGGCTGAGGAGTTGTCTGACTTCGGTGCTGCACTGAGCGACTTGATGCCCAGGCTGGCGAGCTATGCGCGATCGCTAACAAGAAATCCCGATGCTGCACAGGATCTCGTTCAGGATACCGTGCTGAAAGCCTGGCGCAGCCGTGCGTCCTTCGAGGCCGGCACGAATTTGAAAGCTTGGACCTTCCGTATCCTTCGCAACTCCTTTTTGTCGCAGGTTCGTCGTAAAGGTGCGGGACAGGCAGGCGAGACCGCCGAACTCATTGATGTTCCGGTGGCGTCAAATCAAGAATCGGTCGTGACATTGGGCGATGTTCGCCGCCTGTGGCCGCGCCTGACACCCGAGCAGCAGCGGTGCATCCAATTTGTCGGGATCGAGGGTTTGAGCTACGAAGAGACAGCCACGATCGAACAGGTTCCTGTCGGTACGATCAAGAGCCGCGTGGTGAGAGGGCGGCAGATGCTGCGCGCACTCCTGGATCAAGCGAACGTCGTGCCAGCCAAGGGGACAGCATCCCGGATCCTGTCGGTCGATTCGTCCCCTCGGTATGAGCCGTCGCGCGTTGATGATGAACACTCAAAGCAGATCGAACTGCTGCGAAGGTGGCGCGCGGAGCGTGCGGCCGCTCGCTGCGCCGTCGGATGACTTTCTTAGGATCCACCAGATCCCGTTTGTGTCCCTTCCGTTTCAGACCCGCGATGAGCCCCCGTGGCGCCACGAGTTAATGATGGCGCGATGGAGTCGTCTCGCGAGTTTGCCCGTTAATCGCTGCCAAACAGGCGATTTTCCCTGGATCATGTATTTTCGTTAGCATTCACCTCTGATCGTTGCGCCCTGGTTACAAGCGAGCAGGTGCTACGGGAACAGATCGTCCACGTTTCGGTTCGACGGTCGATCCTGCAGCGACCGTCGAATCTCGCTCGCGATCGTTACCGCGGAGTTATGCCTCGTACCTCGACGAGCTTGATGCCCACAGAAACCTCTTCGCGGTCGAGCTCAACGCCATCACTGTCCGGGAGCAGCAGCTGAACGCGCTGGTTCGCGTCTGGGCGTCGCTTGGGGAAGGTGGGGCGATCGGACGATTGCGGATCGTTCGGCGCTGCCACGCTGGGCACTACGCGTCTGGACGACGCTGCGATCGTGAAAGGACGCGGTCTCGGCTGGTCAGGCGAGTTCTGCCCCGTGGCTGTCCTGCCAGGCGGCATCCTCGATCGCGTCATGCCCCGGCTCGCCCGCCGACTGCGCCCCCGTCCACCGCCAGGCATCCAGCCGTTTGCCCGTCACCGTCGCGGCAGCGTCGGAGCAGAGCCAGAGCAGCGGCGGGACCACGATCTCGGGCGACAGCAGCCCGGCGCGGGCACTGTCCGGCAGCCCTTCGGGGATCATGCCGGTCAGCGTTGCGCCCCCTGGCAGCAGCGCGTTCACCGTGATGCCGCTATCAGCAAGGTCCTGCGCCCAGATCGCGGTTTCTGAATCCAGCGCCGCTTTGGACGGGCCATAGGGCGAGAAGCCTCTGCGCCGCATCGTCTCGCGGTTCATCGAGACGTTGACGATCCTCCCGCTGCCTCTCTCCAGCATCGCCGGGACAGCCGCGCGCGCCATCAGGAACGGTCCGTTGACGTTGGTGTCGATCACCAGGCGCCAGGTGTCGGGGGCGACCTCCCAGAATCGGGTCGGTTCGGTCAGGAAGGTATCGCTTACATACTTCATGCCGCGCCCGGCGTTGTTGACGAGGATGTCGAGCCGGCCGAACCGCGCGACCGCTTCGCGCACCGCCGCGGCACAATCCGCCGCCCGGGTCACGTCGGCGAGCAGCGGCCGCACCCGATCGTCGCCGCATTCACGCTCTGCCTCCTTTGCGACCGCCTCGACTTCGGCAAGCTCGCGTGCAGCGGTGGCGATCACCCGCACGCCGGCCTGCGCTAGCCCCAGCGTCATGGCGCGGCCCAGCCCGCGACCGCCGCCCGTGACGATCGCGACTTGGCCGGCGAGCCCGTGCTCCTCGGGCGCGCTCACCTGTTTAGCGCCTGCATCTGAGGTGCCGCGTAACGCTCGCCCGCGGCAGCCCCCCTTGGCGCCGCGTAATCAAGACGTTCCAGTTCTTCCCGGCTCAGCATGACGTCGAGCGCGGCGACATTCTCCTCCAGATAGCGGCGGCGCTTGGTGCCCGGGATCGGAACAATGTCCTCGCCTTGTGCCAGCACCCAGGCGAGCGCGAGCTGGGACGGCGTACAGCCCTTTTCCCGCGCAAGCGCCTCGACCGCGGCGACAAGCTCCAGGTTACGCTGGAGATTGTCGCCCTGGAATCGCGGACTGTGCCGGCGATAATCATCGGGTGCGAGGTCCTCCACCCGCCGGATTGCGCCCGTCAGGAAGCCTCGGCCAAGCGGGCTGTACGGCACGAAGCCGATCCCCAGCTCCCGAATGGTTTCCAGGATCTCGCCCTCCGGGTCACGGCTCCAAAGCGAATATTCGGTCTGGAGCGCCGCGATCGGATGAACGGCGTGCGCGCGCCTGATTGTTGCGGGCGCCGCTTCCGAAAGGCCGAGGTGGCGCACCTTGCCCTCGCGGACCAGATCGGCCATCGCACCCACCGTGTCCTCTATCGGCGTGTCGGGGTCCACACGGTGCTGATAAAAGAGATCGATCACCTCTATTCCTAGCCGGCGCAGGCTCGCTTCGCAGGCCGCTCGGACATAATCGGGTCGCCCGCACACGCCCCTGAAGCTCCCGTCCTCGTCCCGGACATTGCCGAACTTGGTCGCAAGCACGACCTTGTCACGACGATCGCGGATCGCGCGCCCGACCAGCTCCTCGTTACGGCCGACGCCATACATATCGGCCGTGTCGAGAAAGGTCACGCCGAGTTCGATTGCCCGGTGAATCGTTGCTACCGCCTCGGCGTCGTCGGCCTGTCCGTAGAACTCGGACATACCCATGCATCCCAGTCCCAGCCCCGACACGCGCAACTCACCGCCCAGCGTTCGTTGTTTTACCGTCATTGTTGATCCTCTCGTCTTCGGGCGAGTGTGCCAAGTCTGGGCCCGCTTCCCATTGTGCAAATCAGCGATTGTGGCGAACTCAGCGGCGCCGCTCACTTCTTGTTCCGACCGGGACTCGGCCGTCCTGATACCGACATGCCACACGAGCCGGCCGACTGGCGGCGCGCCCTCGGCCTGTGCAGTTCGTGTGGTACAACCTAGCGCGCAGTCCTGGCTTCGAGGCGCTTACCAGCCGTATCCATGATCATTGCGTTCCAGGCGAAAGGGCAGGGGCACAATCACCCACTGCTCCTTCGCCTTGCTGAAACCGTTCGATCCCGGACGAGTTCTGAGGCCGTTCGAAACGCTTGTCGCTCAGTTCCCGCTTAGCAGCTGTTCGGCGAGTTCGGTGTGCTTGGCGTCCGCCTCTTTTGCCTCGTCCGCGCACGCCTTCATGTCACGCGCCACGTCCTCCATCCCAAGGTGTCCGCAATAGCTCGCCATCGTGCCGAAGGATGCGACCCAGTAGTGCAGCGCCAACTGTCCGCTTGCAATAATGCCGAGGTCCCGTGAGGTGTCGTCCGCAGCCTGTTGGCGGATCCTGCGACTTACTTCGTAATGGGCTTCGAGCACGGGGTTGTCCTGCTGCTCACCCGACCCCGTCTGCTGGACAGCACGCTCGATCTTATCGGCCCACTGCCGGGATGCCCGGTTTCCTTCCTCGAGCGCCGCTTTCAGGGCCGGGTGGCGGGCATCATTATTGACCTCGTCGGTTGCCTTTGCAGCCACATCACTGCCGGCCTTCATCGCAGCCAGTCCCTGAACTACGAGCTTCTGCAGATTGTCTTTTTCCATGGAGCCTCATCCTCATCCTGCGGCCGGCTCGAACGAAGAGCGGCTTGTTCATTAACCTTGAAGGCGATTGAAGTTCCGTCGGAACACGAGGCGGGAGTATGGACTATACCCTTTGTCGATCGCGGATGATCGCCTGGGGAAGGCACCGGCGTCGGAATGAGTTAGGAACCGCGCGCCCACCTGAGCAATCGTCGCCAACGTGATCGTGGAAACCTTGGCAAGAGCTCTTGCGTTCCCACTTGAGAGGAGCAGAACTATGAAAGAGGTACACGACGCCCCTTCGGAAGCGGAGGCGAACCACGGCCTGGTCGCAGTTAAAGGCCCGGATGCCGTCGACGTCGTGATGACGCCAAAAGCAGCGTTGCGTACGGCCGAGCGGATCAGCAGTGCTGCGGTCGAGGCGCTTGTCGAACAGAACCTCAGCGAACCGGGCGACCGTCACTAAAGCAGTTCAGGCCTGAAGCGCAGCGACGGGTGCATGAAGCGACCAGATCAGCCCGGTTGGGAGGTCATCGACGCCTCCAACACCGCCTAGCCGCTTTGGGGTGGCGACCTCGAGCAAGCGTTCACTCCATGTGCAAAGCGGCGTCCTTACTTGCGGACCGTCACGTTCTGCCCATTGAAGCCAGATGTGCGGCTGGTCCGTGACGTTGACCTCCCAACGTAATGACACGTATCCGTCTTTTTCACTTAAGGCGCCGTAGCGCAGCGAATGCACCTCCAGCTCGTGAACAGCGAGCGCAAGGGCCGCCGCCGTGCTCGGTCCTACCGGAACAGGTGAGCCGACGATGCGAACGCGACTACGACCCCCTTCGGCAAGCGCCAGCTCGACCAGTGTCTGAAGATCGGTGACGTGGGCCTCGGGTTGCACGATCAAGTCGCTGATCCTGCTGAGCATCGCCACCCGGGCTGACAGCTCTCGGCCCTTCTCAAGAAGAGGCTCGTCGCCGTCCAACACCTGATTGGTCGTCGCTGAGACGATGGTGAGCAGGTTTCGAAGAACATGGCGAGCGCCATTGACTGGCATGAAGCCATTTGCTGGCGGCTGACTTTTGGAGGGCAGACCGAGCCCCATCACGACCTTTTCGTACGGAACCTTGAGCTGCACCTGCGAGCCATCAAGGAAGCGAATTGTCGTCGCGAAATCGTCGCTGCACAGGTGCGACACGGTAGCGGGATTGATCGCAACGACTTGGCCATCAGCCAAGCCAAAGGTGGCGAGCGGCGTAGCCGCGTGCGGGCCGGGAGAGACCAGCTCCATCATTGAGGACCGCGGTGCCATGTCGGTCGCATTCGGTACGGCGACATCCAGCGCCTCGGAGAGACGACAAGCAAAGAGGCTGCCGCCGGCGTCAACGCCGTCCAACAAGCTCAGCGCTCTCCGAGCAAGAACGGCCGCCGTTCGCTCCGCTGCCTCTTTATCCACGACGATCCTCTTCCATTCGATCTGCTCTGTGGCCCCGCTTGTAGCCCCGAGCTTCGTTCCGCGCTCAGGTCTCAATCAAATCGCCTGCTTCGCTCCCTGCCGGCATTCTCCGCGCGAGCAGAGGCCATAGCTTTCGAGAAGAGTTCCCGGAACACTCGCCCGGCGAGTGCCGGATTGTGCCGGTTCATGTTCTCTGACATTCTCTTGATCAGGCCGCATTGTCGCACCTGCGGGATAGAGGAGAAGCGCAACAAAAGGAAACCGTTCCGTTTCAACGTGGTTCCCGCCTTACGCAGCCGACGGGTGTGCCGCGACGAGGAGGCGCTCATAAGTGCTGCGCTGTCGCGTCTCTTAAATCTCGTGCAGGAACTGGTCTGTGCGTCCGTCAACGCGGCTGAGGTTCAGCCGACGACCAGCGGATTTCCTCGCCGGATCCTCCCTCTCACACCGCACAACACGCGAATTTAACATAATCTATGTTATCGGACCGGAAGCGTAACGGCTTTTTAGGTGTCTCACGCGGCCCCGATCGCCGCGGGCGCTTCGATCAGCCATCGCCCGACGATCCGCTCGAAGTCGACATACGGAATCCGATCGGGGTCGAACTCTAGCACGGCCGCCAAATCGGGCAAATCGGCCAGAAACGCCTCATAGACGCGCTGCACGCGGTCGGCGCTCGGCAACTCGCGGCGCGACACGTTGGCGAGCCAATCACGCGCCTCGCGGAGCGCCCGAGCCGGGTCGCCGCCATGCTCGTGGATGTCCATGCCGGCCAGATCGGAGATGAAACGCTGGTAGCGGAACTGCTCGACGTCGAGGATCAGGACACGCTTGGCTTTCTGATGTTTGCCGCCGTACCGCTTGGCGCCAAGGAACAGCCCGAGTTCGAGCGGCATGTTGAAGCGCGGCAGGTTGTTAACCGCGTCCAGCTCGGTGCGCGACAGGTCATGGATGCCGTAGCGGCACTGTTCGATCAGCGCAAAAATCTTGTCGATCCGGGTCTGGCCACCGTCATCTAGCTCGCGCGCCGAGCGCGGGCGAAAGCCGCAGACGAGGATGGCAAAGATCAGCGCCCGGAACGTCGGCGCGAACGCGTCGTCGAAGGGACAATTGATGAAGACGTCGTCCGTCGACGTCTGGACGGCCGGCAAGCTACTTCTTCTTGGCCAAAACGCTCTTCACTGCCGCGGCGATACGCTGGTCGGAGACGGTCGCCTTTTTGGTCGCCACCGGCGCCAGAACGTAACGGCCCGTCGCTGCGCTGCGCCCGAGCACGCCCGGCTTGCTGCCCTTGGTGGTGATCGTGTCGGACCTGGTCGCCATGACGGTAATATGCGCCTCCCCTCCCCGCCGCGCAAGCGGCGTCCATGGCGCCGGCCCGACTAGCGCCATCGTTCCCCATCGCCGACATCGAAGCTGATTGCATCGGCAAAGGGCCGGAGCACCTCGCTGGGAATCGCGTAGGTGATCGGCAGGCTGATCTCGCCCGCGGTGAGCCCGCTCGTTACCATGCCGAGCACCGCACCCGTCCTCGAGTCACACACCACGCCACCGCTGATGCCGCCAAGCGCCACCGAGCTGATCTGGAACAGTCGCGTCTCACCGCGCTGTATCGCCGGGATTACTGCGCTGACGATCCCTTCGAAAAAGGAGGGTTGGACCAGCCCGCGGTTGGTCGCGTTCGAGAAAAACATCGCCTTGCCGAGTGGGAAACCGCCGATCAGCACCCGGTCGCCTACCCCGACCTTGGTCGAGTCGCCCCAGGTAACCGGCGGCACGTTGTAGGGGGCCTCCTCGCTCTCGGTCGCAGGACAGATCAGGATGCCGGCGTCGATCCCCGGTCCGCCATTCTCGAATCGTTGGTCATAGTAGCGCATGACGGCCGCGAACGGGTACGGCCGTTGCGCCTCTACGCCGTTCAGCCGGCTGTTCGCCCAGAGGTACGCTTCATGCTCCTTTAAGCGGAGCGCTTCCACGACGTGCCAGCAGGTGTAGAGCTTGCCGCGCCCGACCTGAAAGGCGGTGCCCTGAATGTCCATGACCCAGTCCTCATGGACGGGATCCTGGATCGCGATATGGAGCGCGAGGTCGCCCTTAGGCACGCCCGCCTTGTTACCGACGGGTACGATTGATCGTGCGAGGCGGGAGATTGGCGTGTCACGCCCGCGCGACGCCCAGGGCACGCGCTCGAGCGCCTCCTTCAGATCGACCGGTTTCGAAGCAGGCCTTCGATTGCGCTCGGCCACGAACGCTCAGAGCCTATCCTTCAGCGCCTTGGCCGGCGTAAACGTCAGCTTCTTCGACGGCGCGATCGTGATCGCCTCGCCCGTGGCCGGATTGCGGCCGCTGCGCTCGCTCATGCTCTTCACCTTGAACTTGCCGAAACCCGGCAGGTTGATCTCGTCACCCGCCGCGGCTGCCTGGCCGATCGCGTTCAGCGCCGCGTCGAGCAGTTCGCGCGCCTGCTTCTCCGTCGTGCCGAGCTGGTCGGCGACCTGCTTGGCGAGATCCTTGGTGTTCATGCTGTCCGCTTCCCCTGTTTGCCGAGCCGATGTCATAGCGGCGAAGCCACCCGCGGCAAACCGTCGCTCCGCCCGTTGCCGACCGGGATCGCCGTCCCGCTTCAGCCGTGAGTCCTCAGGCAGGAAGGTCCGCCAGACTGCCGCGCCAACCTGGATCTCCGGGGCGCCTGATCAGGCTGGTGAAGCCGAGCTCCGCCCGGATCGCCTCAAAGCGTGCAAGTACATCATCGACGTCGATCCCTGATGCTTCATGCAGGACGCGCATGCGTTCCCGCAGGGCTGCCGGCCACCGCTCGCTGCCTCGGATCAGCATGGCCTGCACGCGTGTCGTGGCGTTCTCGAATAACCACTCGAGCTTCTGGGTCTTGACTTCGGAACCCGACGACCTAGTCCAGTACCAAAGGGAGAACAGCACGCTAATCTCCTCGCGCGAGATGATTGCGATCACCGCGCACAGTACCTTGGCCCTCATTCTCGGTGAAAGCTTGGGGAAGGAAGCGTCCGCCCAATTGCGAGGCCGGTGATGCGGAACAGCGCCGATGAACTCGCTTTGATATCGGTTGATCAAGCTGGTTTGGTCCAGATTGCGCGCGAGCAGCGCCTTTGTCAGATCGTCGAGCAGAGCCAGGAACTCGGACGGCTGGACCTCGCCTACCCCGAACCAGTGCGACGGATGGCCGAGCCAGGCGGCTCGCAAGCATTTCTCAAATGCCAGCAGCATCTCGAACTGTCGGGCGCCGCGCCGATCGTCGCTGGCCCACTCGCTGGCGGGGACACGATGGACAATGGTGTGAAGGAGCTTGCGGCAGTCGGGGCAGATCAGTTCGGTCGCGCCGTTGATGTGCACAAAGGTCGGCCCGCGAGTGGGCACGCAGCTGCGGCAGCCTTCATACCGCCACCGCAAATGACGATGACAGAGGACCAGCGGCAGAGCTGTGTCGCGATCAAGGTAAGCCCCGCCTGCCTTTCGACCTTCTTCAAGGCAAGTGGGACACCAGCAAGAGTGCAGAGGGTCCAGGGCATGTCTGGCCCGATCGGTGCAGCGCAGCCAATCCACGGCAAGGTTCGGCCAAGCCCGTCGGAGTTCCAGCGCGGCCACGCATTCCGGAGCCAATGCGAACGCCTCAGCGATACGATCCCGCTCGCCGGAATCGAGTTCGACGTCCACGCCGCCAGGAGCGACGTCGCCGTTCCGCAGCAGGCTGGCACGCAACCCCTCCACTTCCATGTCGTAGACCGCCGCAGTTCTGCCCAGCCAGGACGAGATCAGCTCGTCCGGATGCGGACGCGGGGCGACCGGCAGCGGGGATGCGTCGACTACCATCGCTCATGCAGTGCCCACCGCGCCCGACCCTGGCCGCCCTCGTCGTTTCGCGATCTCCTTCATGGTGACGCTGGGAAGGACAAGATCATCGGCGTCCAAGTCTTCGGGACCGATCATCTCCGCGCCCCGCCGGATCGCCCGAACGGCGAGGTTCTCAACAAGCCGGAAAATACGGCCGGTATTCCCGTCGGTCAGCTCCAGCAGCCTGGCCCTGAACAAGTCCTCGGCGAGCGGCGACGGATTTCGGAGCGGCAGGATGGCGGCCAGCGTCACCAAGAGCAGCCGAAAGGCTTCGTCATCTCGCCAGCGCACGAGCTCGATCGCATCGAAGCGATCGGCGAGCGCTGCGTCCGTCAAGAGCGCCGCCCTCGCCTCGTGGTTGCCCGTGCAGACCAATGGCATTCGCAGGTCGTTGGCGAAGTAGCGGATCGTGTTCAGGAAAATGCGTTGCTGGCGCGGTGTGCAGGCCAGCATATGGTTGATCTCGTCAAGTAACAGCATGCGCGCGCCGACCTGCCCCATCAACCGGCGCGTAAGCTGCCGGGCGCGTCCGAGATCGGACCCACCAGCGAAGCCCGCACCCAGCGCGGCCAGGATCTCGTCGTAGAACTCGCCCTCGGTCGGCTCCGGCGGCAGCTGCACGGCGACGACCGGGACGGTCGCCAGCCCCGTTCTGTCATCGAAGGTGCGCGGGTTTTCGTCCGCGAACCGCTCGACGATATGCGATTTGCCCATCCCTGTTTGCCCGAAGACGAGAAGGCAGGGCATGCGGGTGCGAGGCGGGTGCGCCAGCAACTCGCCCAGCATCGACCGGACCTTCTCCGCCTTCGGAAAACCGACCCAGCGATCCTTGCGTATCCATGCGACACGCTCATCGTCCGGCCAGAGCGCCTGGTCGCGGTAGCCTTCCGCCAGATGCGCGAATTTGGTCATCCTCTCTTCTCGTCGACCAAGAACGGAAGGTCGCCCAGTGGAGGCGCGGGTGGCGGGCATTGGCCAGACACAGGCGCCGGCTGGGCACGCTTTGGCAGATCAGAGTGCTTGGCCGCGCGGACGCGTTGAGCGTCCGCGAGCGCCGTCGCGGTGCGCTGCATGGCGAGCCGGGCCGCCTTAGTCTTGCGGGCAGCCTCGGCGACGATGAAGCGCTGCGTCTCGACAGCGTCAAAGATGAGCTGCTCGTTGACAGCCCCGCGGCCCCGCTCGCGCAGGGTACGCTGCGCCTCCAGCTGCTCCCAGCGGGTGATCGCTGGCCGGCGAAGGTCGCGGTACGGCACCTCAAGATGGTCACCGTCCGGCAGCTCGAGCCAGATCCGTGAAAGGTCGCGCGGGTCCCACCGGACGGGCAGCTTGCCGCCGGGTCGGGTGTAATGGCAGGACAACGCATCATCCCAATAGTGGGTATTGAACAGCTCGATCCCTTCGCGCGTGACCGCCCGCACCTCGCAGGGCAGAAAGTCGAACAGGAACGCGGCCGGATCAGCGGGCAGCCGCATGAGTTCCGTCCGTCGCTCAACCGCTTCGTCCCAAGCGGTCGCAGGCGGGATGCCGAGCCCGCGGTGAATATCTGCGTGGTACGGCCCGATAATTTCCCCGGCGAGCCAGGCCTCGATCTCCGCCAGCGTCATGCACGCCTTACCTTCGGCCTGGTAGTCGCCGCGCTCGGCGACGTTGGAAAAAGTGGTGCCGGGCAACAGGTGGACGGCGCCCATCATCGTCCCGATCAGCCGCTCGATGTGCGCACCATAATGGGGACGCTTGCGAGGCCGGTACTCGAGCGCGATCGAGTAGGTACGGCAGCCGCGCTTCAATGCCTTCGAATGGTGCTCCCGCGCATTGTCGAGGTGAAGACGGTCCATCAGGCCCTGATTGCCCCATGGCGCAGACATGCCGCGTTCGGCGAGCTAGGGGTCCTTCGGCAGCACGGCGTGGCGCATGGCCATCCCAACCGACACCGCCGACGGGTGCAGCATCGTGAGGTGGAAGCCCGGCACCGTCCTGCTCGCAATGTCGATCATGAGCGTGATCCACGGCCGGCCGATCGGCCGACGGTACACGTCGTCGACTGCGATTACGTCGACGAGCGTGTGGTCGGACTGCACGAGTTCGAGTGCGTAGCCTGCCTCAAGGCGGCCGCGCACCGGCCGAAACCGGTCGGCCGCCGCCTTGGTGCCCTCGCGTGCGGCGATGATGTCCTCCGGCGGAAGCGCCGCGATGCGAGCGCGCAGTGCCTTTACGCTCGGGATTGGGACGCCGGCCTTCAGGCACTCGTGACGCAGCCAACGTCGCAAGCTAGCTACGCTCGGCTTCTCCGCGGTGAGATAAACCTCGCGGAGCGCTCGGCGGATCAGGTCTTCCTGTTCGCTCAGCAACCGGCGCTCGCCCCGTACCCGACCGCGCTTGCCCGGGAGAAGCGAGGCGAGCTCCGGTGAAGCGCGGTACGCCCGGATTAGTTCGAACAGGCGGGAGCGTCCAAGACCCAAGGTGGCTGCAGCGTTCGCTGCGGTCTGGGCATTGATCGTGACCTTGGCGGCAAGAGGCCGGATCACGAGTTCCCGGCGATGGGCCTCGCTAAAGGCTGCGTCACTCGCACCGTCCGTTCCCGCCTCGCGCATCGGTTCACAACCCTGCCGCTTGGACTGCGGACAAAGTCTATCTTTTCAGGGCATGAGTCCAGCGTTTCGGGAGCAGAATGCCCGGGCGAACCGGCAATCAAGGCCGCAGTCCACCTATTCAGGAACTGCGACATCGGGACCATACACGTGCCCCTTTATTCCAGGAAGGGATATTACTGGAATAAACAATGTGCATCTTTGCCGGGTGAACCAGGTCTTGACGGCTTCCCGGATTATCCGCATGATCCGGCCTGTCAGCCTTTCAGGCTGGCTTGCTCCAGGTAACGCTCGGAAACAGACAAACGCAACGCAACAAGACCGCCATACACGCTGAAGACGTCCCGATGTGCAAAGAGAACGGCCGCTAGGCCAAGCGGAGATCCGCAACGCACTGGTGAAGGACAGCCCGCGGGCAGGCGGTTGAAACAGATCCTACCACGGTAACTGCGACAAGATTGGAGCGCCGCTCATGGCGAAGAGCATGGAAATCGTGCCGTCCGGCACGCTGCAGAAGCAGTTCGGCCATTATTCCGACGAGGCGATGATCCGCCCTGTCGGCGTCAGCCGCAACGGCCGGGTGCGCTTCGTCATGGTTCCTGTGGACGAATATGAGCGCCTGCGACGCCGTGAACGGGTCGCCGGGCGCACGGAGGATCTGGATGAAGAAACCCTCGACGCGCTCCGTGCCGTCAAACCCGGGCCAGGCAGCGAAGAAGCCGAAAGGCAGTTCCAAGCTGCCGGAGCCGGGTGAAGTCCTTAACTACAGCTATCTTTGGGAGCGTGAGTATCGCGAGGGTCGCGACGAAGGGATCAAGGACCGACCTGTCGCCGTCGTGCTGATGACAGTCAGCCGCGATGGTCTTCCCCTCGTCCATGTCGTTCCCTTCACGACCAAGGAGCCCGGCGCCGACGACGTCGCGATCGAGATGCCGCAAGCTGTTCGCCGGCAGCTCGGGCTTTCCGGCGAGCGGTCGTGGATCGTGGTCAGCGAGTGGAACCGCTATGCGTGGCCGGGCTACGACACGCGGCCGATCCCCGGGCGCGAGCCGTCCACCAGCTACGGCTTCCTGCCCTCCAGCCTGCTCCAGCGCGTCCTCGATACGATGGTGGCGGTCGGGATCGGTCGGCCGGTCGACCGCGACTGAATAGTCAGGTGGCTTGTCCCCGTACCGTCGAGATGGCCTAAGGCGATCCGTTGTAAATGGGCGAATAGCTTGTGTTGGGGGAAGGCACAGATGCGAACACGGAACATCGCTTGCATAGTTGGGCTGGCGGCCCTCGCGGCCTGCTCGGGATCACCGGAGTCGATGCTTCAGAGCGGTGATCCCAAGGTTTGTGTCTCTGATGCCATTCTGTCTCAGGCGTATGACGTCGTCCGAGAGAACGCGCAGGCGCCCCGCGACGAGCTTCTCGCCGAGCGATATGACGAACTTAAAGCCGGGTGGCTGGCCAAGCTTTCCTTCGTTGCTGGCGACGTGACCAGTACCTCTGTGGACCGTGCAAACCAGAGCGTCGAATGCTCGGGCACACTTCATATCTCTGCTGAAGGGGTGGAGGGTAGCGAAGATGCGCCGTTCGCATACCAGGTGAAGGCGAACCTTTCGGATCCTCGCAGCCCGATCATCTCCGTCGACGTGTCAGCACTCCGCGGCCCGCTGGCTACGATGCTTGGCAAGGTTGCTCGGCCGGACATTGTAAACGCCCAGTCGAGCCGCGACGAAAGCGATGATGCCCTGACCAAGCTGGATGAGGATGAGGTGAGGAATACGCCGGGTGCGCTCGAAAAGCTGCAGGCCCGGTCCCGAGAAAACTTGGTCCAGAACAATTTCAGCGCTTCGGAGCTGGCGCTGGTGGACCGTGTCTACTCCTCCCACATGATGTGTGCTGCCTCGGACGCACGCAATCGTGATGCCCACTGCCGCAAAGAGCGGCGTCTCGAGCAAGAAGCGAAGTCGATCGACTTGTGCCGAACCGCGGGCAACGAGTGGTATCATTGCTCACGCGAAGCCGAGCTCCAGGAACAGAGGGACGCGCTTCGCGGGACCAGAAATGATGATGTCGTCGAAGGCGCGTTCTGACCCACCGCAGGAGGCGAGGTCCAGCAAGTGTCTATAAGATCCTACGTAACCAGACAGTTCCGCGCTTATGCCTGGGCCGTTCTCGTTGGGGAGCGAGGTAACGACACCGGGCAACCCCGGTATATAGGCGGCCCTACATGCGACGAAGCTATCGGCGACCTACTTGTTCTTCTAGGTACGTGCTCCAGGCCTCTAAAAGCTTGGATCATCTCGGATCTCGATACGTTCGGGCACGGTGACCACGCGCTCTTGATCGAAACAACTGACGGTGCCGTTGTTGTACGCGGCGGGCTCACTTCTGGTTACAACGGCCAAGGTGCTCGAGCACTAGCGAGTTCAATTAAGCTTCTGGTCGATCGCGACTGCTACCCCGAAGATGCGGTTGTAAGAAGAGACGTCCTTTTACGCGCGAGACACTGTGCGCTCTTGGATGAGGATATCGAGCTCATTCGCAATGGTGGTGACGTACGACGGAGGCAGCACTTCACTCATTACCTCGACGCGCCTTACTTTCGTGAGAGAAGGACTTGGGAGTACGGCCGACCCGTCCTGCCCTTATCCTTGCTTCATCCTTCTCTACGCTCAACCGCGCAGGAGTTCTTTGTAAAGCCAGACCAGGTTCTGCGTGACGTCGCTCGAGACATCGAGCATCGAGTGAAAACGCAGCTGCCCAAGGGCAGGTCAAGGGGTCAGCGCGAGGGTGCATTTTGGAACAACGCCTTCTCTGAGGACAACGCACCTCTCGTATGGCCCGACTTAGAGAAGGGCGAGGTAATCGCGCGGGTGAAGCTCTTTGAGGGGGCCTTTGGCACGATCAGGAACCCCCGTGCGCATCGACCGGATGTACCAGACGATCACGCGTTCGAAGAACTTCTACTCCTGAATATGCTATTGAGCTTTGTCGATGAGGCCGAACCACGACAGATGGACGGGACCAGCGAAACGATGGAAAACGGAGTCCCTCCCGCTTCCGAGGAACGCACTAGCTGATGCCTGACGACATCGTGCCAGCGTACCCGGGTTCGGCGGCGAGCGCCTGGCAGATCCTCAACCTCGCACACGAGTTTCGCGGTAGCTGCTTGCATCTGATGGCGCGGTCTCACGGATCGGAGCCACACCAGCTCGCTCCGGCCCGCGTTTTAGCGATCCACGCGATCGAGCTCTACCTGAACGCGCTGATGCTTGATGCTGGCGAGACACCCCAAGCAGTCCGTGGGCTGCAGCACGACCTCGGGGCGCGCGCGAAGCGAGCGGGAGAGTGCGGTCTCGTCCTGCGCCAGCGGACGGCCGATCATCTGCACCGGCTTACCAGCGGGAGGGAGTACCTGACAGCCCGCTATGGACCAGAGCTGTCAGGGACGCTGTCGCAGCTCAACAGGTTGACGGCGACGCTTGAAGAAGTCGCGCAAAAGGTCACGCAGCTTGTTAACAGGAGGATCGAGGCACGGTTTGCGAGCCGGGCATCAGCGTGAAGGGGCAGAGTGGCATACAATCCTGAACAGATCGCGGAGGAGTTCTTCGAAGCCGTCCGTCGGGTCCATGCTTTGGGGGCCGGCACGCCTGAGACCGCCTACTATCCCGCGCTGAACACCCTGTTCGAGCGCGTGGGGGCTTCCCTCCGGCCCAAGGTGCTGCCCGTGTCGCAGCTCGCCAACACCGGCGCCGGCAGCCCCGATTTCGGTTTGTTCGCAGCGCGGCAGATTCAGAAGGGCGCACCGCGGCCGGGGCAGGCGCCCGAGCGCGGGGTAGTAGAGGTCAAGGGCGTCGCCGATGACAGCCTGTTCAAGTCGACACCCAAGCAGCTGACTAAATACTTCGAAGGCTATGGACTGGTCCTCGTGACCAACCTGCGCGCCTTCCAGCTGGTCGGACGCGGACCCGACGGCCAGGCCGCACGTCTGGAGGCGTTCGCGATCGCGCAGAGCGCGCCCGAGTTCTGGTCCCTCGTTCAAGAGCCGGCTGAAGCCGCCAAGTCAGTCGGCCGCGCGTTCGTCGAGTATCTTCGGCGCGCCTTCACGCAGAACGTCGCTCTCGTTCAACCCAAGGACGTCGCGTGGTTTCTGGCATCCTATGCTCGCGACGCACTGGCTAGGGTCGAGGCCGCTGGTGATCTGCCGGCGCTTAAGACGATCCGTACCGCGTTGGAGGATGCCCTCGGGATCACCTTCGAGGGCGAGAAGGGTGATCACTTCTTCAGGTCCACCCTCATCCAGACGCTCTTCTACGGGTTGTTTTCGGCGTGGGGCATCTGGGCGCGCACCACACCGCGCAACCCTGCGCGGTTCGATTGGCACTCGGCTGCATGGACCCTCCATGTGCCGTTCGTGGCGACACTGTTTCAGCAGCTCACCGCTCCGAAGCACATCAAGAAGCTGGACCTCGTCGAGGTGCTCGACTGGACCGGCGAGACGCTCAACCGGATCGACGCCAAGGAGTTCTTGAAGCGCTTCGAGGAAGGACGCGCTGTCCAGTACTTCTACGAGCCCTTCCTCGAGGCGTTCGATCCCAAGCTCCGGAAGCAGTTCGGAGTCTGGTACACGCCGGTCGAGGTGATCGACTACATGGTCGCGCGCGTCGACCGTGCTCTCAAGCACGACCTTGGCATTTCGGATGGGCTCGCTGACGAGCGGGTCTATGTCCTCGACCCCTGTTGCGGCACCGGGGGTTTCTTCAACTCCGTCCTGCGCCGGATTGAGGCGAACCTGGCTGCTCATGGGCTCGGTTCTGCCGTCGCGGATCGACTGCGAAGTGCCGCCTGCAACCGGGTGTTCGGCTTCGAGATCATGCCGGCGCCCTTCGTCGTCGCCCACATGCAGGCGGGCATCACGCTCTCGAACATGGGGGCGCCGATACCCGACGATGCGCGGCCGGGGATCTACCTGACCAACGCCCTCACCGGGTGGGAACCGCACACGAACAAGCCCCTGCCCTTCGCGGAACTGGAGGAAGAGCGGGCCTCGGCCGATGCCGTGAAACAGACCAGGCCGATCCTCGTCGTACTCGGAAACCCGCCCTATGACGGCTTCGCCGGCGTGTCCTCCAATCCGGAGGAGCGGGCGCTCTCGAACGAGTACCGGAAGGTGAAGAAGGTCGCCCCCGCCCAGGGCCAGGGCTTGAACGAGCTCTACGTCCGCTTCTTTCGAATGGCTGAGCGGCGTATTGCCGAGAAGACGGGCCAGGGCGTGGTGTCGTTCATCTCCAACTACAGCTGGCTGGACAGCTCCAGCTGCTCCGGCATGCGGGAGCGATATCTGGAGGCATTCGACACGATCAACGTCGATTGTCTGAACGGGGACAAGTACAAGACCGGGAAGCGCACGCCTGATGGCTCGGCCGACCCATCCGTGTTCGCGACCACGGCCAACCCTGCCGGCATCCAGGTGGGCACGGCGATCGTCACGATGGTGCGCCACCAGGATCATCAGCCGACCGATGTGATCGGCTTCCGTAACATCTGGGGCGCCGGCAAGAGGGAGGCGCTTGCCGCGACGGCGGAAGCCGACCCGGCGACCCTCTACGAGTCCGTGGCTCCGACCTTGCCGATGCGATTGCAGTTCATGCCGTTCGACGTCGATCCGGCGTACTTTGAATGGCCTCTGCTACCCAGCTTGCTGCCTGTCGGGTTTCCGGGCGTCAAGACGAGTCGGGACGAGTTCCTGGTCGACGTCGACCGGGACGCGCTTGAGCGCAGGATCGAGCGTTATCTCGACCCGAAGACGACGGACGCCGAGCTCGCGAAGTCGCACCCTGCTCTCGTGAACACGACCGAACGGTACAACGCGGCAACCACGCGCAAAGCGCTGATCGAGCGGAAATATCAACTCGGCCAAATCGTGCGCTATGCCTACCGGCCCTTTGACGTTCGTTGGGCATATTGGGACCCCGACACCAAGCTGATTGACGAGAAACGCCCCGAGTTTTTCGCCAATGCAGAAGTAGGAAACCGATTCCTCACGGCCGGCGTCCGGAACCGCATGGGGGTCTATTACAAGCCCCAGTCCGTCAGCGTTCTCGGCGATCACCACCTTGTCGAGAGCAACGTGTCGATCTTCCCGGCCCGGGTTCGTCAGGACACCCAGAATGTCGAGCCGAACCTCGCCAAGTCGGTGAAGACGATGCTGGCCGAGCGGGATCTCACGAGTGACCAGCTGTTCGACCACGTTCTCGCCACCCTGAATGCGCCGGTCTACGAGGCGCGGTACATCGATGCCCTTCGTGTCGACTGGCCTCGCATCCCGATCCCGGCGTCGAACGAGACGTTCGCGCGCTCTGCGGCGCTGGGGGCAAGACTTGCGGCTCTCCTCGATGTCGAGGTGGCCGTGGATGGTGTCAGCCGCGGGGCGCTGTTGCCGGGACTGTCCTCGATCGGATTGCCCTACGGCTCGTCCTACGAGGTCACCGCGGGCTGGGGTTCGGTACAGCGGAAGGACAGCGGAACGCGACTGATCATGCCCGGCGCGGGCATGGCGACAGAAAGGGAGTGGACCGAGGCGGAACTGGAGGCTCTGCGCCAGATCGCAACCCGGCACGGCCTTTCGTTGGCTGCATTGCTGGACGTCACCGGTGATAGAGCCGTCGACATCGAGATGAACGGGACGGCGGGTTGGCGGGCTGTGCCGTCCAAGGTGTGGAGCTACACTGCGGGCGGCTACCAGGCCCTCAAGAAGTGGCTTTCGTACCGCGAAACGGCGATTATGGGGCGACCGCTTCGTGGTGAAGAGGTGCTTCACTTCGCACAAACGGCGCGTCGGATCACAGAGATCCTCGCTATGGGACCGGCGCTGAATGCGACGCATGACGAAGCGCGAGCGGACGCGATCGTCTGGACCGCGAGGGATGAAACGGGCCAGGTCGTCGTCGATGACAATGACTAAACAGTCAATATAGAGGCGCGGTGATGAGCATCACGCGGGTAGAGGATATCGGGCATGTGCGCTTCGCAGCGCCGGACCTGGCGGAAATGCGCCGTTTTCTCGAGGAGTTCGGGCTTTCCTGCTTTGAACGGGACGGGCGCCTGTACGGCCGCGGATCGGATGGCGCGCCGTTCGCGCATGTGACCGAGCGGGGCGAAGCGGCATTTCTGGGGCTGGGCCTGCGGCTGGCGGATCGCGAGTCGCTGGAGCGCTTGGCGGACAGCGAGGGCGCGCGCGTCGAGCCGTTCGATGCGCCGGGCGGCGGCTGGGTGGTCCGGCTGCGCGATCCGGACGGCAATGCGGTGGAGGCGGTCGCCGGGCAGGCGTGGGACGAGGCGGGGGCGCACGTGCCGGAAAGCGGGTTCAACTCCGCGGCGCTGCGGCGGCGGCTGCGCAGCGCGGTGCGGCTGGCGCAAGGCCCTTCGCGCGTCCGGCGGCTGGGCCATGCGGTGCTCAACGTCGCGGATTTCCGGCGATCGGAGCGCTGGTACAAGGAACGTTTCGGCTTCATCACCTCCGACGAGATCGAGGCGGCGCCGGGCGTGGCGCTGGGCGCCTTCATGCGCTGCGACCGCGGCGACCAGCCGACCGACCACCATACGCTGTTCCTGGCGCAGCTGCCCGGCGGGCCGGGGTTCAACCATGCCGCTTTCGAGGTCGCCGGGCTGGACGACCTGATGCTGGGCCATGCGCATCTGAAGGCCAGGGGGCGCAACGCGGCCTGGGGAGTGGGACGGCACAAGCTGGGCAGCCAGATCTTCGATTACTGGAAGGATCCCTGGGGGCACGAACTGGAGCATTGGACTGACGGCGATCTGTTCACCGCCGAGGACGGATCCAACAAGGCGACCGTGCGCGACATGCTCGACGTGCAATGGGGCAGCCCGTTCCCGGCGCTCGCCGGCAAGCGTGCGCCGAGTTTCGAGAATGTCGGGCGGCTGATGGCGTTCAACATCAGGTTGCGGCAGCTGTTCCGCCGCGGACGAAAGGAAGTGGCATGAAGCTGGCGCGCTACGAGCAGGGCGGCGAGGCGCGGATCGGCGTGGTCGCCGGCGACCGGATCGTCGATGCCGGGGCAGGATCGATGATCGACCTGATCGCCGATTGGGACACGCGGGGCGATGCGCTTGCGTCGGCGTCGACGGGAGAGGGGCTGCCGCTCGCTTCGGTGCGGCTGCTGGCGCCGGTGCCGCGCCCGGGCAAGATCTTCGCGATCGGCCTCAACTATGCCGATCATATCGCCGAATCGAACATGGAAACGCCGCAGCGGCAGGTGTGGTTCACCAAGGCGCAGACCTCGATCAACGGACCGCATGATCCGATCCTGATCGCGCGCAATGCGCCGTTCGTCGATTACGAGGTGGAACTGGTGGCGGTGATCGGGCGGCGCGCCAAGCACATCGCGGCGGCGGACGCGGCGGCGCATGTCTTCGGCTATTGCGTCGGCAACGACGTGACCGAGCGGATGTGGCAGCATGCCGGCCCGCAATGGGCATTGGGCAAGTCGTTCGACACGCATGCCCCGATCGGCCCGTGGATCGTCACGGCGGACGAGATCGGCGACCCGCACGACCTGGCGATCCGCTGCTTCGTCAACGGCGAGCAGCGGCAGGCGTCGAACACGCGGCATCTGGTGTTCGATCTGTGGCAGCAGATCGAGCATCTGTCCGCCGCGATGACGCTGGAGCCGGGCGACCTGATCTTCACCGGCACGCCGGGCGGCGTCGGTGCGGCGATGGAGCCCAAGCGCTTCCTGAAGCCGGGCGACACGGTGCGCTGCGAGATCGACCGCATCGGCGCCATCCAAGCCACGATGGTGGCGGAAGACTGACGGTGGCGCAGGACCGGACGTGCGACGTCCTGATCGTCGGCGCGGGGCCGACGGGATCGGCGCTGGCGCTGTTCCTGGCACAGCAGGGCGTGCGCGTGCTGATCGCGGACAAGGCAGCGGACATCTACCCGCTGCCGCGCGCGGCGCATATCGATCATGAAACGGTGCGCATCTTCCAGGCGCTCGGGCTGGCGGCACCGATCATGGCATCGTGCCGGCAGGCGCCGCGCTACGACTTCGTCAATGCCAGGGGCGACGTGCTGCTGCGCTTCGATGGCGCGGACCGCATCGGTGCGGGCGGATGGCCGGCGGCGAACATGATCCACCAGCCGTCGATCGAGCGGGCGCTGCGCGACGCGCTGCACGCCAACCCGGCGATCACGCTGCGCACCGGCTGGACGCTGCAGGCGCTGGCGATGGACGACGACGGTGCGACGGCGCGGTTCGCCGACGGCGCGGACGAAACAACAGTGCGCGCGCGCTTCGTCGTCGGGGCGGACGGCACGCGCAGCGCGACGCGCGCCCTGGCGGGGATCGCGCTGGACGATCTGTGCTTCGACGAACCGTGGCTGGTGATCGATGCGATCGTGCATGACGCGGCGCGGCTGCCGACGATCAACCTGCAGATCTGCGATCCGGCGCGGCCGACGACCTGCGTGCTGATGGGGTCGGGGCGGCACCGGTGGGAGTTCATGCTGCGGCCGGGCGAGACGCCCGAGCAGGCGACCGACCCGGCGTTCGTCGCCGCGCTGCTCGCGCCGTGGAACGTCGAGGGCGCGGTCGAGGTCGAGCGGCTGGCGGTCTATCGCTTCAACGCGCGGGTGGCGCATCGCTGGCGCGCCGGGCCGGTGCTGCTGGCGGGCGATGCGGCGCACCAGATGCCGCCGTTCGCGGGGCAGGGCATGTGTTCGGGCCTGCGCGACGCGGCCAACCTCGGCTGGAAGCTGGCGGCGGTGGTCGCAGGGGACGCGCCGGCGACGCTGCTCGACACCTATCAGGCCGAGCGCGAGCCGCATGTCCGCCAGATCATCGCGCTGGCGATGATGATGGGGCGCACGGTCTGCGAGCTCGATCCCGAGATCGCCGCCGCGCGCGACGTGCAGATGATCGCCGCGCGCGCCCAGGCGGGCGAGATGCGACCGCCCGCGGCGGCGCTGGCGAACGGGCATCTGCTGGCCGGGTCGGCGGCGGCAGGCGACTATTTCCCGCAATTCCTCGGCGCGGCGGGCGAGCGGCTGGATGACGTGCTGGGGGCTGGAGCGTGGCTGCTTGCTGACGCGCCGATCCCCACGGGGGAGGGCGGCGTTCGCGCCGCGGATCTGTCGCACCCCGCGCTGGCGCCGTTCGCGGCGGCGATCGCCGAATGGCTGCGCACGCGCGACGTGCCCGCGGTGCTCGTTCGGCCGGACCGCTATGTGTTCGGGACGGGGACGCCGTCCGATCTTCAGGCCGCCTATCGCTTCGCCACGGCGGCGCAATCACCGGTGCCGGACGGCGCCTTCATACGGGAGAGTGAAATGTCGATCGATGGAACCTACGACGTCGTCGTGAAATCGCCGATGGGCGAGCGCAAGTCGGTGCTGACGGTGCAGAGCGCCGGCGATCGCTTCACCGGCACCAATGCCGGCGACGCCGGTTCGTTCGACGTGTCCGGCGCGGTGAGCGGCAACACGCTGACGTGGCAGCAGAAGATCACCACGCCGATGCCGATGACGCTCGACATGACCGCCACGATCGAGGGCGACACGATCACCGGATCGGCCAAGGCGGGGGCGTTCGGGTCCTTCCCGCTGAGCGGGCAGCGGACCGGCTGACATCAGTCTGCCGGCTGGAGCGGCGGCATCCGGTAGATGCCGTCGAGCCATTCGGTGTGGGGAAGATAGGCGCGCATCACGATGCCGAACGGGCCGGCCGGGGCGGGCAGCCAGTTCACCTCCGGAACGTCCGCCGGCGGCTCGTGGCCGATCGCGATCGTCAGCCTGCCGTCCGCCGCCTTTGCGAGCCCGGGCGTCCGGTCGCCGATCGAATAGCGTTGCAGCGGATTGGCGGTGAGGAACATCTGCCCGTCGTCCGCCGCCTCGTACATCGTCAGCGACCAGAAGCCGTCGACCGGCGGCAGCGTATCGGCGGCGAAGTGCAGCCGCCATTGGCGGGTGCCGTCGTAGAGGCCGTCGCTGGTGCCGGTGCCTTGCAGGTACAGCGCCTCGACCGACGGCATCGCCGCCAGCCCCTTCAGCGCGACGGCGGCGCGATAACGATAATCCTGGCCGAAGTCGCCGACGCCGTGCCCGGGCTGGAGCCAGCCGTCCACGGCGCGTGCGCCGATCCCGCCGGCGGCGACGGCCCAGTGTCGCGCCTGCTGCACGCCCGTCGCGATCGCCTGCGCCGCGTCAGGCGAGAAGCGCGTCGGATCGAACCGCCCCTCGCCGATGCCCAGCCCCGCGATCCGACGCCGCAGCGCGAGATCGGTGGCGGGCGGCGGATTGGCCACCATCATGGCATCGACGGCGGCGAGATAGTCGGCCCAGTCGGCGGTGCGGCTGGCGAGCGGCGTCCAGTCGCGCGCGGCGGGTGCGTCGAGCGTGATCGCCTGCTGCACCGCTCGTGCCGCCTCCAGGTCCGCCGGCCCGTCGACCAGCACGCGCGCCAGCCCCCAGACGAAGTCGGTCGGCGCGCGGATCACCATCGGGCCGGTCTCGTCGGAGGACGGGCCGACGATGCGGAAGGTGCCGCCCTCGGCCCCGGTGGTGCGGGTGCCCAGGATGGCGAAATTGTTGGTCCAGGCGTCCATCAGCGCGAAGGACAGGTAACGCTCTCCGGCAGGCGGCAGGGTGAGCGTCGCGGGACCGTGGCTGAGGTCCAGGTGCGCGCTGGAATAGAGCGTGTCGTTGTTCGGCAGCGTCACCTCACGATCGCGCGGCGTGAGCAGCCGGTGGACGTGGTGCAGGCGGTTCTGCTGCACGCCCAGGCGCAGCACGCGGGTGCGGGTGGCCGCCATCTCGATCAGCGGCAGGCCATACAGCCATGCCTCTGCGGCCTGCTCCTCGAGCGTGTGGCGCATCGTTCGCTCTCCTCGACCTCGTCCAGCGCCCTGTCCTGCCGCGCGGCAGTGGCATCGGCAAGCTCAAACTGACCGAACGGTCAGTCGGTGCGATCAGCCTCGTGGCGCTGCGGGCGGATGATGGCGTCGGCCGCCTGCGCGGCGATCAGCTCGGCCTCCGGCGGCGCCAGGCCGAAGGAGCGCAGCGTCATCGCGCACAGCTGCTGAGTCTGCACCAGCGGCGACCAGTCGTCGTGATGCCGCACGGTGGAATAGAGCAGGATGTGCGCCACCCCCATCACGAAGAGCAGCCCGGCCTGCACCGTGGGCAGCGCCAGCCGCCCGCTACGCAGCCCGGCGGCGAGATCGTGGCGCAGGCCGTCGTTCAGCGCCTCGCTCGCCGAGCGGCGCGGATCGTTGTGAAGCAGGATCGCGCCCTCCGCCGGCGATTCGACGACGCTCGCGACATAGACGCAGATCGCGCGCGTCAGGCGCACCGCGGGATCCTCGATGCCGGCGTTGATCGTCGCGATCCGTTCCTCGACGGTGGACCGGATCTCGGTGACGATGGCGGTGAGCAGCGCATCCTTGTCGTCGAAATGGTTGTAGAAGGTGCCCTTGGCGACGCCGGCCGCAGCGACGATGTCGTCGATCGCCACCGCATCGATCGCCCGTTCCGCAAACAACCGCCGGCCGGCGGCGAGCAGGGCATTGCGGGTGCGCAGGACGCGGGCTTGGGGGACTGGCGGGGAAGCGATCGTCACCCGGCTGGCATGCCGCAGGCGGCGGCTGCGTTCCAGTCACTTGTCACCGCCGGGCGGGTGGCCGCCATCGCTCTGTTACGTTTCGTTACGCGCCGTCACGCGGCAGCGGCACAGCGCCGCGCCGCTTGCGCTACGCACCGCAGGGCGCCGCGCCGCTCGCGGGTCGGCGCGATGATCGCGGGTGGACGGAGCTGAGGGATGAGCGTCGCGGACACGATGGTGGCAGTGATCGAGGACGATCCGGGAATCCGTGATCTCGTCACCGACCTGTTGCGCCGCGAAGGGTTCGAGGTGCTCGCCTATGCCGATGCCGCCTCCTTCTTCCGCTCGGCACCGGTCGAGCGGCTCGATTGCCTGATCCTCGACGTCATGCTGCCCGGGGAGGACGGGCTGTCGATCTGCCGCACGCTGCGCGCCGCGCGCCCGCGGCTGCCGATCCTGATGGTCAGTGCCAAGGGCGATGACGTCGACCGGATCGTCGGGCTGGAAGTGGGCGCGGACGATTACCTCGCCAAGCCGTTCAACGCGCGCGAGCTTCTGGCCCGTGTTCGCGCGGCGCTTCGCCGGCTGCGCGCCGGCAGCGAGGCGGCGGCAGGAGAAGAGGCGGCGATCTACCGCTTCGCCGGCTGGACGCTGTCCGCCGGCAATCGCAGCCTAACCGCGCCGGACGGCGCGCTGGTCAATCTGACCGGCGGCGAATTCGACCTGCTGCTGGCGCTGGTGTCGCATCCGCAGCGCGTGGTGACGCGCGACCAGTTGCTCGACTGGACGCGCGGCAAGGTGGCGACGCCCTTCGATCGCGCGGTCGACGTCCAGCTCAGCCGCCTCCGCCGCAAGATCGGCGACGATCCGCGCGAGCCGGCGATGATCCGCACGATCCGCGGCGACGGCTATATGTTCGCGATGCCGGTGGCGCGATGCTGAAGCCGTCCAGACTGTTCGGCGGGCTGCGCGCGCGGCTGGGCGGGCTGCTGCTGCTCCACACGCTGACGGTGGCGGCGCTGCTGGTGCTGTTGCTCGTGGGCTTCGGCAAGCCGCGCCAGACCTTCTACCGCCTGCCGGAGGCCGACGAAGTAGCGCTGATCGTGCATGCGATCGAGCGCGCGCCGGCGGACGTGCGCCCGGCCGTGGTGGCGGCGGTGAGCACCGATTTCCGTCATGTCCGGCTGGTCCGGGCACCGGCGCCCGGCGAACAGCCGAGCGTGGCGCCGGCGGTTGCCGGTCGATTGGCGGCAAAGCTCGCGATGGCGTGGCAGCGCGAGGCGGCGGCGTCGCCCGACGATCTCGCCGCGGCCTATCGCGCGGTGCTCGGGGCGCGACCGGTCCACGTCCGGGTCGCCGATCATGAGGAACTGCGCGATTTCGGCGGCGGGCGCGTGCTGTCCGACGTGCCCGTCCGTGTCCTGGTACCCTTGCCCGACGAGGGGGGGCGCGACGGGGTGGCGGTCGAGATCGTCCGGATTACGCCGCCCGTCGTGACCCGGCTGGTGCGCTTCTTCCCGGCGCTGATCGGAGTGATCGCGGTATTGCAGGTGGTGGCGATCGTCGTGCTGGCCTGGCAGACCACGCGGCCGGTGTCGCGGCTGCTGGCGGCGGTGCGCAGCGACGGCGCGGGCAAGCCCGATCCGCAATGGCCGACGGGCGGCCCGCGCGAGATCCAGGAACTGGGCGCGGCGTTCGCCGACCGCAGCCGCCGGCTGAAGCAGCTCGCCACGCAGCGCACGCGCATCATGGCGGCGGTGGCGCACGATTTCCGTACCTATCTGACCCGGCTGGAGCTGCGCGCCGATTTCATCGACGAGCCGCGTCAGCGCGATGCGGCCATGGCCGATCTGAAGGAGATGAGCGTCCTGCTGGACGACACGCTCACCTTCGCGCGCTACGCCGGCGAGACCGACCGCATTCCCGACGAGGTGATCGACCTCGACACGGAAATCACCGATGCGGTCGAGGTCCGCCGCGGGGTGGGCGAGGTCATCCTGGTCGATCCGCTGCCGCGCCCGGCGCAGGCGCAGGTCGCGCGCATCTCCTTCCAGCGCATGCTGGCCAACCTGCTCGACAATGCCATTCGCTACGGCGGGCATGCCGGGGTGCGGGTGACGCGGACGGACGGCTGGCTGATCGTCTATGTCGAGGACGAGGGGCCGGGCGTGCCGGAAGACCAGCTCGCCGGGCTGACCGAACCCTTCCACCGGCTGGAGCAATCGCGCGCGCGCCAGACCGGCGGGTCGGGGCTGGGGCTGTCGATCGTCGAGGCGCTGCTCGTGCGCCATGGCGGCCGGCTGACGCTCGCCAACCGGCCGGGCGGCGGGTTTCGCGCCGGGCTGTGGCTGCGCGCCGCCTGAGGCGATTGTTACAATGATTTACGCGGCGCTCGTCGTCGTGTTGCGCAGCCCGGCGAAACCTCCAGTCCTCGAAGAACTGGAGCGACCATCATGCGTATCAATCACGGCATCTCGATCGTCGGCGCCCTCGCGCTCACCGCCTGCACCGTCTCGCTCGGCGCCATGCCTGCCGCCGCGCAGGATCGCCACGGCCATGCCGTCCGCCGGACGACGATCGTCGGCCCTGAAGGCGGTCGGATCACGACGCGCGGCGCCGTCCGCTGGGATCGCGACAACCCCAATTGGTGGCACGGCCATCCGGGCTTTGCCGGCTACCACGGCCCGCGGCCGGGTTATTACTACGCGCCGCATCATGGCTATTATGCGGTGCCGCGCCCTTATTGGGGGCGCACCTGGGTGGTCGGCGCGACGGTGCCCGCCAGTATGCGCGTCTATGTCGTCAGCAATCCGGCCTTCTACGGCCTGACGGTGGCGCCGGCCGGCTATCGCTGGATCTACGTCAACAACAACATCACGCTGATCAACCGCAGCGGCGTGATCGTCCGCAGCGTGCCGCGCGTCTGGTGATCGCGCCGCCGCCGTTCCCCCGCACAGACCAGGACGACCCACAATGAAGCTCTACAAGATTGCCTCGCTGGCCGGCGCCATCGCCATGACCGGCATGTCGGTGGCGAGCGTCGCGGCGGCGCCCCCGCTGACGCTGCAGCCGATCAGCATCGGCGCGGAGACTGCGCGGTTCGACCGCGGCGTCGCCACCGTCAGCCTGACGACCCTGGCCGGGGCGGTCGAGGTGCGGCCGTTGCCCTTGCGCGACGATCGCACGCTCGCCTTTTCCGTCGCGGTGTACAATCGCAGCGGGCGGGCGGCGAACTTCGGCACGGAGAATGTGACCGCCAGCTTCGATCGCGTGCCGCTGCGCGTGCTCACCCATGACGACCTGGCCGATGCCGCCACGCACAAGGCACGCGACCGTCAGGTCGGCGCGCTGGCGCTGGCCGGCGTGCTGGCGGGCGTGGCTTCCACCGCCTCCACCACGCGTTACGGCTATCGCGTCGTGCATACCCCGCGCGCCACCTATGCGCGGGCGATCTCGTGGCAGGACAACAGCATCGGCGCGGCGGGGGCGGTCGCGGCAGTCGGCGCGGGGGCGATGGCAGCGCGCAGCATCGGCGAGCGGCTGGACTATACGCTCGACCGGATCGACGGCGAGACGCTGCAGACCACCACCGTCGATCCCGACGCCAGCCTCGGCGGGGTCGTCACGGTCGCGCTGTACGACGATCTGCGCAAGCGCCCGGGCGTCGTCCACATGACGGTGCGCTGGAACGGCGAACATTATCCCTTCGCCTTCCGCCTCGCGCCGCCCGGCGCCCCGGCGCAGGAGATGCCGGCGACCCAGCCCGGCGACGGCTTCTAGCCCACGCACTGCCCACCCCCGGTTTCTCGCGAGCCGCCGCTTCCTTGTCGAAGCGGCGGTTCGTTCGCGTCGGTCCAATTCAGGCCGTGACCTCGGCGCGCACGGGCTGCGCGGCGCTGCGGCAGCCTCGTCCCGCCGGGCCGGCCATGCCGGTCAGCAATTGCAGGGCAAGGCGGGCGTGCAGGCGGGCGAGGGCGGCGTGGCACGCCTCGGCGCGCGGCACCAGCGCGCCGATCGCCATGCGGGTTTCCTGCTCGGCGCGGCGAAGGTGATAGGACAAATCGTTGTGCGGCATGATCGGTGACGGAGCCTTGCTGACTGCCGGCAACGGCGCCGACCCGTCCGCTCTATCCACCCCGTCCCGCGCGGTGATGATGGCCGTGAAACAGTTCGTGTCGCGCATGTATCGCCCGTGCCGCGCAACGGATGGCTGACACAAAGTGACACGGAGTGTTGCGAAGCCCGCACACCCGCGCGGGGTGCGGCCTCTACATCGTCCCCCTCGCGGGCGCCTTGCGTGCGCCCCCTTCAGGGAGTCCGCCATGCCGTCCGATCCGCGCGCCGGCGCGCAGCAGCCCGCTTGTCGTGCTTGGCAAGGCGGCGCGGCCGCGATGCTGGCGCTCGCCCTTGCCGCCTGTGGCGAGCCGGAGCCGACTCCCGTCGAGGTCCGCCCGGTGGCGGCGATGACGGTGCAGACGGGGCAGCGCGAGGCCGAACTCACCTATCCCGGAGAGCTGCGGTCGGGCTATGAAAGCGCGCTGAGCTTTCAGGTGGCGGGGCGGATCGTCGAACGTGCGGTCAGCACGGGCGACACGGTGAAGCGCGGGCACTTGCTCTACCGCATCGACGCGCTCGACTATCAGCGCAATCTCGACAGCAGCACCGCGCAGCGCCAGGCGGCGGCAAGCGCGGCGCAGACTCAGAACGCCAATCTCGCGCGCAATCGCGCGCTGCTGGCCGAAGGGTTCATCTCGCAGGCGGAATTCGATCAGCAGCGCGCCTCGACCGACCAGGCGCGCTCGCAGGTGCAGGTCGCCGATGCGCAACGCGCAACCGCCGCCACGCAGCTCGGCCGCACCACGCTGACCGCGCCGCGTGGCGGCGTCATCACCCAGACGACCGGCGAGGTGGGGCAGGTGGTCAGCGCCGGGCAGAGCGTGCTGACGCTGGCCGATCCGTCCAGGCCCGAGGTGTCGATCGCGGTGGCGGAAGGCGACGTCGCCACGCTGTCGCGCACGCAGGAGATCTACGTAACGATGTGGTCGCGGCCCGACAAACGCTATGCGGCGCGGGTCCGCAGCGTGGCGGGCGCCGCCGATCCCGCGACGCGCACCTTTGCCGTGCGGCTGGCGGTCAGCGCGCCGCCCGGCGAGCTGCGCTTCGGCGAAACCGCGCAGGTGCATGTCACGCGCGACGTCCCCGCGACCGACGCGCTCACCGTGCCGCTGACGGCGGTGCGCGGCGAGGGCAAGGGAACCATGGTGTGGGTGATCGACCGCGCCAGCATGACCGCGCGCAAGCGCCCGGTGCGGATCGTCTCGGCGAGCGGCAACCAGCTGCTCGTGCGCGGCCTCAGGCCCGGCGAGACGATCGTGACGGCCGGCGTCCACCTGCTGCGCGAGGGCGAGAAGGTGCGGATTGCCGAGGTGCCCAAGGCATGAAATTGCCCAACCTGTCCGAATGGGCGCTGCGCCACCAGCAGTTCGTCGGCTTCCTGATCGCGGTCGCGGTGGTGATGGGGGCGATGTCGTACCTCAACCTGGGCCGCAAGGAAGATCCCGAGTTCGCGGTCAAGTCGATGCTGATCAGCGTCGGCTGGCCCGGCGCCTCGGCGCAGGAAGTGGCCGAACAGGTGGTGAAGCCGATCGAACAGGCGCTGACCACCAACATTCCCGACATCGACTATATCCGCAGCAAGGCGCGCCCGGGCCAGGCGACGTTGAACATCACCTTGCTGCCGACCACGCCGGCGGGCAGCATCCCCGACCTGTGGTACACCGTGCGCAAGACGGTGGCGGATCATCGCGGCGACCTGCCCGACGATGTGGTCGGGCCGCAGTTCAACGATGAGTTCGGCACCACCTTCGGCAACATCTATGCGGTCACCGGCGACGGCTTCGCCTATCCGACGCTGCGCCGCTACGCCGAGGAACTGCGTGATCGCGTGATGCGGCAGCCCGACGTCGGCAAGGTCGACCTGCTCGGCGAGCAGGACGAGGCGGTCTATGTCACCTACGACAGCGCGCGGCTGGCGATGCTGGGGGTGTCGAGCCAGCAGATCGTCGAGGCGCTGCGCGGCACCAATGCGGTCAACCCCTCGGGCGTGCTCGAACTCGGGGCGGAGCGCGTGCGCCTGACCGTAAAGGGCGATTTCGACGCGCTGGCCGACATCGCCGCCACGCCGATCGCCGCCAACGGCAAGACGTTCCGCCTCGACGCCGTGGCGCGGGTGACGCGCGAGCCGGTCAATCCCGCAACGTTCCAGATGCGCTTCGGCGGCAAGGATGCGGTGGGTGTCGCCATCGCGCTGGCGTCGACCGGCGACGTCGACCGGATGGGCGAGGATCTGACGCGGATCGTCGGCGACTATGCCCGGACGCTGCCGGCGGGCGTGAAGATCCACACCGTGTCGGATCAGACGCATGTGGTGGCGGATTCGGTCGGCGAGTTCACCCGCTCGCTGATCGAGGCGATCGTGATCGTGCTGGCGGTGAACTTCCTCTCGCTCGGCTGGCGGCCGGGGATCGTGGTGGCGTTGTGCATTCCGCTGGTGCTGGCGATCACCTTCGTCGGCATGGAATATCAGGGAATCGATCTGCAGCGCATTTCGCTGGGCGCGCTGATCGTCGCGCTGGGGCTGCTGGTGGACGATGCGATTATCGTGGTCGAATCGATCAGCAGCCATCTGGAGGCGGGCTGGACGCGCGCGCGGGCGGCGGTGAGCGCCTTTCGCGTGACCGCGATCCCGATGCTGATCGGCACGATCATCACGATCGTCGGCTTCCTGCCGCTCGCGATCTCCAAGGCGACGGCGAGCGAATATGTGAAATCGCTGTTCCAGGTGGTGGCGCTGTCGCTGGCGATCTCGTGGATCGTGGCGGTGATCTTCACGCCGTTCCTCGCCTATCATCTCCTGCCGCAGAAGCCCGACGCGCGCGACGATGCCGGCGAGCCGGAGGAGCAATATGGCGGGCGCTTCTACGACCGGCTGCGCGGCGCGATCGACTGGTGCCTCGACCGGCGCGTGCTGGTGGTGGGGGTGAGCGCGGCCCTGTTCGTGGGATCGGTGCTGCTGTTCCGCGTGGCGGTGCCGCAGCAATTCTTTCCCGCCTCCGAACGACCCGAACTGGTGGTCGACCTCAACCTCAACGAGAATGCGAGCTTCGAGCAGACCAAGGCGGTGGCGCAGCGGATGGAGCGGCTGCTGGCGGGCGACGAGCGGATCGTTTCCGTCACCAGCTATGTCGGGGGCGGCTCGCCGCGCTTCTACCTGCCGCTGAACGTGCAGACGCCGGACATCGCGCTGGCCGAGCTGGTCGTCGTCACCCGCGACGAGGAAGCGCGCGAGGAGGTGTTCGCCAGGCTCCAGCAATTGTTCGCCAGCTCCTTTCCCGAAGCGCGCGGGCGCGTGAGCCGGCTGGAGAACGGCCCGTCGGTGGGTCAGCCGATCCAGTATCGCGTCGCCGCCCGCGACCTCGCCACCGCGGCGCCGCTCGCGGAGAAGGTCGCGGCATTGCTGCTCGCCGATCCCAATGCGCGCAGCGTGACCGACGATCTGGGCGAGCCGCTGAAGACGATGCGGATCGAGCTGGATCAGGACAAGGTCCGCGCGCTGGGGCTGTCGACCGAGACGGTGGCGCAGTCGCTGCAGGCGGCGATCGGCGGCGCGGTGGCGACCACCTTCCGCGACGGCGACCGGTCGCTCGACGTGACGATGCGGCTCGCGCGCGCCGAGCGCACCGATCTCAGCCGCGTGTACAATCTGCCGATCGCCACGGCCGAGGGCGCGGTGCCGCTGTCGCAGATCGGGCGCATCCGCCCCAACGCCGAGCCGTCGATCCTCTACTGGCGCGGCGGCCAGCCGACGATCACCGTTTCCGCCGATGCCGAGGGAGTCGAGCCGACCGAGGTGATGAAGCGGCTGGCGCCCAAGCTCGACGACCTGCGCGCGACCTTGCCCGACGGCGCCTCGATCGTCGTCGGCGGGACGCAGGAGCAGAGCGCGATCTCGCGGCAGGCGACGCTGGCGGCGGTGCCGATGTCGATCTTCATCATCGTGCTGCTGCTGATGGTCCAGTTGCAGGACGTGCGCCGCATGCTGGTGGTGCTGGCCACCGGCCCGCTGGCGCTGATCGGCGTGGCGCTGATCATGGCGGCGTTCCAGATCCCGTTCGGCTTCGTCGCGATGCTCGGCGGCCTGTCGCTGTTCGGCATGGTACTGCGCAATTCGGTGATCCTGATCGCGCAGATCGACGTGCTGTCGGCGCATGCCGGCTCGCTGCGCGAGGCGGTGCGCGAGGCGGCGGTGCATCGCTTCCGCCCGATCATCCTGACCGCGCTCGCGGCGATCCTGGCGATGATCCCGCTGACCCGGTCGACCTTCTGGGGGCCGATGGCGGTGGCGATCATGGGCGGGCTGATCGTCGCGACGCTGCTCACCATCTTCTTCCTGCCCGCCTTGTACGAACTGGTCTTCGATCGCCGCGGGCATGGCCGGACCCAGGCGGAGGCCCAATCATGACCACTGCGATCCTCCTGGCGGCGGCGCTTGCCGCGCAGGTGCCCGGGCCGCCGATGAGCCTGGGCGACGCGTGGCGCGCGGCGCAGGGGCGCGACCCCGACATCCTCGCCGCCGAGGCGAAGCGCCGTGCCGACCGGGAGGCGGCGACGCAGGCCCGCGCTTTGTCGCTGCCCAAGGTGCAGGCGCAGGGCGACGTGACGGTCACGCGCACCGAGGTCGACGTCAACCTGCCGCCGGACCTCGCGCCGTCGTTCGGCGGCACGCAGACCGGCGGCCGCGCGACGACCAGCGTGCAGGCGGCGATGCCGATCTACGATCTGGGCAACCGCGCCGACGCGACGAAGCTGCGCGCGCGCGCCGCGGCGGGCGAGGAGCAGTTCGACGGCGAGGCGCAGGGGCTGATCCTGCGCGTCGCCCAAGCCTATTTCGACGTGGCCGAGGGCGAGGAGACGGTGGCCAGCTATGCGGCGCAGTTCGACGCCTATGAGCTGCAGCGGCGCGGCGCGCAGGCGCGGTTCGACGCCGGCAAGGCCAAGATCACCGACGTGCGCGAGGCGGAGGCGCAGCGCGATGCGGCGCAGGCACAGCGGCTGGTCGCCGAGGCGCAGCTCGCCGCCGCGCGCGCGACCTTTGCCGAACTCGTCGGCCGGCCGGCGCTGAACCTGGCGCATGTCGGGCCGGACTTCGCCGCCGGGGTGCCACCGGTGACGCTGGACGCTGCCATGGCCGCGGCGGAGCGCGATGCGCCCGCCGTCGCCATCGCCGGGCACAGCGCGCGCGCCGCGGCGGCCGACATCGATCGCTATTCGGTCCGCGGCCGCCCGGTGGTGGAAGGAGTCGCCGGCTATCAGGGGCAGTATCGGCTGGGCGGTTCCAACGACGCCGGCCTGCTGCCGGATACGCTTCACGCCGCCACCGCGGGCGTTCGCCTGACCATTCCGCTGTACGCCGGCGGGGGCATCGCCTCCAAGCGGCGCGAGGCCGAGGCGACGGCCGGGCAGAAGGAGCAGGAACTGGCGGCGGCACAGCGCGATGCGCGGCTGCAGGCGCAGCGTGCCTGGTATGCCGTATCGACCGGCGCGGCGCGCACCGACGCGCTGCGCACGGCATTGCGGTCGGCGGAATTGCAGGAGCGCGCCGCCCGGACCGGCCTGTCGGTGGGCGTGCGGACGCAGACCGACCTGCTCAACGCCCAGGCGCAGCTATTCGCCACCCGGCGCGAACTGTCGGCGCAGATCTACGATTATTTGCTCGCGCAGCTGCAACTCGCCGCCGCCACCGCGACGCTGGACGGGGGTGACCTTGAGCGGCTCGACACCATGATCGCGCGCTAGACGCGAAGCCGCCGCCATCGTCACATTCTGTCACGCGGGCGAACAATCGCGCCCAATTCCATGTGGCGCATTCGGCTAATCGGCAGGCGTCAGTCGAGACACTGGCACCACATGGAGTAACAGTGATGCAGCGACTTATCCTTCCCGTCGTGATGATCGGCATGGTGCCGGCCGTGTCGGCGATGGCGCAGACCGATCCCGCGGCCCGGATCGAAAAGGCGCGCGCCGCCTTCGCCGCCACCGACACGAACAAGGACGGCGCGCTGAGCCTGCAGGAATGGACCGCCGCCGGTCGCAAGGAACGCGGGTTCAAGATGATCGACGCCGATCGTGATGGAAAGCTCACCCCGGCCGAGCTCAAGGCGATCGCCGACAAGTACGGCGCGCGCCGCTAACCTCGGCGCCCCCGTGCCCGCGCCGTCGCGTTCCTCCTCCGCGACGGCGCGGGCTTTTGGCGGACTGGCGAGCAAGCCGATTTCCTCTAGGGTCTTCGCATGGTGAGCCCGAACGACCCCAATTCCTGCAACGGTCGCAACCGGCTGGTCGCGATCGTCGAGGACGATCCCGGCATCCGCGACCTGCTGGCGAAGCTGCTCGAACGGGAGGGCTTCGACGTGCTCGCCTTCGACGCAGCGGCCGGGTTGATGGCGGCGGGCGTGTTCGAGCGGCTGGACTGCCTGATCCTCGACCTCATGCTTCCCGGCGAGGACGGCCTGTCGATCTGCCATGCGCTGCGCGTGCAATGGCCGCGGCTGCCGATCCTGATCGTCACCGCCAAGGACGATCCGCTGGATCGCGTGCTCGGGCTGGAGCTGGGCGCCGACGATTATCTCGCCAAGCCGTTCAATTCACGCGAACTGCTGGCGCGGCTGCGCTCGATCATCCGGCGCACGCGCGATCTGAGCGACGTCGCGGGCGATGCGGTGAATGCCAGCTTCCGGTTCAACGGGTGGCTGCTGCGGGTCGGCGCCCGCGATCTCAGCGACCCGGACGGCAAGCCTGTCACGCTGACGACCAGCGAATTCGATCTGCTGCATGCGATGGTGCTCCATCCGCAACGCGTGCTGTCGCGCGAGTTCCTGATCGACCGCACGCGCGGCGGGGCGGCGGAGACGATCGACCGCGTGATCGACGTGCAGGTCGGCCGCCTGCGCCGCAAGCTGGGCGACGATCCGCGCGAGCCGGCGCTGATCCGCACGGTACGCGGCGACGGTTACCTGTTCTCTCCTCCGGTCGTTCGGTGTTGAGGCGACTGCCGCCGATCAGTCTGCGCGTCCGCATCGGGTTGATCGTCGCGATCCATGCATTGCTGCTGCTCGCCACGTTGCACGTGTTCCTGTGCGGCGTGCCGGGAGCGAGCACGCGCATGTACATCTTGCCACCGGCGGATCGCGTGGCAGCGATCGTCCGTGCCTTTGACGCCGCGCCGCCGAGCGCCTGGCCTGCGCTGGTGCGCGCTTTCGGCGATGACCGACAGGCGCTGCGGCTGCTGCCGGCCTTTCCCGCACCGCGTGCCGCCGTGCGTCACGACGACGCGGCGGCCGCCGCCGCATCGCTCGCGCCAGCGAGGTGGAGCAGGTCGATGGTGAGGAGGAGGCTCTCGTCACTGACGATGCTTCGGAGGCGCCGTGAAGCACGCGCCGCTGGCCGCCCTACCGGTTGCAGCGATGCTGGTCGTGGCGGGTGTGTATGGAGCCGTAGAAAGTCGGCGCTCTGAGGCACCTGTTGCGGAAGCCCAGTCGCGAGCAAGGCAGGCGGCTCAACAGGCGGTGCCGCAGACAATCTTCGTCAAGCCGTGGGACAAGTACATTGAGTGCGGTGTTCAGCAACGCGATTTGCGTGAGTGCCGTCGGGAATACTGGCCGGGGCAGGTCTACCCGGATGAGGCAATCCCGGGCGAGAGGGAGCCCGGTCTAGTCTGGCGATGCGAGAGCGAGCGACGTGACAGGGGATCTCCACCTCAGAAGGTGTGCTACGCCGATGCCAGCGACGCGCGCAAGCGTGCATACCCCTGCCCTCAGACCGTCACCGGTCCCCGCCTCTCGATGGACGAGCCGGTCTGCGCCCCGGCGAAGTCCGTTCGCAATGGTGGGAAAGCCTGACGAGCAGCACTGGATAGTGCTACGCTAGGCTCGGAAACGGGGAGACGGCGGGGTGAAGGTAGCGTTCCTGATCGCGTTGGCGGTGGTGTCGCAGCCCGCTTTGGCGAAGGGGAGATCCGGTGTCACGGGCTTCACCTGCACCGCGAAAAACGGCGAGACCAAGCGGCTCAACGTGGATCTGAAGCGCGGCCGGTACGACCAGGGCGAGGGTAAAAAGCGGCTCGCGCGCGTGACCGACGGCACGATCGTGATCGACGCCCCGAACCCGGACCTGATGCGGACCTCGATGGGTCCGGTGCTGCGGACCGTCTCGCTTGATCGCACGACGCTCGTGCTGACGGACGAGACCCTCATCCCCGATCGCTCCATCAATCGCACCACGAGCTATCAGTGTGCCATGGGGCCGGCTGTCGACTTTACCGCCGGTCGGCGGTTCTAATGGCTGTGGAGCAGGCGCATAGCCCCGATGGCAGCGCTTCGAACGACAGCCACACTCTCACGTGGTCCGTCGACGGCTCAAGGTTCGAGCTGCAGGTTGGCAGCGACGCGGCGCGGCTCTGCCTGCCGGACGGGCAGCTGATCGATCTAACGAACCGGGAGTGGGCGGGTCTCGCCAACGCGATCGGGATGGTCGTGAAGACGCCCAAGCAGGTCACAAAGCCGGTCGCGAGGAAACAGTCCACCCAGGAGAAGGGGATCAACACCGGCGTCCGCTGGACCGAGGGCGACGACGCGGACCTGCTGCAGCGCTGGTCGAACGGGGCCACGCTCTCCGAGCTGATGACCCGCTTCGACCGTAACGAGGGTGGCATCACGTCGCGCTTGGTCAAGCTGAAGGCAGCGCCGACCCGGGAGGACATCCGCGTCGAGAACGAAAGGCGCCGGGAGGGCTGAACCCGCGTGAACGTGATCTCGCCCCCGTTGTCGCCGGCCCGTCCGGTCGGAGACGCGCCCGCCGCGTCGATCTGGGCCGAGACGCGCCGCGTCGTCCATGCGCGCGACTGTTATCGCTGCACCAGCTGCGGCTGCGAAGTCGGCCGCGACGCCGATGTTCACCACCTGTTGCCGCGGTCAATGGGCGGGACGGACGAGCTCGCGAACCTCGTGACGCTCTGCGACGGCTGCCACGCGGCTCATCACCCGATGCTTGCAGGCGGTCTGGCGCGGCGCGTGATCGAGCGCTGGGCTGTCCGCTTGGCGCGTCTCTTCGGCGGCGCACACGAGCTCGATCAGGCAACCGAGTATCTCGGCCCGGGGCTCCGCCTACTAGGCGTTGAGCGGTTCCGGGAGGGCCAGCTGGCGGTCGTGCAGGCCGCCCTGCAGGGCAAGTCGGTCCTGGTCGTTCGTCCAACGGGATCGGGCAAGACGCTCTGCTTCCAGCTGCCGGCGATCCTCCGGGCTGGACCGACCGTGGTGGTCTCACCCCTCAAGGCTCTCATGAGTGAGCAGGTGGCGTCGTTGCTCCGCAAGAAGGTCCCCGCCAGCTTCGTCAACAGCGACCTCTCGATGGAGGAGAAGAAGCTCCGCTACAGCCTGCTTCGCCGCGGTGCGATCAAGCTGCTGCACCTCGCGCCCGAACGGTTTTTCGTTCGGAGCGAAGCGGAGCGCGCGCGTCTTGCCGAGCTTCGTCCTGCCTTCCTAGTGGTGGACGAAGCTCATTGCGTCGACCAGTGGGGAGCGGACTTCCGGCCGGAGTATAGCCGGTTGGGCGATATCCGGCGTCAGCTCGGCAACCCGCCCGTTCTCGCCTTCACGGCGACGGCCGGGCAGGAGATGCAAGCGCGGATCCTCGCCTCGCTCGGCGCTGAAGACGCAGAAGTGTTCGTCAGCGGGGTCGACCGGCCCAACATCACGCTCCTGCGCTGGGCCGTCGCTGAGGACAGCAGGGCAGCGAAGATCGCGCAGCTCCTCGCGTTGCCGTTGCCCGAAGGCGGCAAGGCGATGGTGTTCGTGCCCTCCGCCCGGGTTGGAGAGGATCTGCAGGCCGCGCTTCGTAGCCTGGGCATGAACGTCCCGCTCTACCATTCGCGGCTCGGCCGACCATTCGAGCGCGAGCAGCTGGTCAAGCGCTTCACCAACCAGAGCGAGCCGGCGATCGATCGCATCATCTCGACGTCGGCGTTCGGCATGGGGATCGATGTTCCGAGCCTCAGGCTCGTCATCCACTGGCAGGCTCCCGCATCGGTCGAGGACCTGATGCAGGAGCTCGGCCGCGCCGGACGCGATGGCCTGCAGGCGGTCTCGATCGTCATGCACGACAATGCGTCCGACGGCCGCGACGTGAAGCGGCTCCGGTTCATGGCGGACCTCGCCGGCAAGGACCAGGAGCAACCCGATCCGGCTGCGCGCGAGAGCCGCATGCGGAAGATCGACCAGGTGTCCGCGATGATGCGCGAGGAGAGCTGCTATCGCCGGCAAATGGTCGACTATTTCGGGGGCAAGCAGCGCCAGCGCCGATCGCTCGCGGTGCGGATCCTCGAATGGCTGTTCTCCACCCGATCACGGGTGAAGAGGACGGCGCATTGCTGCGACTTCTGCGATCGAGAGAAGATCGGCTCCGAAGTGGACTATACGGCGATGCTGCTGGGGGCAGGTGCGCGGCGCTGAGCGGCAACTCCTGTTCGTTTTCGACGCAGTTCCCGTTGCGTGTCTTTAGGCCAAGGTTAACGCAGATGCGATAAGCCCGTCATGGAGGCCTGCATATGGACAACGAGACGATCCTCGCTGCAACCGCGCTCGCCCGCGAGGCGCTGGCCCTCCTCGATAGCGTCGGTGCGTCGACGTCAGCCTGCTTTCTCCAGCAGGCGATCGATGTGATGACCGACGCCCCAATCCCGACGACGATCGAAGAGGTCGAGGCCGCATTTGCCACGCCGGAGTGCGCCGCGCTTCTCGAACGGCTTGAGCGGTACTGAGCGAGCGTGTCGATGTCGGACCCCAGCAGCACGCCCAAGCGCCGGCAGCCGAGCGCCGAGATCCTGCGCTTTCTTGACGATCACCGGCTCGACCATACGCCAGACCACTACGCATCCGCGCACCGCTACCTCTTCGGGAACGATCGCGCGCTTGAAGCTGGTGTCCAAGCGATCATCGACGGCGGGGTCAGGATCAGCCCCGCCGAAGTCGAGAAGCTCGGGGCTGCCGTCACGCCGGAACCTGAGAACGACGTCGCGCCCCAGCTCGATCAGGTCACCGTTCGGGTCCTCGACATTATCCGGGACACACTTGATGCGACGGGCGGTCTCAATCGGGATCTCGTCAAGGCATCTGCGGCCTTGCTGGCCGACGATGCGGCGAACGTCCGCGTGGTTGTCGGCGCTATGATCGAGCGCACCGCCTCGGCCGAGAAGCGCCTTGGCGAGGCGACGCAGCAGGCGCAGCGGCTCCGCCAGGAGCTCAACGCGCTGCGGAGCGATGCGAACAAGGACCGTCTCACGGGACTGCTCAATCGCGCCGCCCTCGAGGACTATCTCGCCGCTGCGACGGACGGTTGTGTCGCGATGGTCGATGTCGATCACTTCAAGACGGTGAACGACACCCATGGCCACGGTGTGGGCGATCGTGTCCTGAAGGCGGTCGCAAGCGCGCTGGCGGACGCCTGCGCGCCGCACGTCGTCGGGCGTTGGGGCGGAGAAGAGTTCGTCGTCCTCTTCGAGCGTAGCGACCTGGTTGCGGCACAGGCGAAGGTCGATCAGGCACGGAGCGTCCTCGCTGGCAAGCGGCTCCGCCTTCGCGAGAACGACAAGCCGCTTGGATCCGTGACGTTCTCGGCCGGTGTCGCGGCGCGTCGTGGCCGTTTGCCCGAGGACTGGATCTCCGCAGCGGATGAGCTGCTCTATCGAGCAAAGGCGCAGGGCCGGAACCAGGTCGTCGCGGAACGCGCCCTCGTCGACGTCGCGGCGGCCGTGGCCCGCTGATCGCGGCTCAGGCGTCGATCTCAATGAGATTGTCGGGCGGGGTCTCCTCCTGTCGGACCATGGCGCCGGCATAGGGCCGGATCAGCTCCGTCGCCTCGTCCAGCGAGCCGTCGAGCCATGTCGTGAACGCCGTCGGCTGCAGGATCGCAGGCATCGCCTTCTCGTGCCACGGCCGAACGAAGTCGTTCGGGCTGGTAGTGACGAAGGCGTAGGCCTCGCCTCTCTCGGTCGGCCTCCACAGGCCCGCGAAGAAGCCGATCGGCTGATCCTGGAGGGCAAACCACATCTGACGCGGCTTGCCATCGTCGCCCTTTCCCCCCTCCGGGTGCGGCTCCGCGAACCAGGTGAACGGGACGATACACCTCCGGGCGGGTATCTTTAACGAGCCACCCCACAGTGGCGAGCGAAGGTTCCTCGCATTCGTCACGTACTTGTCGAGCTTGACCTCAGGGTTGCGCTTGCTGGGCACCTGGGTGGGGAAACCCCACTCCATAAGGACCATCTCCAGCGGGCGATTGCCGGCAGAGCTCCGGCGCACGACCGGTCCCATCCGCGCCGTCTTTTTGCCGGTCGGGAAGATCTCCCGCGTCGGAGGGAATACCTCATCCGGCGCAAAGGGCGGCTCTAGGCCGCACGCCCGCATGACAGCGGCCTGCTTCGCGGAAATCCGGTATCTATTGCACATGGGATGAACCTGCGCGCTGGCGCGGCCGCGCGCAATCTCCGATCCCAAGTGCCACTGTAATGCGAAGTGCAATGCGCCTTGCAGTGCAGTCTGAAAGGCGGCGGTAGGCGCAACGGTCGCCGCCCTACTATTGCCCCGGATCACTCTCCCCAACCGGCTCTGGCTTTGGGGCGTGGCGCGGCGACATGAACTCGGCCCACAGGAACATGTCGCTGTTGATCAGCTCGAAGACGGCGTTGATGGTAGCCTCGCGAGACGGAAGCCCGAAGTTACCCTTGATCCGCTCAACAACGTCCAGCGATGTGGGGGATAGCGCCACGGTCGAACGCCGGTAGCCGGCATCGTACTCACGCTGTTTCTTGCGTCGCATCGACGCGGTGCTCGGCTTGAGCACCTCTCGTTTTCGGGTCTTCGTCATGGCCCGTTGTAGCGACTCGCCGGGCTAAGTCGATTCCAGTCTCGTCAGGAGACGCCCTGGCCGGGGAAGTGGCTCTGGACAAAGGCGGTGGCGAGTGAGGCTGCTGCAGCGCGAGCGGTCGCCTCGACGCGTTCGGCCGTCAGGTCCTCGGCGGCCGCGAGATCGGCGATGCCCTTCCCGTAGCCGCACTGGACCATGATCTGGTCGAAGAAGGTGATGGCGGTCGTGCAGGCCGAATGGAACTTCGGGTCGAAGTAGCTCATGTGCGAGTAGGCGATGTCCACTGCGAACATGGCGCGGACCGGATCGATGCCCAGCGCTTCAACAAATTGATCGATGATCGGACCCGTCAGGGGCGTGGTCCCGGCTTTCAGTTTGTTGGTGAGGCTGAGGCTGCGTCCAATGCGCGACGCCATCTCCTTGTTCGGGATGCGTTGGCGCCGCCAAGCCTCGACGATAAGTTTCCGGTAGCGGTCAAGCCGCTCCGTTCGCTGCACGTCTGTCTGTTCCAGATCCCGCATGTCACAACCCCCCAGGGTGTCGCGGACGACTATACGGCGGTATAGACGGGAGGTGTCAACCCTCTTTTAACGAACAAGTTCCGTCCGTTTTGGATGTAAGATGCGGAAAGATGCTGAGCAGCCCAACGGTCATCGTAAATTGGGTCGCTGCCGGCTTGCCGTCGTCCCCTCCGGCGCGGATGCGGGCCGCTTGGAAGAGCTCCTTCTGGCTGTGCTGGACTCGAAGCGTGACCCTGATGTCGCCCGACTCGTCGAACTCGCGGGCTCGCGCCAGCAGCTCGCCCACGTCAGGCGTAGCCATGAAATATTCCAGCCCTTTCATTGTAGTAGCAGAGATCGGCTCAAACCGCTCGACGGCAATCGAGTGCGAGCGCATGGCATTGGCGGCCAGCTCGAAGAGCCGCGGTCCGACCCGAAACGTGTAGATTACCTGTGCCATGTCTGCGGCGCACCCTATGCCTCATCGGGCGCGGGTTCCAGCGATCCGGCAAACCGGTAAGGAAAAGAAACAGGCGTCGACCGCGGCGTCGTCGCGTCCTGCGTTGACGCGGATCAACCTTGGATCGGCCCCAATAGTGTAACCGGGTTACACTGTGAGTAATGGGCTTACACACCCGTGCAGCCCGCTTACATCAAGATATAATCCCGTTACACAGAGTGTGTAGTTATTTGAGCAAGTTCACTTAACGCTTGCACCAAGCATAGGTTTCCAGTTCCTTAACAATGACGACGCGGATTGCTTCGTCTTGTTAGGGAGAAAACCATGTCTGCACTCGCGCTTCAGAAGGACCGTACGAACGGCATCCTTCTGGGCCTGGCGATCATCGCGGTCGTGATGATGCTGGGCGCTTCGGCCGCCTTCGCCGGCGCCGATACCACCTTCAATACCGCTCTCACGAAGTTCACGGACTTCCTCGAGGGCTCGGGCGGCAAGATCATCACCGTGATGAGCCTCGCCGGCGGCATCGTCGCGCTCGCGTCGGGTCGCTTCAGCCTCGGCCAGGTCGCGGTTCCCGTCGCGGTCGGCGTCGGCGCCGGCACCGGCGTGCCGATCGTCACCTCGACCGTCACCGCGACGATCTGAGGTCGAAGTAACCGCTGGGAGGGCGGTGCGCGCTTATGGACCGGTACACCATTCCTTCGCATCTGGATGACCCGGAGCTGATCGGCTTCTGGACGCTGGACGAGTTCCTCGCGATGGCGATCCCGTTCGTCTGGGGGATCCTGACTCAGCACATCCTGATCGGATTGATGGTCTCACTCCTTGGGTGGTGGGGTTTTCGCAAACTGAAAGCTGGGAAAGCCTCCTCGTGGGTTCTCCACATGGCTTACTGGCACCTCCCCCAAGGGTTTACCGGTCTTAAGGCGACACCGCCTTCCCACCTTCGCGTGATGGTGGGCTGAGATGGATTACAGTGTCGGGCTCGCGCAGTCGCAGCGGGTCATCAAGCAGCGCAATACCCTCGGGATTGTCGCCCTGGTCCTCGCCGCGCTGGTGGTGGTCCTGTTCCTGGTCGGAGCGACCCGCGATCGCGAGATTGTCCTCCAGCCGATCGTGCGGACCCCGCTGACACTCTCGTCGAGCGGCGTGTCCGAGGATTATCTCGAGATGGTCACGCGCGACACGGCGCTGATGGCGCTCAATCGTAGCCCCGAGAACCTCGATTACTGGATGAAGTCGATCCTCGCGATCGCCACGCCGGAGTCGCACGGCGCTCTCAAGCGCGACCTGATGAAAATCGTCGGCGAGCAGTCCGGCTCTTCGATCAGCCAGTATTTCACCCTTTCCAGCATGAAGGTCGACCCCGAGAAGCTGACTTCCGAGGTCTCCGGCACGCTGCACACCGTCGTCGGCTCGAAGGCGGTCACCGCCGAGCCCAAGACCTTCCGCTTCTTCTGGGCGTACAGCGGCCTTTCCCTGCAGCTCAAGGGCTTCGGGATGGTGACCAAGGACGATGCCGCCAACGGAGGCGACGCATGACGCCCTTTTTCGCTTACGGGCTGATGGCGGGCGGTGCCGCTGTCGCTTCCCGCCTGTGCCTCGTCTCGCGCGGCCTCGGCGCTGGCATGATCGTCATCGGCGCGGTCGCTCTCGCGGCTCCAGCCTGGGCGGACGAGCGCGTGCTCGCCAAGGACAACAGCGAGGTCGCCTGCACCGTCTCCAAGAGCGGCCTGACCCGCGTCAGCCTCAAGGATGATCGGTTCGCCAGCGTGTCCAAGCTCACCACGGGCGTGGAGACCGACGACTTCACCGTCGTGAACGAGCCGACCCGCGGCGACATCTACCTGTCGGTGCCCGAGGGCTTCTCCCGCTCGCGGGTGTCGTTCTTCGGCACCACGGCTAAGGGCTACGTCTACAAGTTCGCGTGCCGTCTCGGTGCCGACGACGCCCAGCAGGTCTTCGTCGAGAACAAGGACATCGTCGGCGAGAACGGCCCCGAGGTCGCCCAGGTCGCTGCTACGCCCCAGGAGGCGTCGGCGTCGCTGGTGCAGGCCATGTACCAGTCGGCGTCGCTCGACGGCTTCGACATCCTGCCGAGTCGGATGGATGCCGTCATGATCGGCACGCTCAAGGTGCAGATGATCTCGGAGTATCGCGGGGCTTCGCTCGCCGGCCGGGTGCTCAAGATCGAGAACAAGGGTCGTGAGCCCGTCTCGCTGGGCGAGGGCACGATCGCCCCGTCCAATGCGATCGCGGTGAGCGTCGCCAATCCTCAGCTCAAACCCGGTGAGGCGACGACGGCCTATATCGTCACGCCTGCCGGTCTCGCGAACGGAGCCCGGCCATGAGCCTCGCAGACATCTTTAAGCGCAAGCCCAAGCAGCTCGATGCCGACCCGGAGGATGGCGACGGCAGCGAGATGATGGCCGGCAACGAGGCCGTCCGAAAAAAGCAGATCCTCCTCATGTCGGGAGGCGCCGCGATCGCGCTGGTGCTGGGCTCCTGGTACATCATGGACGACGACAAGGCGGAGCTGGTCACCGACGCGAGCGGCAAGGAGACCCGGATCGCGACCGACGACATGGTCAACAAGAACATGTCGCAGCGCGAGTGGCAGGCCGCGTCTGAAGCTCAGATGCAATCGATGAACAACCAGCTGAAGTCGGTCGACGGCCAGGCGGCGCAGATGCGCGCGCTACAGGAGCAGGTTGCGGCCCTCCAGGGCCAGAACTCCTCGATGGCGTCCGACGGGCAGCGCGTCATGGGTGCCTACCAGCAGGAGAACGACCAACTCCGCCAACAACTCGCGGCGCGCAGCGCCCCGGCGCCGGCGCCTGTCCCGGCCCCCATGTACGGGCCGATGGGACCGCAGAACTATCGCGGACCGTCGGCGCCGATGACGGCCGGTGAAGCGGCCGCGGCCGCGGTCGCCTCGTCGCGCCAGATCAAGCTGGTGTCGTTCGAGGGCGGCCCGACCGGCACCGCGACGCGGATCTCGGGTGGCAGCACCAGCTACACCGACAGTCCCAACTACCTTCCGCCGAACTCGATCGCGACGGCGAAGGTGATCGTCGGCGTCGACGCCTCGGCCGGAGTGCAGTCGCAGACCGATCCCCTGCCCGTTGTGCTTCGCATCACCGGCCCCGCGCGGTCGGTGTACCGCGACGGCAAGCTGCTCACGACCCGCATTCAGGGCTGCCTCGTCAACGGCGCAGCGCGCGGCGATCTCAGCAGCGAGAAGGTCTACGTCAAGCTGCAACGCATGACCTGCCCGCAGGCGAACGGCCGCTATGCCGTGTCCGACGTGAAGGGGTTCATCTCCTTCGCGGGCAAGACCGGTGTCCGTGGCCGCGTGGTGAGCCGCGAAGGTGGCCTCGTGGGGCAGGCCTTCCTCGCCGGCGTCGCCGGTGGGTTCGGGCGCGGCTTCTCCGCCAATACCGACGCTATCCTGAATGGCACCAACGTCGTCGTGAACGGCAAGCGCCAGCAGCTCGGCGTCGGCGAGCTCGCGCAGGGCGGGCTCGGCAACGGCGTCGCGCAGTCGGCTGACATGGTCAGCAAGTACCTGATCGAGCGCGCCGAGCAGTACCAGCCCGTCATCGAAATGCCGACCGGCATCAACGTCGAGATCGTCTTCCTCGAAGGCGTCTTCATCCAGAACTGACCCGGCCGCGTCGGGAGCGAGAGGCGTAATGGACATGGCACAAGGATCACTCCTGGCAGCGCTCGGCGGCATCGCGATGCTGACCGGGAGCGCTGCCGCCCCGACTGCGACGCAGGTCGAGGCCGCGCTGAAGGAGCGCCTCCCAAAGACCAAGGTGTCGTCGGTGGACTGCTCCAAGGTCGACGGCTTGTGCGAGGTGGTCGCCGGGCAGAACCTATTCTACGTCGACCGCAGCGCCCGCTTCCTGGTGATCGGCCGCGTGTACGACATGCAGACCCGCCAGGACCTCACCGCGGCGAGGCTCCTCGCGCTCAACCCCGATATGCTCGTCGGCACCGCGGCGCGGGCCAACGCCGCGGCAGAGGCCCCCGAGGCGCCGGCAGCCGGAGGAGGCACCCGCGTCGCCCAGCCGGCGCTGGCGCAGCGGCTCGACCTGTCCCGCCTGTCGGACAAGGGCGCGATCACGTGGGGCAGCGGCCCGCAGACCGTCACCGTCTTCTCCGACTTCCACTGCGGCTACTGCAGGGCGCTGAGCCAGGCGCTGGAGACCATGAACGTCAAGGTGATCGAGCGGCCGATCTCGGTGCTCGGGAGCCGCGAGATCGCGGACCAGGTGCTGTGCGCGCGGGACCGGCACGCCGCGGTGCGCGCCGCCTACGCCCAGGACCCCATCCGTCCCGGGCCGAAGTGCGACACCAGCGGTCTCGACGAGAATGAGGCGTTCGCGCGGGCGCACGGGCTGAACGGCACCCCCGTGATCGTCCGCTCCGATGGTGCGGTGATCGAGGGGTTCAAGCCGAAGGCGGTCCTCGCGCAGTGGCTGAAAGGAGCCAAATCATGAAGAATGCAGTGATCCGCCTCCCGGCTTGCCCGGTGGCCGACTACCGTCCGCGCCGTATGCGGCTCGCCGGCGTCCTCGCCACGGCAAGCCTCATGGTCCTGTCGAGCTGCACGACCTTCGGCACCAACATCAAGGGCAGCTTCGCCTGCGGTGCGCCCGAGGGCGGCAGCTGCGCGCCGGCGACGGTCATCGACGACAAGGCGCTGCTCGAGATCACCGGCGATACGAGCTTCCAGCCCGCGGGTCCGTTTACGGTCCCGGCGCAACGCGCCGCCCCCCAGCGGGTGGCGTTCGCGTCGAGTGCGCCCGCGGCGATGTCGCCCCAGAAGGTCCTCCGCATCGTATTCCCGGCGCACGTCGACGCGCTCGGCCGCTTCCACGAGACCAGCGTGGTCCAGGCGATGGTCGACAATGGCCAGTGGCTCGCCGCGACGAACGGCCATGGACCCGGTCTGGCCGCCACCAGCACGCTGAACGTCAGCCCCGAGATCCTGTCGCAGCTCGGAACGCCGATCCCCGAGCAGGCGCGCGAGGTGTCGGCGGCTGAGACCACGCCGCAGCCCGCTGCGACGGCCGTGGCGTCCGCTCCGACGGTGGGCGCCGTCGCAGCCGCACGAGCGAAGGCGCGCACGGCGTCGAAACCCTCCCCGGCGGCCACGGCCCAGGCAGGCGGTGGCGAGCCCTCCGGATCGCGCCTCGCCTCAACCGCCCCTGCCAATCGTCCGGCGTCCTTCAATCCTTCCGTGGAGAACTGAGACCATGGCGGCGAAGTCAGGCTTCATGTCCCGGCTCCTCGGGGACACTCGCGGGCCTGACCAGGGCACGCCGTCCCACGGAGCGCCGATGCTCTCGCAATGGCTCCCCTATCGGAGCTTCGACCGCAAGTCGGAGATCTTCTACCAGACGGACTCGATCGCTTTCGCGCTGGAAGTCGCCCCGCTGATGGGCGCGGACGAGCGAACCGGCGAGATCATGGCGCAGATGCTGTCGGAGAACATTCCGGCCGGCGCGCGGGTCCAGATCCTCGCTTTTCAGAGCCCGCGCGTCGGCAGCATCATCGCGCGCTACGCCCTGCCCCGCTTCTCGGCCGGTGGTGTGCATCGCAAGATCGCCGAGCACCGCTCCGCGTTCCTACGCTCGGGCGCCTGGTTCACGATGTCGAAGGACGGCCCCTTCCACGTCCGCAATCACCGCATCTTCCTCTCGGTCTCGATCGCCAACGGCAAGGCCACCCCGGCGGAGCTCACCGCGGTCCGCGACAGCGTCGTCTCAACGCTCCAGTCGATCAACGTCCCGTCGAGCCGTCTCGGCCCGGTCGATCTGATCAGCCTGATCGACGACATCACCGCGCCGGCGTTCGACGTCACCGATCATGCGTCGGAATATTCCGAGTACGACCCGATCGCCGACCAGTGCGTCCGGCGCGACGTCCAGACGGTGGTGCAGGCCGACCGGCTGCTGGTGTCGGTCGAGCCGCTGCGCGCGGTGACGAACCTGTCGGGAGAGACCCACTACGAGGAGATCCGGCCGGACACGTTCGACTACCGGTTCTTTTCGGTGCGGAACTTCCCCAACCGCTGGGCGCCGTGGGACGTCCAGAAGGTCATTGGAGACATGTTCTCCGACAAGCTCCGCCCGGGTTGCCCGACACTCACTTCGCTGTGCCTGTGCTACCAGGACGAGCAGGCCGCGTCGTCCAAGGCCAACTACAAGTTCATGCGGACGTCGAGCCTGGCCGACAGCAAATCGGCGCGCCTGCTGCCGCAGCTGAAGGACCAAAGCCGCGAGTGGGAGCATGTGAGCTCCGAGCTTCGGCTGGGCAAGAAGCTGGTGCAAGCCTACTACACGGTCGGGATCATCAGCCCGAAGGGCTCGGGCGACGCCAACGAGCGTACGCTCAAGTCCATGTACAAGGCGGCCGGATGGGACCTGCTCGACGAGCGGTTCCTGCAAATCATGGCTTTCATGTCGTGCCTGCCGATGACGCTGGGGAACGGGCTCGACTCCGACCTCAAGCGCATGAAGCGCCTCCGCACCATGCTGACCAGCACGGCCGCGAACATGCTTCCGATCCAGGGCGAGTATCTTGGCGGGTCGCTTCCGCATCTGATGTTCGTCGGGCGTCGCGGCCAACCCTTCTTCTGGTCGCCCTTCGAAAATAAAGCCGGGAATCACAACGTGGCGGTGTTCGGCAAGTCCGGCTCGGGCAAGTCGGTCGCGCTGCAGGAGCTGTGCGCGGCCTTCGCCGGCGTCGGCGCCAAGATCATCGTGATCGACGACGGCCGATCCTTCGAGCACATGGCCAAGAGCCTGGGCGGCAATTTCGTAGAGTTCCGGCTCCGCGACGGCTTCAGCCTCAACCCGTTCTCGATGATTGACGAGTCCCTGGTGGCGTCCGACGAGGACTATCTGGTCGACGCGCTCGCGATGCTGAAGTCGATCATCGGGCAGATGGGCCGTCACATCGACAAGCTCAACGACACCGAGCGCGGCCTGATCGACAGCGCCGTCAACCGGGTGTGGGAGGCGAAAGGCCGGCACGGGTCGGTTGATGACGTGGTCGCCGCGCTGCGCGACGATGGGACGCCACAGGGAGCGGACCTGGCGATCGCCATGTTCCCCTTCTCGGCCAGCGGCACCTACGGCAAGTTCTTCCAGGGCGCCGCCTCGGTGGACATGTCGAATGCCCTCACGGTGTTCGAGCTGTCCGACCTGTCGAGCCGCGAGGAGCTCCGCTCGGTCGTCCTGACCGCGATCATGTTCCTGTCATCGCAGACCATGCGGCGCATGGACCGCCAGATCCCCAAGGCGCTGCTCATCGACGAGGCGTGGCAGATGCTGCGCGGCGGCTCGATGGCCGACTTCGTGGAAACCTACAGCCGCACGTGCCGCAAGTACGGTGCGTCGCTGATCACCGCGACCCAGAGCCTCAACGACTATTACAAGTCGGAAGGGAGCCTTGCGGCGCTGGAGAACAGCGACTGGTCCGTCATCCTCATGCAGAAGCCGGACACGATCTCCGATTTCCAGAAGCACGGCCGCTTCGACATGGACCCGTATACGGAGAGCCTGCTGCGCTCGCTGAAGCGCAACGGCGCCGAATATTCCGACATCATGATCAAGGGTCCAGACAGCCAAGCTGTCGGTCGGCTCGTCCTCGATAAGTATTCGGCGACGCTCTACTCGTCGAGCCCGCAGACCTTCGCCGCGATCGAGCACCTGATCGAGCAGGGGCTTTCGATGGACGAGGCGATCGAGCGGGTCGCCTTCCCCGAGCAGTATGTCGAGGCCGCGGAATGAACGCGATCTCGCACGACGGCTTCGGCCGCAGCGTCGCGCCACGCCAGACCGGACACGGATGGCGGCACCATCTTGGACGAGCGGTTGCGGACACCAGCTACGTCGCGCTTCGCCTCTCGGGTTGGTTGATGATGACCGCGCTGGCGACGCTGGGCGTGCTGGTCCTCTTCTTCATGATGATCGGCGACTTCACCCCGATCGGTTTCTTCTCGCACGTCGCGAACCTCGGCACGCGCTTCGTCGCGGCCGACGAGGTCCGGCGCTCGACCTTCATGGGGCAGGTTCACGTCGTGGGCGCGATCACCTTCGCACTCGTCGCGCTCGCCCGCGGTCGCCTGCTCCTCACCATCCTCGCGTTCACGAAAGGCCGTCCCCATGGCTGATGTCCTCGACCAAGCTCCCCTGGCCGCACCGGCGATCGCCACGCCCGTTCCGGATGCGGTGCCGTCCTCGCCGCGCACGCCGGCCCCGAGCCGTCCCCGCACCGCTCAGAAGCGCAAGGAGGGCCTGCCGCCTATTACCTGGGCGCTTGCTGCGCTCGCCGTCGTGGTGCTGCTCTGGGCAGCCTGGGTGACCAAGAACATCGCCGGCGCCCCGCCTCCCGTTCCGATGGCCAGCGTCCGCCTCGAGGCGCTGGTGACCGAGTATGTCCAGGCGCAGAGCCACAGCAACGGGACGCCCGAGGCAGTGACCCAGCAGACCGCGCGTTTCATGGCCGCGATCGAGGAGGAGCTGAAGGCGGTCGGCGCCAAGGGCACTACCGTCCTCGTGGGTGAGGCCGTCCTCTCCAAGAACGTGCCGGACATCACCGACCAGGTCCGCAAGGCGGTGTATGCCAAGGTCCCGCTCCCGGCCGCTGCTCCGGCAGCTGCTCCGCAGGTGGGCGCCGTCGCGCCGATGCCGGCCGCGCCGCTCCAGCCGCCCGCAGCGATGGCGGCAGCGCAGCCGTCGCCGTTCGGCGCCGCCCCGGTCGCCGCGGCGCCGGGCTTGGCCGGAGGCAGCAATGGCATCCCGAACTGAGGGTGTCCTGCAGGGCGAGCTCTTCGTCCTGCCGACGTCGACCAACCGGGCCTCCGGCGATGGGCAGCCCTCCCTCGGCCGCAAGCGGCTCCGTCAGTGGGGTGCAGTCGCGCTGCTCGCGTTCGTCATGGCCAGCTACAATGCGATCAGCGGTTGGCGCGAGAACCACGCGTTCATGATCAACGCCAGCGAGAGCCTGCCCAACTGGGCGTTCTTCGTTGAGAAGGGCAAAAGCGCGGCCAAGGGCGAGTACGTCTTCTTCGTGCCGCCCGACAACGCGCTCGTGCGGCGCCACTTCGGTCCCGATTCCGGTCCGTTCGGCAAGCGCGTGATCGGCATGCCCGGTGACGTCGTTGCCCACGACGGGTCGTGGGTCAGCGTCAACGGCGTCCGGGTCGCGCACATGAAGCCGCGCTCGCGCGATGGCGAGGTCCTGACGCCCGGGCCGGTCGGGCGCATTCCGGACGGGTGCTTCTATGTCGGCACGCCCCATCCCGACGGCTTTGACAGCCGCTATGCCGAGATCGGCTTTGCGTGCCGCAAGCAGCTGCTCGGCAGCGGGACGCCCATCCTGTGATCCGGCGCGCGCTCATCCTCGGCTGTCTCGTCGCCGGCAGCTCCCTCTACCCCTTCGCTCGCGCGGCGCTCGCCCGCGACCACGGCGTGATGGGCCAGACCTGGGGCATCGCGGAGCCCGACCTGCTGTCGACCATCGACGCCAAGCTGAAGGCGATGCAGGCGAACGGCAGCGTCGCACGGATGCAGGCTGCGCTTGCCGCGAAGGCAGAGGATCGGGTCCGCAATCCCCTGCCGGTCGCGGGGATCGGCGCCGTGCGCGAGGCGCGGAGCTGGACCTTCGACCCGTCAATCGTGCTGGAGAAGGAGATCCGCGATCAGAAGGGTCGGCTGATCGCGCCGGCCGGTCAGCGGGTAAACCCGCTCTCGTTCGTCAGCATGAAGACCGACCTGGTGTTCATCGACGGGCGCGACGATGCTCAGGTCGAATGGGCGACCAAGCGCTGGAGCGCGACGGCGGCCAAGATCATCTTCGTGGCCGGGTCGCCCTTCAACCGCATGGGCGAGAAGAAGCGCCGCTTCTTCTTCGACCAGCAAGGCAAGCTCACCGGGCATTTCGGTATCGCGCATGTGCCTGCGGTGGTGGCCCCTGCAGGCGACGCGCTGAGGGTCAGTGAGATCGAGCTGCCGGGAGCGACGTCATGAACGGGTTCTGGCTCGACTTCCTGAAGACGCCGATGGCGGCGCCGGAAACCCCGGGGCTCCGCATGCTGCGTATGTCGGTGCTTCTCATCGCGTGCGCCCTAGCGCTTTCGATCGTCCTGCTCCGCCCGCTGCGCGCGGCGCTGGGCGCGGGAGCCGGTGGCTCCATCGCGGGTCTGCTGATCGCGCTCGCGATCCTCGTGCCGATCTACGTCGTGCGGAAGAATCGCGCGGACGAGAGCTACCTGGACGCCCTGGTCCGCGACCGTGCGGAGGCCGAACCTGGCTTGGACGATGCCCAACTCATGCAGGCCGCGCGATGATCCGCCGCTTCCTCGCCATGCTCGCGTTCGTGTTCGCGCTAGCGGCGCTGCCGACACCGGCCGCGGCGATCCCGTCAAACTGCACGGGCAAGTTCGTGAACCCAATCACGGACATCTGCTGGTCGTGCCTGTTTCCGCTCTCGGTGGGCGGACTACCGATCTGGCCGGGCAGCCGGCCGGACACCAAGAACCCTGCCCTGCCCGTCTGCGCGTGCGGGTCGCCTGTGCCGCGCATCGGCATCGCGATCGGCTTCTGGGAGCCGGCCCGGATGGTCGACGTCACCACCAAGCCGTGGTGCTTCCCCAACCTGGGTGGCCTTCGGCTGAACCCGGGTCTGGACATCGGACAGGGCCAGTACACCGGACCGCAGATGCTTGGCGGCCGCACCGCCAACTCCGCGAACTGGCAGGCCCACTACTACGTCTATCCGCTGCTCTACTGGATGGAGATCCTGACGGACTTCGCCTGCTTCGAGCAGACCTCCTTCGATATCGCATACATGACCGAGATCGATCCGCTCTGGAACGACGACGTCCTGACGACGATCATCAACCCTGAAGTCGCCCTGTTCAACAACCCGATCGCCGTTGCGGCATGTGCCGGGGACTGCGCGGCGGCGACCGCCAAGCTGCCAATCGACGAGATGTTCTGGTGCGACGGCTGCAACGGGTCGATGTTCCCGATGAACGGCAACATCGCGGCGCATAACTCGCCCGTCCAGTCGTCGCGGCTCGCGGCCGAGCGGCTGCTGTTCAAGATGCACCGTCAAGGCCTGGCTTGGGGCACGGCCGGGTCCAAGGCGCTCTGCAACAAGTACATCATGCCGATCCTGAAGAAGTCTCAGTATCGCATCCAGATGACCAATCCGACGCCCACGGTAAACGGCAAGTACGCCTGCTCGCCGATCGGCGCGTCCACGCTGCCGCCAGATGCTGGCCGCCACTATCCGGTGGGCGGCGAGGACTTCGGCTACTTGCTCTGGCGCAAGCGCAACTGCTGCATGCTGTGAGGACGATGATGCGAAAACTCCTCCTCACCGTTGCGGGCCTCGCCACTCTGGGCACCGGATGTGCCGTGCTTGGTCAGACCGTCGAAGGCCTCAACCTGGACGCGATCAGGGCGCGGTCCGCGACGATGGAGGCGGACGCGCGCGCGCTGTCGGCCGAGGTCGAGCGTCGCGGTGACGCCTTCCGCCAGGACGCCGAGACTGTTCGGTCGGTCGCTTTCGAGAAGCTGCGGACGATCGACAAGGCCAGCCTCCCGAAGGGACCTGCGGGTGCGGTCGACTTTGACGAGATGATCGAGGCGGCGTCGACCAACATGCGCGACAACCGCGGCACCGCGCCGCAGTTTATGGTCTTCGTCTCGACGTCGATGCCGGAACAGGCGTTGAAGCGGATCATCGCGGAAACCTCGGCCGCTGGGGGCGTCGTGGTGTTCCGCGGCTTCCCTGGCAACTCGGGCAAGGCGTTCATTGCCGCCCTGTCCAAGGTGGTCGAGAAGCAGCAGCAGTTCGCCTCGATCGGAATCGACCCCCGGCTGTTCCGGGCGTTCAACGTGACCGCGGTTCCGACCTATGTCGTGTCGTCGACGGACTTCACGCCGTGTGATGGCCTGACATGCCGGTCGGAGCCACCGCCCTTCGATCAGATGGTGGGCAACGTGACCGTCCGCTACGCGCTGGAGACCTTCGCCCAGGAGAACGGCCCAGGCGCGCTGATGGCCCGCACTGCGCTCGCCAACCTCGGCCGGACGCCTTGACGATGGCGGGGGGGCGCAACCTTGTCGTCGCGATCGCCTGCGTGCTGGCAGCGCAAGGGGTGCTGCACGCGCAGCAGCAGCAGCGCCAGCAGGTCCAGGACGGCGGTTACTATGACCTGAAGGACTACACCTACTTCAACGAGCCCCAGGTCGGCCCGACCGCACCTACCGTTCCCACCCCCCAACCCGCGCCATCCAAGCCCAGCGCGCCCACCGTCACGCCGGCGCCATCGGTGCCGGTCGTGTCGCCCGCCCCATCCGGCTCCCCTTCCGCGCCTGTTGCAGCGCCGACCGCAGCCATGGCGGGGGCGCCCTACGTCTATCCGAAGGGCGATCTCGCCAAGGCAAAGGCCGATGCGAAGGCATTGGCGACACCGGGCAGGCAGTCGGCCGCCGCGCTTCCCACTGGCACGGATCTCGCCAGCACTATTCCCGGCTACTCGGCGGCGACGCAGCCGGGAACCGTCTATGCGGACGATCCCGATGGGCTGACCACGGCAGGCGCTTCTGCAGCGGGCGGGAACGACGCATGGATGACGGTAACCGATCCGTCGCGAAAGGTCGTGACGCTCGCACCCGGCGACCTGGCCGGTGCGCGCGACATCGAGAAAGATCCCAACAGCTTCCTGTCGGGTCAGTCGCTCGGCGCGGCCGACGGCAGTTGCAAGCCGCTGCCGGCGCCGGGTTCGACCGACTATTACGAGACCACCTGCAACAAGGGCGCCAAGGTCACCGAAACACCGATGAGTTGCACGGGCCAGATGGACCCGACCGTGGTGAACACGCTTCGGTACTTCTACTTCGGCGCGCCGGACAAGAACGAAGGCAACGGGTTCGCGAAGAACTCTGTCATGCAAGCCAAGGTGAGTGCCGGCATCTGCCGCGCTGAGCCTGTCGCGATGCACCTGTGCGACGCGCAGATCGAGCTGGGCGGAGGCGGCACCGACGTCGAGGGCTATCGCAAATGGTGCAAGGGCAAGCTGTCCGGCACCGCGCAGCTCTATTCCTGCTCGTCGGCGATTCCGCCAGCCGAGATCCCGGCACACACCAACTACAAGACCGGGACGGTGTGGTATAAGACCGAAGGGTCGAACAGCGTCACCGTGACCCGCAACGAGGGCACCTGCCCCGCGCTGGTGAACGACGCGACCTGCGTCGCCCAGGGTCCGGAGGTCTGCACGGAGGGGCCTGAGACGCGCATCATCGACGGCGTCGCGGTGACCCAGTCTTGCTGGCGTTGGACACGCCCCTTCATCTGTCAGCGCGTGTCCCAGGCGTCCGACTGCTCGGACCTCGAGAACGACGGCAAATGCACCTATGTGCGTGACGAGTGCCTCGACGATCCGCAGGTCGGCCCGTGCCAGGTCACCAGCAAGGTCTACAAGTGCCCGCTGCCCGCGAAGCCGAGCGACGGCACCGAGAAGTACATCTGCGGCGACGATGTCTACTGCATCAACGGCGACTGCGAGCCGATTGAGCGGGAGGCGTCGACGGAGTTCAAGGACGCCGCGGTCGGGCTGCACGTGCTCGGCCAGGCGAACGCCGAGTTCAATCCCGATACGCTGACGCTGTTTTCCGGAACCCGCGAGACCTGCAACAAGAAGATCTTCGGCGCGTCGAATTGCTGCTCGGGCAAGGGCGTCCCCCTGCTGACGCCGTGGCTCTGCAGCTCGGCCGAGAAGGCGCTCGACCAGAAGGACGACAAGGGCCTCTGCCACAAGCTGGGCAGCTACTGCTCGGACAAGGTCCTCGGCATCTGTGTGACGTCCAAGGACGCCTATTGCTGCTTCGAGAGCAAGCTGTCTCGCATCCTGCAGGAGCAGGGCCGCCCGCAGATCGGCAAGCCTTGGGGCAAGCCGAAGAGCGAGACCTGCAAGGGGTTCACGCTCGACGAGTTCTCGCATCTCGACCTGTCCGTGATGGACTTTTCGGAGGTGTACGCGGAGTTCACCGACGCCGCGAAGCTGCCCGACGAGATCGAGACGTCGAAGCAGATCCAGGAGCGGATCAAGGCCTACTACGACACGCATAAGGCGCCATGATGATGGTTGACGCGGTTCGCTATGATCACCGGCGTAAGCTGACGGACCTCTCGGTGGTCGAGTTTGCGGTCCTGACGGCGCTTTGCCGCGTCGGGCCTCACCCGGCGCCATTCCTTCTGCCGACTCTGGGTGAGTGGTTCGGGATCACGCTCGGATTGGACGACATTCAGCCCGCAATCGGGCGCCTTAGCCGCGTGGGCTATCTCACCCACACGGGCGGGATGCTCACCCCCGATATCAGTGCCCGAGACGCGGTCACGACGCTCTACGGCATGCTCTTCCGGATCCTTGGCTACGACCTCGTCAAGCTGATGGCGATGAAGGATCCGTCGCTCCACGATCTCATGCACTCGAAAGGCCTCTGATATGCGCGCCTCGCTGACCCTCGCCCTGATCCTGTCGCTCACCGTGTCCGGAGCGCCGATCGCGTCCGCCAATGCCCAGCTCTCCGACTCCGTGTCCGTGCAGGACGCCGGCGAGGCGCCGCAGGTCGAAGCGTCGCAAGGCGCCGAACAGGCCGGCGACGATTTCTACTGCCGCGAGCGCCGCTTGGGTGAGTGGTTCTACTGCGAGAAGCCGAAGGCCAAGCCCTCGGATCAGAGGGCAGCGAACCCGTCGCAATCCTCGGCCGAGCAGCTCGCCGCGATCTCGAAGCAGCTGGAGGAGATGAAGGCGCGCGCGATCCTCGAGCCCACCACGGAGAACGTCTCGGCCTATATCGCCTTCCAGCGTGAGCAGCTGAACAGGGCGTCGTCGTTTGCCGACATGTGGCGTCGAACGATCTGGCAGAACCCCGAGCTCGACTACACGCTGCAGCGGCCGGTGAACCAGCTGGGCAAGCGGACCTGGCTCGACAACCGGACGGCCGACCGCAACCGCGTGCTGGGCTCGATTTCGAAGCGCTACGGCGTGTTCTACTTCTACTCGTCGGCGTGTGCGGCGTGTGAGGTGTTCGGGCCGATCATGCGGAGCGTCTCCGACCGCTTCGGCCTGACCGTCATGGCGGTTTCGCTCGATGGCGGCCCGTCCAAGGCGTTCCCCAACTTCACGGTCGACACCGGCCAGTACCGGGCGATGGGCATGCATGGCCAGCAGGTTCCCGCCCTGGTCCTCTTCGACACCGTCACCAAGCGTCCGATGCCGATCGGCTACGGCATGATGGCGGCGGACGAGGTGATGGACCGCATCTTCACCCTCACCAGCGTCGAACCCGGGAGTGACTTCTGATGCGCTCGCTACTTCGCTTCTGCGCGGCCGTGATCGCGCAAGTCAGCATGATCCTGGCCCTCGGCGGTCTCGTCGCCACGCCCGCCATGGCGGACGTCGGCGCGGAGATGAACAGCTACTTCAACTCGGCCGGCAGCGCCGCGAATGTGACCGGGCCGAGCGCGTTCAACGGACAGGCCGCGGGCTATTACTCGGGCGGAAGCCTCTGGAGCCGCTTCCCGAACAAGACCGTGAACCCCGTCACCGTCCAGCTCCCCAGCGCGCGCGCGGGCTGTGGCGGCATCGACCTGTTCGCCGGCAGCTTCAGCTTCATCAACGCGGATGAGATGGTCGCGATGCTGAAGGCGACGGCCAACAACGCGATCGGCTTCGCGTTCCAGCTCGCGATCGACAGCATCTCCGCGCAGATCGGCGGCGTGATGAAGGACATGAGCCAGCGCGCGCAGCAGCTGAACGCCTTCAACATGTCGAGCTGCGAGGCCGCACAGCAGGCGATTGGTGAAATCTGGCCGGCGATGGACGGCGCCAGCTCGACGATCTGCCAGCAGGTCGGCACGTCCAAGGGCTTTTTCTCGGACGCGGCGGCTTCGCGCCACGGCTGCACCAACAAGGGCGAGCGTGAGGGCACGATCGCGGCCGGCGGGGCAGAGGCCGAGCTCGTGCAGAGCAAGAATTACACCTGGTACGCGCTCATGTCGAAGAGCGCGACGAAGCCATCCGAGAGTTACGCCGAGTTTCTGATGACGATGGTCGGCACCATCATTTATGACTCCACCAAGGTGGGCGACAGCATGGGCGGCTTCCGCTTCATCGCGCCCGCCAGCTGGGACATGTATCAGACCCTGCTGGACGGCTCCGCGACTGCGCCGACGCAGATCCTGCAGTGCGACACCACCAACGACCTTGGCTGCCTCAATCCCAGGACAGCGACCCTGACGGTGAGTGCTGACCAGGCCTTCCGGACCCGCGTCGCCAAGATGGTCGACAGCATGAGCAACAAGATCCGCACCAACACGGCGCTGACCGGCGAGGAGATCAGCCTTCTCGGGATGACGAGCATCCCGCTCTATAAGATCCTGGTGGTCGACGAGGCGGCACACTTCGGCATGTCGCCTTCCGACAAGGCGAGCCTGTCCGAGATCATCGCGATCGAGCTTCTGATGTCGCAGATCGACCGCATGCTCGACGTGGTGTCGCGGGCGCAGAGTGGCGCACGGTTCATCAGCACGGACGAGTTCAAGACGTGGCGGCATCAGGTCGACACCGTGAAGACCGAACTCGCCAACAAGAGCCGCAAGATGGAGGCTCAGCTGAGCCAGACCTTCCAGGTCATTCAGAAGACCCAAATGCTCGAGTCCACGCTCAAGAACACCATGAGCCCGCAGATGACCGCCTCTCTCCGCTTCGGCCGGGGACTGTCGGCGCAGGGTCTCCGGTAAGAGGAAACGGCTTCCATGCTCGAAGTCTTCACGATCGGTGGCGGCGAATACGTCGTTAATGTCCTGAACGCCGTCGCGGCGTGGACCGGGGGCGGCGGGTATCGCTCGCTCCTCCGGGTCGTGATGGTGATGGGTTTGGCGTACTCGTTGTGCGTCGTCGCCTTCAGCCTCGACTGGCGGGCCTGGCTGAACTGGTTCCTCCAGTCGACCGCCATCTACATGATGCTGATGGTGCCGACGGTCACCGTGAAGGTCACCGATCGGATAGATCCCAGCCTCGGCCCGTCGGTAGTTGACAACGTACCGCTGGGCCTCGGCGTGATGGCGTCGTTCACCAGCCAGATCGGCGACTGGATGACGAGGCAGGCCGAGACGGTGTTCGTGATGCCGAACGCCGTCGCGCTGTCCAACAACGGCATGATCTACGGAGCGCGGCTGCTGGAGAAGGCGCGCAGCTTCCAGATCACCGACAGCGTGTTCCGAGCCAACCTCGACGAGCAGATGAAGCAGTGCGTGTTCTATGACGTGCTTCTCGGCTTCAAGTCGATGGACACGCTCACCCGGTCGAACAACGTGTGGGCGGCGATGGCCCCGGGCAGCCCGGCTCGGAGCCAGAAGTGGATCACGTCGACCGGCGCCGGCACGACCGAGTCCAGCATCATTCCGTGCAACGAGGCCTACAGCCGTCTCGACGCGACCTTCAATGCCGAGATCGAGAAGGACATCCTGCCGTTCTCCCGGGGCGCGTATCCCAAGCTCGTCGACACCGTCGCGGCACAGAAGATGAGGGATGATCTGCCGATCGTCGCCGCGCACATGCACGGCTCAGCGACCGACGCCTATTCCTACCTCAAGCAGGTCTCCACGATCGATGCTTTCCTGCAGGCGCGCGAGAGCTTCTCCGACGCTGGATGGGACGCCTACGCCTCCCAGCGGGCGGACGCTCAGGCCAAGAACACCTACACCTCGATCGCCCAACAGGCGATGACGTGGGTGCCCCTCCTCGGCATCGTGCTGACCGTTGTTTTCTACGCGATGTTCCCCGTCCTGTTTCCCCTCTTCCTCTTTCCGCGAACTGGCGTCTCCACGCTCAAGGGGTATGCGGTCGGGTTCTTCTATCTCGCATCGTGGGGGCCGCTTTACGTCATCCTCCACATGTTCGTGATGAGCCGAGCTGCGAACGCCTACCACGCCGTCGCCCCTAGCGGCCCCACGCTGCTGATCATGGACGGCATCGACAGCGTCAACACCGACATCTCGACGCTGGCCGGCTTCCTCATGATGAGTGTGCCGTTCCTTGCGGCCGGGATGGCGCGCGGCGCCATGGCGATCGCGGGCCAGGCGACCTCGATGCTTATGCCGGCGCAGAACGCCGCGGAGCAGGCGGCGACCGAGCGCACGACCGGAAATTACTCCTACGGGAACACCTCGTTCCAGAACCTGACGTCGAACATGACCCAGGCGAACAAGTGGGATGACCAGCCCAAATACAATTCAGGGTTCGGCGTCAGCACCTTCACCAATGCCGACGGCGGTATCACCTACGGGTTCGCGGACGGCGGCAATGCGTACGACACCCGGCAAGGTATCTCGAGCCTTTCATTCACCCCTTCGAGGACGGCTGGCTTCGACCAGCAGATGAGCCGCGCCCTCTCGGAAGGACAGAATCACACTCAGCAGGTACGCGCGGCCGCATCGCAGTCATGGCAGGCAACCGCGACAACGGGCACCGAGCTGCTCAATGCTGCGGAACACCGGGTTGGAAGTTCGACCGAGACCGGTTCCGGCTTCAACAATAGCGTCGCTGCTATGACAGAGGTCACCCGCAGCATATCGCAGGGTATTCAGAGGCGGACCGGGTTGAGCGAAGCCGACAGCGACAACATCGCGCGCGCGACGCAGACCTCCGGCGACGCAAATGCCGGCCTTTCCGCCGCAGCCGATATTTTCAAGAAGTTCGACGTGAAGGGCAAGGCAGAGATTGGTGCCCGCCTCGCGACGATCGCGTCTGAAACCACCGGTCGAACGGTAACAGCTGAGCAGGCCTACAGCGACTTCAACGACTATCTCAGGCGCGAGACTAACACGACACAATCCCGCAATGCTCGCGACGACTTCATGCGGGAAACAAGCACGAGCGGTGACAGCCGTATCCAATCACTTTCCCGCCGGCTGGGAGTTAGCCTGAACGAGTCGCGATCCGCCTCCCTCGAGGCGTCGCAGGCCGAAGAAGCCTACTCCCGTGTCAGCCATGACGTCCGAGAGGCCGCATCCCGCGGGTATAGCCTCAACAGGAACGAGACACAGGAGTTCGTCACCTACGCGACCGAGCGCCTGCTCGAAGACCCCACCCTTGCGGCTGCAGGTTGGCACCCGAGCATGGTGATGCCGCGGACCCGCGAGCAGGCACAAGCTCGCGATATCCTGCTCAACGACTTCATGGATCAGAAGGTCAAGGACGTACGACAGGAGCTTGGTATCGATGTGCCTGAGCACCTGACAAACCATCTGACAGGACCGGCGATCACGACCGGTGCAGGTGTACAGGCGTGGGCCGACCGGCGTGCCAATGCAATCGAGGGTCAAGGTCCCGATGTTTCTGTCAGGGCGAGCTCTCGTGACACGGCACTTGCTACTGAGGTCGCCGAAGCGATCCCAGGCGGTTCAGCCCGGATCACCTCGGCGGCGCTTGGTCTCGGTAATGAGGTCGACGATGCCAAGGACCGCGGTGTTGCGCTTGGCGCTTATGTCGAAGACCGAAACGGCAGGTCACTCCTCGGTACGGCGCCGATCATCGGGCCAACGGTACGCAATATCAGCGATGCCGGCGGACGCGCCCTCGACCAAGTAGGCACATGGGCGGCCGACCATCTCGGGATCGGCAGCCACGTAGCCGCCCTACCATCAGGTGAGCGGGCGACTCTCCCGATCTCCGGTCAGATCCGGTCGAACATGGGAACTCGCATACATCCGATCACAGGCAGGCCTGACCATCACAACGGCGTCGACATCGCCGCTGCCGCAGGAACCGAAATCCGCGCTCCGGCGTCCGGGACGGTGCTGCGAAACGACTTCCAGGCGAATGGTGCGGGCAACTACGTGGTGCTCGGGCACGCAGACGGCTCGGAGAGCAAGTACTTCCACATGCAGAACCGCTCCGACCTCGAGGTTGGCAGCAAGGTGTCGGCAGGGGAAGTCGTAGGCCAGGTCGGAAGCAGTGGGCGGGCGACCGGGCCTCACCTTCATTATGAACTCTGGAAGGATGGAGCCCCGGTCGATCCCAGGAGACATGAACTACGTGACTGAGCGTTAGCTCAGGAAGACGAAGAGCATGAACGCAACAATGCAGATGATCAGCAATGGTGATCGAGTCGCATTGCGGCTCGACCCCGCGGCTGGGTAAACCTCCTGCATCAGCTCCCGCCCCCGAGGAGTGCTAAGATCGTACATGTTCTCGGGGTTGACGTAGTAAGCCGTGCTCGGGAATGGCGACGACGGAGCGGTCGGCCCTATCCGATCTGATCGGAAGCTGTCGAAATCAGTCATGATCGTCACTCCCGAAAGCAGGCCACAAGGTGTTATATATCAATATAGCACACCTTGTGTCCTGCTTGAAGCTCGGAAATGCAAAAACGGTTCCGAATCAACCTAAAAGGATAGGACCACTGCTCTCCGCTGCGGAACCTTCGCCCTTTTCGCCGCGGCGACTGTCGGGACTTGTCTTGCCTGCGGGCTCTGCCATCCGATCGCGTGGGCAACCGGGGCATAGTTGGTCGGATGAATCCGGTCGCGAGAAGCGAATCCTGCAAGCGGTATAACCGCGTCGCCATAGGTCACCGAAACGGACCTGACAGCCTCGGCCGCGATCGGACTGTAGGGAGCCAGCCAGGTCACTCGAGGCTTTGCGAGCTGGCGTCGTAGGCGGAGGAGGTTCGAGCGAAGACTGGGGTTCGTCGGATCGTTCGATCCGACCGCCACGAGGACGTGGCTGGCGGCCGTCGCTCCCGCCTGCCTGGCGAGAGCGGTAGCAGATGATACTCCGACCTGGGCGCGCACCTCGCATCTAATGTCCTGCGCGGCGAGGGCCGCGGCGGTGCCGACGCCAGTGCTGTCGCCGATTATCAGGCAAGCGATCATCTCGCGCATCCCTTGGAGGGCGATCCTGGCCGCCCTCCCTCGAATCTCACAGCTTGTCCTTGAGCCCCTTGGCGGGGGTGAAGCTGACCTTTTTCGAAGCCGCGATCTCCATCGGCTGCCCCGTGGCCGGATTTCGACCCTGCCGCGCCGGACGGTCCTTGACCGAGAACTTGCCGAAACCGGGAATGGACGTCTCCTCGCCTCGCCCGGCTGCGTCCGCGATCTCGCTGAACAAGGCCTGGATTGTCGCCTTCACCTTGGCTTCCGACAACTCGGTGGTGGACGCAATCTTCTTGGCAAGGTCGCTCGTGTTCATGGTAAGCTGTCTCCCTGTTGATCGGGGGACCATAATGAGCGGCGAAGGTGAGGCAACCATGGTCCTCGACGAAGCGAATGCGGCCGCGGTCCGGCAGATGGTCGAGTGGCTGGACGACAAGGCCGTGATCCGGATCTACGACCTTTCTGGCGGCTATGGCCCCGTAGCCGACTTGGCAGCGGCGCAGATGGAGCAGCGCAACCTCGACTACTGACGTCCGAGCAGTCGCTCCCGCGCGAGCCTGGGATCCTCGTAGAGATCGCGGAGCGCTCGGCCGCGGTAGGTGTAGGCGCTTGCAATCGTAGCGGCGTCTGCTCGCAAACAGCCGGTTTTTCTGCTCACGCTCTCTGCCACTGGCGGGTAGCATCCTGCTCAAATTAGCTGCCAGCGTGCTCGCCATCATCCGGGGCTGCTCGCAATCGGACATGGCTGCTCACATTATCCGCTCCGGGCGGATGTCAAAGGCGGGTTCATTTCACGGGCCGGATCGTCCCATTTCTCCGTCTCCAACTGGCCATTTCGGGAATGAGCAATCGGGAACATATTTTGGGAAAACGGCTATTTCCCTGCCGTCCGGCGCGCCTTGCGACCGTCAGCCGTCTCCCTGAACCTTCCCAATCGGGAAAGCCAGTGCCGGACCAAGCCTCGCCATCGGTGTAACGCATGGTCGTATGCTCAGTCATATGCCTCACTCTTATCCAAGAGTGAGACCCTGTCAGGTCATTTAGGGGGCCACCTCAAACAGCCCGATTGGTCGTCAACGTGTACGGTTAATTTGCGCGAATTTCGATCGAACTAACCGGATCCCTAATTGTCGTAAATTTTGTCCTTTCTCAATGCGGATTTGCAGACATCCAAGATATTACCCTCTTACATCTGAAAAACAGGACAAAATTGACCATCTTAAAATGACCTTCACACCGCCGTACCACTGGCATCGTACCACACAGAGGAAGATGTGACATGGCATTCAAGGCGGAACTTTTTCGTAAGAAAATGAAGGCGTGTGGGGCCAGCCAAAAACAGCTGTCCGAAAAAATCCAGTGCGATGTGCGCTCAGTCAGTCGCTGGGCCAATGGCCACCAGATACCCAAGAGCGCCTCTATCGTGAAGCTGGCCGAAGCGCTTGGTTGCAGCCCTAAGGACTTCGACCCGGACTTCGCGGACAGCATGGAAGGCGTCATCGTTTCGGGCCGGGTGTCGGCAGCGACGCACATTGCCTA
>NZ_QQWW01000012.1:0-104655 GCF_003950435.1 Sphingomonas sp. ABOLG
TGGGATCGAGCAGCCGCTTCCGCTGGCCGCAAGGCCCTCAATCTGCCGCCGGATAGCCGCGCCGCCTAAGCGTTCGCTGATTGTTCGCCCTTAGCGTTGTTTAGCGTACCATCCACGCTATGCCCTCTTCTGGCCGCCGTGCTGGCGCGTTTTCTGGTCAGGATCCTCGGGCGTCGCGAACAGGAAGATCACCCCCATCACGATGATCGCCCCGGCCCAGATCTGCGCCACCGCCTGCCAGCCCATCGCGACCATCACGAAGGGGGCGAGGAACTTGGTCACCGCCGCGCCGATATTGCCCGCGCCAAAGATGCCGAGCGCGGTGCCCTGCCGCTCGGCGGGATAGAATTTGGAGACATAGGCGACGCCGACCGAAAACGACCCGCCGGCCAGCCCAACGCCAAGCGCCGCGATCAGCAGCTGGGGGTAGGTGTGCGCATAGGACATCAGGAACGTCGCGATGCCCGACAGCACCATGACCGCGGCGAACACCCGCCGCCCGCCGATCTGGTCCGACCATACGCCCAGGAACACGCGCACCAGCGATCCGGTCAGGATCGGCGTGCCGGTCAGCAGGCCGAATTGCGTGTCGGAAAGCCCCAGTTCCTCTTTGACGCCCAGCCCGACGATGGAAAAGATGGTCCAGACCGCAAAGCAAACGGTGAAGGCGATCGTGCTTGTCCACAGCGCCCGGCCCGCGCCGTCCTTTGCGTGTCCAACATCCTCCACCATGGATTCGTCCCCGCCCGCCGAATGGTTCTCGACGACAAGGTAATCTGCGCTTTGCGCTGGGGGCGCAGTCAGTAAAGCTCCTTAATTGCGCACCAAACGGCAGGAAATCGCGCGCGCTGTCGATGGTGGCCGTCCGCCGCCGGGTCGGCTAGGGGGCGCGCCATGCTCTATCCCCTTGCGCTCGCGCTCGCCGTCGCGGCCGCCCCCGACGCCGCCAGCACCGCGCCCACCCCGCAGGCGGCGACCCAGCAGGCGGCGACGGGCGGGCGCGCGACGGTGGTCACCGCGCCCGAACTGCCCGCGACGACGCCCGATCGCCCGCGCATCTTCCTGGGCGGCAGCATCGACATGGGCAACGCGCCCGACTGGCAGAAACAGCTCATCGCCGCCCTCGCCGACCGCGACGTGGTGATCCTCAACCCGCGCCGCCCCGACTGGAACCCCGCTTGGCGCCCGGAGGCGAGCGAGCCCGAATTCCGCCGCCAGGTGGAATGGGAGCTGGAGGCGCTGGAGAGCGCGGACATCATCGTCCTCTACCTCGCGCCCGGCTCGCAAAGCCCGGTCAGCCTGCTCGAACTCGGGCTGCACGCGCGGTCGGGCAAGGTCATCCTGCTGTGCCCGCCCGGTTTCTGGCGCAAGGGCAATGTCGATATCACCGCTGAGCGCTACGGCATCCAGCAGGTCGCCTCGCGGGAGGAACTGCACAAGGCGATCGACGCCCGGCTCGCCGCGCCGGCGCGCGCGCGGCGCTAGTCGGTCAGGCCACTGGAGGCCTGTTCGCCACCGGCAGCTGCCAGCCGCGCCGGATCGCCATCATCCGCAACCCGAAGCACAGCGCGCCGCCGGCGATCGCGGTCGGCACGATCGGCAGGTCTAGCATGTTGCCCGCCACCACCACGCCGGCGCCGGCCAGCGCCGCCACGGCATAAAGCTCCGACCGCAGCACGCCCGGCACCTCGGCCAGCAGCACGTCGCGCGCGATCCCGCCGCCGATCCCGGTCAGCACGCCCAGCAGCGCGGCCATCACCGGGCTCAATCCATAGGCCAGCGCCTTTTGCGCGCCCGCCACCGCGAACAGCGCCAGGCCGACCGCGTCGAGCATCCTGACCGGCGCGTGCAGTCGCTCGATCCACGGCGACCAGAAGAAACAGATGATGCCCGCCAGGCTCGATACGCCCAGGTACCGCCAGTCGACCAGCGAGGCGGGCGGCGTCGCGCCGATCAGCACGTCGCGCGTGATCCCGCCGGCGGTCGAGGCGGCGAACGCCAGCACCAGGATCCCGAAGATGTCGAGCCGCCGGCGCACCCCCGCGGTCGCGCCGCTCAGCGCGAAGGCGAACGTCCCGCCAAGGTCCAGCACCCGGACCAGCGTCACCAGCAGCTCGCCGGCGGCGGCGCCCTCAACCATCGCGCACCTCGCCCGCGTGATCCGTGTCAGGCCGCGCCCGGCCGGCATAGGCCCAGTAGAGCGCGACGCCCAGCGCGTTCCAAACCAGGAACCACCAATGGGTCGTGCTCGGCAGGCTGACGAACAGATAGACGCAGCCAGCGATCGCCACCGGCCCGACCAGCCACGCGGCAGGCGCGCGATAGCCACGCGGTGCGTCCGGCGCGCGGCGGCGCAGGACGAGCATGCTGACCGCCACCGCGGCAAAGGCGACCAGCGTCCCGGCATTGGCCAGCGCGACGATCTCGTTCAGCGGAAAGAACGCCGCGATGGTGCCGACGATCAGCACCGTGAACAGGGTGGTGCGCACCGGGGCCCCGCTCGACGACACGCGCGCCAGCCCGCGCGGCAGCAGCCCGTCGCGCGCCATCACGAAGAAGATCCGGCTCTGCCCGTAGAAGAACGCAAGGATCACCGTCGGCAATGCCACTACCGCCGACAGCGCCAGGAACCGCGCCGCCTCCGGCTCGCCCAGCCGGCGCAGCACCAGCGCCAGCGGCTCGGGACTGTCGGCGAAGTCGCGAAAGCCGACGGCGCCCAGCGCCGCGCCCGCCACCAGGGTATAGATCGCCGCGCACGCCAGCATCGACCCGATGATGCCGATCGCCAGGTCGCGGCGCGGGTTGCGCGTTTCCTCCGCCGCGGTGGCGATCGCGTCAAAGCCGTAGAAGGCGGAAAAGATGATCGCCGCCGCCGCCATGATGCCACGCTCGACGCCGTCCGCGCCGGTCGACTTGCCAAAGCCGAACGGGTTGAACGGGGAAAGGTTGGCGCTGTCGAAATGCGGCGCGGCCATCCAGACGAAGGCGACCAGCGCGGATACCTTGACCAGCACCAGCAGCGCATTGACGCTGGCGCTGCTGCGCATGCCATAGATCAGCATCGCCGCGACCCCGCCGATGATCGCCACGGCCGGCAGGTTGACGATGCCGCCCGCGTGCGGCCCGTTCATCAACGCCCAGGGCACGCCCAGCCAGTCGTGCAGCAGCGGCGCGGCATAGCCGGACCAGCCGACCGACACCGCGCTCACCACCAGGCTGTATTCGAGGATCAGGCTCCACCCGATCATCCACGCGGCAAGCTGCCCCACCGCGACATAGCTGTAGGTATAGGCCCCGCCCGATGCGGGGACGAGCGTCGCCATCTCGGCATAGGCGAGCGCAGCGCAGGCGCATACGAAGCCCGCGATGACGAAGGCGACCAGCACCGCCGGTCCCGCCTTGGCCGCGCCAACCCCGATCAGCGTCAGGATGCCGGTGCCGACGATCGCGCCGACGCCCATCGCGATCAGGTGCGGCCAGCCCAGCGTGCGGGCCAGCGCGCCGCTGCCCTCACCCAACGCGCGGTCGAACGGCTTGCGAAGCTTCCAATTCCTCAACCGCCCGATCCTTCTTCACCAGCGCATGGCCCAACCGCTCCGCCCCTTCCCGCGGCCGGGCGGGGCCGGGCAGGGTGGCGGACTGGTTGCTGTCGGCGCGGATTAGCATCGCCGCCGCCGCAGGTGGCGCGAAACACCTTGACCCCCGCCGCAGATTCTGCGGTTTGATGGCGCCATGACGACGGATCGTACGCTCGACCGGATCGACCGGCGAATCCTGCGCGCGCTTCAGGCCGAGGGGCGGCTGCGCAACGCCGCGCTGGCGCAGCGCGTCGGCCTGTCGGAAAGCGCGTGCCTGGCGCGCGTCCGCAACCTGGAAAAGGCCGGGGTCATCCAGGGCTATCACGCCCGGCTCGATCCGTTCCGCGTCGACATCGGCCTCGTCCTTCTGGTCGAGGTCACGCTGGAGGGCCGCCACCGTGAGGAGCGGCAGCATTTCGAACGCCTCGTCAATGATTTGCCGCAGATCGTCGAGGCATCGCACGTCAGCGGTGAGACGGATTACATGCTGAAGGTCGTGGTGCGCGGCATGGCCGACTGGAATGCACTGAAGGAACGGATGACGCGCGAGGTCGGGCTCGCCCGCGTCGTAACGCATGTCGTGATGGACAAGCCCAAGGTGTTCCAGGGTTATCCGATCGCCCCGGAATGACGCGGCCGGGCGGGGCGGGGGTTATTCCGTCGCCTTGGCCGCCGGCGGTGTGGCCTCCGGTGCGGCCGTGTCTGCGTCCCCCGGCGCCGCTGCCTCCGGCACGATGATCTCGATATCGACGCGCCGGTTCTGCCGCCGCCCCTCGGGATCGTCGCTGCCGTCGAGCGTGACGTTGGGCGCCGCCGGCCGACCGTCGCCCAGCGCGATGACGGTGATCCGCTCCTCGGCGATCCCCTTGTCGGTCAGGTAATCGCGCACTGCCTCCGCGCGCAGCCGCGACACGCGCAGGTTCGCCGCCCGGCTGCCGTCATTGTCGCTGCTCCCGCGCAACACCCAGCGCGCCACGCCCGGCAGCGACGGGTTGGCGAGCAGCGCGTCCAGCGCCTCGCGCGCTGCGTCGTCAATCGCCGCGCCGTGCTCGAACAGGATCGTCGCTTCGGTCGGCACCGGCGGCGTCGGCTCGGGCTCGGCGACCGCCTGGCTCTCGGCGATCACCTTGGGCTGCATGATCGATTGCGCGGCGCGCTGCTCATTGCCCGTCGCCGCCTCGGCCGGGCTCGGCGTGGGGGAGGGGGCAGGGGCCGGCGCGCGATTGTCGCAGGCGGCGAGCGATACCGTCCCCAGCAGCAGAAAGGCGGTCTTGTTCATGCGATGGTCTCCTGCGGTCGCCCGGCCCCGTCTGCGGCGCTGTCCGTTGCCCCGTCTGTCGCCTCTTCGGGCGCCGGGATGGCATGCCAGAATTCGTCCTCCACCCGGTCGGGCGGCACGTAGAGCAGCACCGTGTCGCCGACCGAGGGCGTCGGCGCGGAGGCGTGCGAGAACATGCGCAGCGACCCGTCCTTGCGCAGCAGCAGCAGCGGGCCTCCTTCCTCGGGCAGCGTGGCGGCAGCGGCGGTGAAGCCGGCGACATCCTCGACGTTCGCGGCGGCGAAGGTCCAGCCCATCCGCTCGCGCCACGCGACGTCCTCGACGCCCAGCCCTGACCGGAACATCGCCCGGCCGCGCAACGCATCGGGCAGGCTGCGCGGATCGTCGCCCGCCGCATCGCCCAGCTGGTACACATTGTCGCGGCCCAGCTCGGGCGCGAACTCGCTGCACACCAGCGCATTATACGCCTCATTCTCCGCCGTCGCGGCGAGCAGCCCGAATTGCAGCAGGTCGAGCCGTTCCTCGGTCGCCTCGGCCAGGATCTCGCCGTGATAGGTCGGCACGCCCTCGGCGCGCGCGGCGGTCAGCCGCTGCCAGCTGTTGTCGCTGATCGTCACGCCCACGCCCAGCCCGCGCAGCGCGCGCGCCAGCGACAGGCTCCACCGCGTCGACCCGACGATCAGTACGCCGCGCCCGCTCGGTGCGGTCAGCCCCAGCGCGCGGGCGAAGAAACCGATGGTGAAGCCGTGCGCGACGATCGTCGCCACCACCACCGCGAACGACAGCGCCACCAACGTGCTCCCGTCGCCATAGCCCAGCTCGTCCAGCCTGAGCGCGAACAGGCCGGTGATCGCGATCGCCACCACGCCGCGCGGCGCGATCCACCCGATGAACAACCGCTCGCGCCACGGGATGCGGCTGAACGCCAGGCTGATCAGCACCGTCGCGGGGCGCACGAGGAACAGCAGCGCGAACAGGAACAGCCCGAACCGCCACTCGAATTGCCGGAGCACGCTGAGGTCGAGCGACGCGGACAGCAGCACGAACACGCCCGAGACGAGGATGATCGTGATATTCTCCTTGAAGCTCAGGAAATCGCGCAGCGACGCCAGCTTCATATTGGCCAGCGCAATGCCCATCACCGTGACGGCCAGCAGCCCCGTTTCCTGCTGGATCGCGTTGGACGCCACGAAGGTGCCGATCACCGCGACCAGGATCACCGGTGCCTTCAGATATTCAGGGACATAGCCGCGCGGCAGCGCCCAGCCGAGCAGCCGGGCGACGCCATAGCCCATCAGGCCCGCCACGATCGCCGCCAGCACTAGGCTCGCCAGGCTGTCGATGATCGTCGCGCCGCTGCCGGCCTGGCGCAGCACCTCATAGGTGACGACCGCGCACAGCGCGCCGATCGGGTCGTTGACGATCGCTTCCCATTTCAGGATCGCGCGCGGCCGCGCCGCCACGCTCGACTGGCGCAGCAGCGGCAGAACGACGGTGGGTCCGGTGACCACCAGGATGCCGGCGAACAGGATCGCGACCGGCCACACCAGCCCCGCGACATAATAACAGGCCAGCGCCCCCAGCACCCAGCCGACCGGCACGCCGACCAGCACCAGCCGGTGCACCGCGCCCTCGGCATGGCGCAATTCGCGCAGATTGAGGCTCAGCCCGCCCTCGAACAGGATCACCGCCACCGCCAGCGATATGGCGGGTTCCAGCAGCGCGCCGAAATCTTCCTCCGGGTGGATCAGCCCCGTCGCGGGCCCGGCGATGAGCCCCGCGATCAGCATCAGCGCGATCGCCGGCAGGCCGGTGCGCCATGCAATCCACTGTGCGCCGATGCCGAGCAACCCGACAAGCGTCAGCACGATGGCCAGATGATTCATTGTGTCTCCCTGCCGTCGCCATCGCGCGACCCTTCCCCAAGGGCCGGGGCAATGACTTTGTTCCGGCAGGGCAACGTCATGCCGCCCTGCACCTCGATTTGCCGCCCCGGGATCATGCCCGCTCCAGCCCCGCCCCGACAACCCCGCGACAAGTGACCCGCTCAGTCGCTCAGCCGTCCGACCAGCGCCGCTGAGTCATGGACCTACAAAAGAGGGCTGCGCGTGCAACGGCTGAAGGACGAAGATTGGGTGGGAAGCGGTCAAGCCGCTTTCCTCACAGTAGACTTAAGCTAGGATCCTATTCTCTACCTCGTGGGAAGTGCTGCACATCGCCGGGCACCGTAATCCAATGGTGCATCGTCTGCTCCCACACCGATCGCACGGGCGGTTGAAAAGTGGGATCGGCGATTGCCCCCACGGCGACGCCAATCATGGTTGGGTGCTTGCCCGCCCGCGCAAAAACGCTCGAGCCGCACGACGGGCAGAAAAATGTCTCGAAGGTGTTCCCCTCATCGGTAGGCCGCTCATAGCGTTGCGCCTTTCCGTCAATGGTCAGTTGGTCGGCGGGATAATAGGCCATCAAACCAAAGGGCGATCCGGTGCGGCGCTGACAAGCAGTGCAATGGCAAGCGACGACGGCGGGGGTGGGCCAGGAAGCTTGACCACCAACTGGCCACACTGACACTTTGCCTTCATTGGCGATTCCTCCGGCAACACTTTCCCACACCGATGGCAGGTCCGCAAATGGGGCGCTTCCTGCCAGTCCGCTTTATGATTCCACGGCCCGGCTCTGAATCTTCTGTCCTCGACGCCTACGCCAATCATTGACGGATGCCGTTGCCGCATTATGTACCGACCCGTACATTATCCCTTAAGGAGAGGCCGCATGGCTGCGTTTTCAGGAAAGAAGGTTCTCGTGCTCGGTGGCAGTCGCGGGATCGGCGCGGCGATCGTGCGGCGCTTCGCGAACGATGGCGCGGCGGTGACCTTCACCTATGCCGGATCGCGCGACGCGGCCGAGCGGCTGGCGTCGGAAACCGGCGCCACGGCGGTGCAGACCGACAGCGCGGATCGCGACGCGGTGATCGCCCGGGTGCGCGACAGCGGCCCGCTCGACGTACTGGTGGTGAACGCCGGCTATGCGATCTTCGGCGACGCGCTGGCGCAGGATCCCGATGCGATCGACCATCTGCTACGCGTCAACGTCCACGCGCCTTATCATGCCTCCGTTGAGGCGGCGCGGCAGATGCCCGACGGCGGGCGGATCATCGTCATCGGCTCGGTCAACGGTGATCGCATGCCCATGCCCGGCATGGCCTCCTATGCGCTCAGCAAGTCGGCGCTTCAGGGCATGGCGCGCGGCCTGGCGCGTGATTTCGGCCCGCGCGGCATCACGATCAACATCGTGCAGCCCGGCCCGGTCGATACGGAGGCCAATCCCGCCGACGGCCCGATGAAGGATGTGATGCACAGCTTCATGGCGATCAAACGCCACGGCCGTCCGGACGAGGTCGCCGCGATGGTCGCCTGGCTCGCCGGCCCGGAGGCCGGGTTTGTCACCGGCGCGATGCACACGATCGACGGCGGCTTCGGCGCCTGACCGCCTGACAAATGGGGGGGCGGGGGCGGGGCGCGTGCCGGCCGGCGCGCGCCTTTCTCGCCCTGTCTCCCGTCAACCGCCGCGGTTCAGCGGTCGGTGGTGCGGACGAACTCCATCAGCAGCGCCTTCAGGTCGCGCGCGCTGTCCTCGGCGCGGGTGCCGGCCTGTTCGCATATCCGCTTCAGCTCGCGCTCGAAGAAGGACGTGCCGGCTGACGACACCGCCCACCAGCCGGCAAAGGCGCGCCTGGCCGCGGTCGACGCCTCGAGTGTCAGGGCGCTGCGATGGCGCGGGTCCGACAGGATGCTCTGGCGCAGCGCAGCGACGCTCGCCGCCGGGCCCTCGATGAACTGCGAGAATCGCTCGCCGGTCCAGATCAGCGCACCCGTCACGTCGAGCGTCGCGTTGCGTGATTGCGAGACCGCTTGGATCGCCCGCATCGCCTCACCAGCCTCGGCACGGTCGAGCGTGCAGACGCTTGAATATAACCAGGTAGAAAACATGATGGTGACGGCGCGCGGGTGTTGATCTCAAAGAGGTGGGCGGCTCCATCGTCAATCGCACCCGTGTCGGTCAAGAGTGCTGCGGCCCTTTTGGTTACCAAAATGTTACCGGCCGCTACCGTAGATTTGTCATCTCCCCCTCGCCCTCGGTCGCGCGGCAATGGTCGCCTCGCGAGCAGGAGGGTTGAAGATGAACGTTCATGATCTGAACCGCGGCGCGATCGAGCAGGGCGCCCGGTCGTTACGATCGCTGTCCGCGCCGGAGCGGCGCCGGGGGCAGCGCCTGCGCACCGTGTACCGCGTCGTCCGGCTGTTCACGCGCGGCGACACCGGGCTCGCGCGGGTGCGCAACATCTCGGACGGCGGGCTGATGCTCTCGACGACGATGGACATGTGCGTCGGCGATCCGGTGCGCGTCGACCTGTCCGACAGCTGCTCGCTGAGCGGCAAGGTTGCCTGGCACCACGGCGACCAATGCGGCATCGCGCTCAACGCGCCGATCGACAGCAGCGCGGTGCTGAAGCGGCTGTTCGAGGAACGCCGCGCCGGCGACGCGCGCCCGATGCGGATCAACCACCAGAAGTCGGTGGTGGTGGAAAGCGAGCTTGGCCTTCAGGTCGCGACGCTTCGCGACGTGTCGCAATCGGGGCTGAAGCTGGCGCATGACGGCCGCTTCACCGCGGGCCTGCCGGTCAAGGTGCGGCTCAGCCCGGAGCTCGAACGCCGCGGCGTGGTGCGCTGGTCGCAGACCGGGCTCGCCGGCGTCGTCCTCACCGAAGGCTTGAGCGTGGAGGAACTCGGCTCGATGCGCGACCTGTAATCACCCGTCCGCACCGGGTGCCTGCTTCAGGCAGGCTCCAACACGGCGGCATCCGCCACGCCCGCCGCAAAGCCGATCCGCATCGCCTCGGCGACGGTGCGCACCCCCAGCTGGTCGAACAGGTTGGCGCGGTGCATCTCGGCGGTGCGCACGCTGATCCCCAGCAGGTGCGCCGCGCTCTTGGTCGTCTCCCCGGCCATCAGCGCGGTCAGCATCTCGCGCTCGCGCGGCGACAGCTGGTCGACCCGTGCCGCGTTCTGGCGACGCGCGTTCTGCCGTGCGACCACCTCATCCAGTTCGTCCGACAGGCGGGCGATAATGTCCAGCAACACCGCGTCGGCGAACGGCTTTTCGATGAAGTCGCGCGCGCCCAGCTTCATCGCGCGCACCGCGCTCGGCATGTCACCATGTCCCGTCACGACGATCATCGGGAACAGCGCGCGCAGGTCCTGCGGGATACGCTCCAGCACCGCCAGCCCGTCGAGCTGCGGCATGCGAATGTCGAGCAGAGCGCAGCCCGGCGCCAGCCCGGGCGCCTCGTCGAGGAAATCGGTCCCGGAAACAAACGGTCGCGGCGCATAGCCCGACGCGCTCAGCAGGAACGACGTTGATCGACGAACGCCGGCATCATCGTCAATGACGTACACCGCGCGGGAAGAAGAAGGCGCGGGCGCAGCAGCAACCATGGGAGGACTTTTCCGTGATCGGGGGGAAGGCGCCCGATCAAAACTTCCACGTCGGGAAGCAGGGAGACGGACCAGAGACAGGCGGCGCACTAACGCGCATAAAGGCCGTGCGCTATAACAAGGTGTGGGGAGATCTGAAAAATGCTGAGCCTGACGGCGACGGAATTCCTTGAACGTACCAGTGAGTGCGTTCTGGTCGTCGGTTCAGACTGGACGGTGAAATTCTGCAATGACCTGGCCCGGCGTGAGTTGCGCAGCCCCGATTTGGAGGGGTGCCACCTGTGGTCGACATTTCCCGCGGCGCGCGGCTCGGTCTTTGAGGAACGCTATCGCCTCGCGCTCGAGCGGCAGATGAGCCAGACCTTCCAGGCTTATTATCCCTCGCTTGAGCGCTGGTATGATGTTCATGCCGTCCCGGCCGGCGGGAACCTCGCGGTCTTCTTCCGCAACCTCAACGGCGCCCGCGTCGCGCCGGGCGAGGTGCGGCCGTTCGCGCCGATGCTGGATGCGCTGTTCGACCAGACGTTCCTCGGGGTGATGCAGCTTGATGCGGCCGGGCGACCGATCGGTGCGAACCACCAGCTCTGCAGCCTCGTCGCCTGCTCCGCTTGCGATCTTCTGTCGCGGCCGATGGCCGACTGGATAATGCCGACCGACCTTAAGGCATTGGAGGCGTGGCTGCGGCATGTGCAGGCAACGACGGCGCCGGGCGAGTGCGAGGTGCGGATCGTGCGCCCGGATGGGGAAATCCGCCACTGCTCGCTGCGCCTCTCGTCCGAAGGCAGCATGCCGGCTGGCCGGCGCACTATCCTGGTCTTCGCCGACATCACCGACCGCCGGCAGGCGGAGGCGCATTTGCGCGAGCGGGAACAACGCCTCCACCTCGCCGCCCGCGCCACCAACGACGTCATCTGGGACCATGACCTGCGCTCGGGCGAGGTCAGCTGGAACCACGCGATCGAGCAGCTTCACGGCGCCCCGGCGACCGATCATGTCAGCTGGTGGGTGGCGCAGATTCACCCGGAGGACCGCCCGCGCGTCACCGCCGATATCGACGCCTTCATCGTCTCGGGCGGGGAGCATTGGCAGCACGAATATCGCTTCGCCCGCGCTGATGGCAGCCATGCGCACGTCCTCCACCGCGCCTTTCTGGTGCGCGACGATGGCGGCGCGGCGGTCCGCATGGTCGGCGCGATGACCGACATCAGCCAGCGGGTGGAGGCGCAGCAGCGGCTGAACCGGCTGCAGGGCGAGCTGATCCACGTCTCGCGCGTCAGTGCGATGGGCACCATGGCCTCCGCGCTCGCGCATGAGCTCAACCAGCCGCTCACCGGCATCGCCAATTACGTCTCGGGCGCGCGCCGCCTGCTCGAGGCGCGCGGCGCCGACGCGCTCGACGACGTCCTGCCCGCGCTCTCGCTCGCCGCGGATGAGGTCAACAACGTCGGCGAGATGATCCGCCGCCTGCGCCGCATGGTGGCGCACGGCCGCGCCGATGTGCAGCCGGTCGCGCTCGGTCGGCTGGTCCATGACGCGCTGTCGCTCGCCATCCCCAACCCGGCGCTGGCGCAGGTCGAGATCGCGGTCGATCTCGCCCCCGGCAAGGTCGATGCCGACCCGGTCCAGCTCCAGCAGGTGCTGGTCAACCTCATCCGCAACGCGACCGAGGCGATGGAGCATGCGCCCACGCGCCGGCTGCGGATCTGGTCGACGGTGGAGGGGGATCGTCACCGCGTGCGCGTGTCCGACACAGGCGGCGGCCTCTCCGACGAGGTTGCGGCGGGGCTGTTCTCGGCCTTCCGCTCGACCAAGGAGAACGGAATGGGCGTCGGGCTCACCATCTGCCGCACGATCATCGAATCGCATCGCGGCACCATCGGTGTGGAGGAAACCTCGCCCGCGGGGACGACGATGTTCTTCGTCCTCCCGCTCTCCCGCGCCGAACCCTGACGCTAGGCCGCGTCCGCGCGCGCGCCGATCATCCGCAAATCCACCCCGCTCGGCTCCTGGAAGGCGCGCAGGCCGAATTCGGGCAGGATCGCGATCAGATGGTCGAAGATATCCGCCTGGATATCCTCATACTCCACCCACATGGTCGTCGCGGTGAAGCAATAGATCTCGATCGGGATCCCCTGCGGCGTGGGGGCCAGCTGGCGGACGATCAGCGTCATGTCCTGCGCGATCCTGGGGTTGGCGCGCAGGTAATGAAGCACATAGGCGCGAAACGTGCCGATGTTGGTCACGCGCCGCTGGTTGGCGGGGATTTGCGCCGCCGGCCCAAGCCTCGCGTTCCATTCGGCCAGCTCCCCGCGCTTGCGATCGATATGGTCGTGCACCAGGGCGATGTCGGCCATCCGGTCGCGCTCCGCCTCGGTCAGGAACCGCACGCAATTCTGGTCGATGAGCAGCGCGCGCTTGATCCGCCGCCCGCCCGATTCCGCCATGCCGCGCCAGTTCTTGTAGCTTTCCTGGATCAGCCGGTGGGTCGGGATGGTGGTGACCGTCTTGTCCCAGTTCTGCACCTTCACCGTGTGCAGCGCGATGTCGATCACCGCGCCGTCGGCATGCAGCTGCGGCATGTCAATCCAGTCGCCAACGCGCAGCATGTCGTTGGAGGTGAGCTGTACCGACGCGACCAGCGACAGGATCGTGTCCTTGAACACCAGCATCAGCACCGCCGCCATCGCGCCCAGCCCGGACAAAAGCAGCAGCGGCGATTGCTCCATCAGCGCCGCGACGATCAGGATCGCGGCGCCCAGGTACAGGACGATCTTCAGCACCTGGACATAGCCCTTGATCGGGCGATGCGCCGCCTCCGGCCGCCGTTCGTAGATCTGGTTGGCAAGGCTCAGCGCCGCGCCGATCGCCAGCGCCAGGAACAGGATGATCGACGCCGCCACGACATTGCCGATCGCGACCCCCAGCGGCGCGGGCAGATTGGGCACCGCACGGATGCCGTAAGCGACGATCAGCGCCGGCACGATATTGGCCAGCCGCGCGGCGATCGGCGCCGCGCCCTCCACCGGCAGCCGCCGCATGATGTAGCGCAGCGCGATCCGCTTCACGACGAAGTTCGCGCCCCACGCGATCGCCCCCAGCAGCGCCAGCGCGATCAGCGTCTCGGCCCAGGCGGGCAGCTGCGCCAGCACGGGTATCCCGCGCAGCGAGAGGGAAGGGGCGGCGGTCATCGAATACATGGCAATCCTGCCCGGACGATCCGGGTCCTGCTGGGGCGGGGGGGAAGGCGCGGGTGAGCGGGCTCAGCCCGCCGCTTGGTCACGCCGCGCAAAGGGGTCCTCGCGCAGCGATCGCCCCGCCGTTTCGGGCATGAAGCGCAGCGCGACAAGCCCCACGACGCACGCCAGCATCATGTAATAGGCCGGCATCATCGGATCGCCCGTCAGGCTGATCAGCCCGCTGCCGACCATCGGCGCCGTCCCGCCAAAGATCGAGGTCGAGATATTATAGGCGATGGCAAAGCCGGCAAAGCGCACCGCGGTCGGGAACATCGCCGGGAAGGTGGCGGAGATCGTCGCCAGCTGCGGCACGTACAGCAGCCCCAGCACGATGAACCCGACGATCGCGCCGGCAAATCCGGTGCCGATCAGCATGTAGAGCGGCACCACCATCACCAGCAGGCCGATCAGCGACCAGCGCCACATCACCCGCCGCCCGATCCGGTCGGACAGCGCGCCGGCAAAGGGGATGAAGACCATCATGAACAGCATGCCGATGATCGGCACCAGCAGCGCCTCGTCGCTGCTGAGGCCGATGCGCCGCTGCAGATAGGTCGGCATGTAGCTGAGCAGGGTATAATTGACGACGTTGAGCGCGATCACCAGCCCGCCGACCACCAGCAACGGCCGCCAATGCTCGCGCACCAGCGTCGCGATGCCGGGCGGCCGCCGTTCCTCCATCGCCGCCATTTCCTCGCGGAAGATCGGCGTGTCCTGCATCTTCGATCGGACATACATGCCGATCAGCCCGATCGGCCCGGCGATCAGGAACGGGATGCGCCAGCCCCAGCCCTGCATCTGTTCGTCGCCCAGCCACAGCGAAAAGCCGAGCATCAGCGCCGCGCCGCAGGAAAAGCCGGCCAGCGTGCCGAATTCCAGGAAGCTGCCGAAAAAGCCGCGCCGGTCGTCGGGGGCATATTCGGCCATGAAGGTCGCCGCCCCGCCATATTCGCCACCGGTGGAAAATCCCTGCACCAGCCTGAGCGCAATCAGCAGCGTCGGCGCCCAGACGCCGATCGCCGAATAATCGGGGATCAGCCCGACGGCAAAGGTCGCGCCGGCCATCATCAGGATGGTCATCGCCAGCACCGACTTGCGCCCGATCCGGTCGCCGAGCGGCCCCCAGAACAGCCCGCCGAGCGGCCGGACCAGGAAGGAAATGGCAAAGGTGGCGAGCGCGAACAGCACCGCCTCCTCGGTCTCGCCGGGGAACAGGGCGGCCGAGATGAAGGTCAGGCCGTAGGCGTAAATGCCATAGTCGAACCATTCGACCGCATTGCCCAGCGCCGACGCGCCGACCGCGCGCTTCAGTTCCGAACGGTCGCCACCCTGATGGGGCGGCGCGGCGGTATCGGCCGTCACGTGCGTGTCCATGGTTCACCTGTTGTATTGTCGTGGGGCGCAGGCTCGGGGCCTGCAGGGTCGAGCAGCGCGGCGACCGGCGTGGTGCGCGGCAGGATCTGGAAATCCTGCTGCTCGGGCGCGGGCACCGGCGCGCTGATCGCGAGACGGCACAGGCCAAAGGCGAGCGTTCCCGCCGCGGCTAGCCCGATGAAGCCGAACAGGCCGCCCGTCCCCGCCTGGCTCATCGCCGTCGCCGCGCCCATCGGGCCCAGTGCCGCGCCCGCCGAATACAGCAGCACCAGCTGGCCGCTCGCGGCGACCCGCTCGTGCGACGCCAGCCGGTCGTTCACATAGGCGACGCACAAGGGGTAGAGCGCAAAGGCGAGGCCACCGAACGCCGCGCCCAGCACGAACAGCAGGATGCCGCCCGGCGCCGTGGCCAGCGCCAGGCTCACCAGCAGGGTCGCGGCAAAGCAGCCGATGATGACGAGCCGCCGGTCGAACCGATCGGACAATCGCCCCAGCGGCCATTGCAGCGCCACGCCGCCCAGGATCACGATGGTCATGAAGCTGGCGGTGCCCTTCAGGTCCAGCCCGACGCGCCCGGCATAGATGGCGGCGAGGCCGTAAAAGGCGCCCAGCATCAGCCCGGTGATGCCGGCGCCGACCACGCCCAGCGGGGAGGCGGCGAACAGCCGGCGCAGCGGCTGTGAGGCGGCATCCTCCAGCACGGGCGCATGGGTGCGCGTCAGGCAGACCGGGATGATCGCCAGCGTGATCAGGATCGACGCCAGCTCGAATGGCACCTGCGGCGCGGTATTGCCTGACCTGAGCAGCAGCTGCCCCAGCGCCTGCCCGGAATAGAGCGCCACCATATAGGAGGCGAGCACCGACCCGCGCGTCGTGCTGTCGGCGCGGTCGTTCAGCCAGCTTTCAATGCAGATGAAGACGCCCGCCACGCAGACGCCGTCGACCAGCCGCAACATGGCCCACAGCGCGGGCTGCTGGACCAGGGCATAGGTCAGCGTGCTGACCGACAGCAGCGCCACGAAAGTGGCGAAGGCGCGGATATGCCCGACGCGCCGGACGATCGCGCCGGCGCGCAGCGCGCCGATCACCAGTCCGCCGAAATAGGCGGTGGCGACAAGGCCGATGACCATCGTGCTACTGCCGCCGCGTTCCAGCCGGAGCGCGATCAGCGTCGACAGGAAGCCGCTGCCCGCCATCATCATGAAGATGGCGGCGAGCAGGCTTCGCACGGGCAGAATGGTCGCCAGCATCGGTGTCATGCCCGCCGCGTCACGCGGCGCGGCGGTCCTCGCTGATGGACGCCTCGCGCTCGATCAGCGCATGGTGCAGCGCGCGCACCGCGGCGTCGAAATCACCGCAATCGACGACGAACTGGACGTCGACGTTGCGGATCTGGTGCTGCATCGCCAGCATCGTCACGCCCGCCTCGCCCAGCGCGGCGAGCGCGTCCGGGACCAGCCCGGGGCGCGAGATGTCGCTGCCGATCGCGGCAACCATCGCCACCGGATGCGCGGAGACCGCGGCGTCGGGATACATCGCCTGCAATTCGGCGATCGCGCCCGCCACCGCCTCGGCGCTGGCGTTCAGATAATGGGTGATCGTATTGGCGTTGGACGCCTTGCTCACGATCCACAGACGATGGCGCGCGAGCAGGTCGAGGATCGCGGTGTCATAGCCCTTCACCCCGACCATATCCTGTTCGAAGAACTGCAGCGCCTGCAGCTGGCGGATGCCCGTGACGATCTCGATCCGTGGCTTTTCCGACATATAGTCGCCGGTGACGAGCGTGCCGCCGTCCTCGCGGTCGAACGTGTTGCGCACGCGCAGCGGAATGCCGCTCTGGCGCAGCCCGCGCCCCGCGCCGGGGTGGATCGCCTCCATGCCGAGGTTGGCGAGCTGGTCGGCGACGTCGTAGTTCGTCCGCCCGATCTTGCGCGCCTTGTCGACGCCGACCAGCCGGGGGTCGGCGCTCGACAGGTGGAATTCCTTGTGGATGATCGCCTCGCGCGCGCCGGTCAGCACCGCCAGCCGCGAAAAGGTCATCTCGGTATAGCCGCGGGCATAGCGCGACACCATGCCGCCCTCGCACCCGGCATAGCCGGTGACGATCGGCAGCACGCGGGAAAGGTCGATCGCCGCAAAGGCGTCGCCGATCCTCTGGTCCAGGCTGCGCAGGTCGTCCTGGTCCCATAGCGTCAGGTCCACGAACTGCGCATTCACGTCGCGGTCGCGCAGCAGCAGCGCGGTGCTGTGCGCGCTATGCGCCTCGCCGATCCCGGCCAGCAGCTCGCGCACCGTCACCAGCTGCTCCTTGACGCAGAAGCGGCCATGGCTGCGCAGCCGCGCCAGGTCTTCCAGGCAGGCGCCCACCGATGCGATCCGCCGGTCGACAAAGGCGTCGGCCTCGGCCCGGCTCTCGGCGCGCGCGAACATCGCGGCATTGCGCTCGCGCATCGCCGCCTGCACCCGCGCCATCGCCTCGCGCCAGCCATTGGCATCGTCGTCCGCGACGAACCGGCCATAGACGCCCGGCTCGCCGGTCTTCTTGTTCTCCAGCAGCAGGTCGGTCATCCCGCCATAGGCCGATACGACGAAGATCCGCTGGTAGAGGTCCGCGCCCGAGCGGCCGGCGATCAGGACATTGTCGAACAGCGTCGCCGTCGCCGCCATCGACGTGCCGCCGATCTTCTCCACGCTGTGGCCAGCGCTCATGCCGGCACCATTTCTGCCAGCGGCTCGGACAGGGGCCCGCGCTCGACGGCCAGCGGCTCGGCCTTGCCGCGATGCGCCAGGAACCAGGGGCGCGGCTTCTCGACCCCGAACGGCTTCTCCAGCTGGTTGCTCACCGCATTATAGACCAGGAACGCATTGGCCCGCGGGAAGGGCGTGATGTTGCCGTTCGACCCGTGCATCAGGTTGCAGTCGAACAGGATCACCGTGCCCGGCTTCCCGGTCGGCGCGACGATGCCGTGCCGCTGCGCCATTTCGGCGAGGCTCTGCTCGTCCGGCACGCCATATTCCTGCTTCTTGAGCGAGCTGAGATAATGGTCCTCCGGCGTCTCCCCGACGCACGTCAGGAACGTGCGGTGCGATCCCGGGATCACCATCAGCGGGCCGTTGTGCGGCGTGTTCTCGGCCAGCAGGATCGACATCGACAAGGCGCGCATCCGCGGCATCCCGTCCTCGACATGCCAGGTCTCGAAATCGCTGTGCCAGTAGAATTCGCGCCCCTTGAACCCCGGCTTGTAGTTCAGCCGCGACTGGTGGATGTACACCTCGTCGCCGAGCAGGAACCGCGCGACATCCGCCAGCCGCGCATCGCGCGCCAGCCGCGCCATCACCGCGCTTTGCTGGTGGATCTCGAAGATCGACCGGATCTCGTCGCTCTGCGGCTCGGTGACGATCGTCTCGCGGTCGAGCGCGGCCGGATTGCCGAGCAGCTCGCCCGCCGCGCGCTGGAGAAAGTCGACCTCCTCGGCCGAGAACAAATCCTCGAGCACGAGATAGCCGTCGCGTTCGAACTGTACCGCCTGCGCCGCGCTGACCGGCGCGACGGGGCTCCAGGTGCTGCGAACGACGGGGTCCTGCCGCGGCCGCATTTCGGCCTCCGCGGCAAAGCGAGAGGGGTAGAGGTCCTGCATCAGGCGTCTCCCTTTTATTGGTTCATGTCATGGGGGCGAGGGCGCGCACGCCGGGGATCACCCGGTCGCAGCCACCGGCGCCCGCGCGTCGACATCGGCCGGATAGGCGCCCGTCTCGTCATGCACTTCATTGCCGGTCACCGGCGGGTTGAAGGTGCAGGCGGTGACGAGGTCGGTCTCCGGCCGCACGATATGCCGGTCATTGTTGTTCAGCGCGTACATCACGCCCGGCTCCAGCCGGTGGATCTCGCCCGTGCCCAGGTCCTCGATCGTGCCCGTGCCCTTCAGCACCAGCACCGCCTCCAGGTGGTTCTGGTAATGCATCTTCAGCTCGCTGCCGGCGAACATGGTGGTGACATGGAAGGAAAAGCCCATGCCATCGTCCTTCAGCAGCAGCCGGGCGCTGACCCAGCCGTCCGATTCCACGTTGCGGTCCGATGCGCGAATGTCGTCGAGTGTGCGAACGATCATGAATGATCTCCTTTGTTTCTTTGGGTTATTCCGCCGCGATGGCGTGGTCGGCGCGCATGGCCTCGCCCAGCCGCCCCTCCAGCATGTCGAGCCCGTGGCTCAGCACGGCGTCGTCGATCACCAGCGGCGCCAGCACCTTGATGACCTCGTCGTGCGCGCCGCTCGTCTCGATGATGAGCCCGGCGTCGAAACAGGCCGCGGTCACCTGGCTGGCGAGCTCGCCCGACCCGACGTTGATGCCGCGCATCATGCCGCGCCCGCGCGTCTCGAAACCATAACGGTCGGCCATGCGCTGCAACCGGCTGGCGAGCAGGTCGCCGCGCCGCTGCACGTCACCGGCGAAGCGGTCGTCCTGCCAGAAATGGCGCAGCGCCGCGGTGGCGGTGACGAAGGCGTGGTTGTTGCCGCGGAACGTGCCATTGTGCTCGCCCGGCAGCCACTGGTCGAGCTCGGGACGAAGCAGTGTCAGCGCGAACGGCAGCCCCATGCCCGACAGCGATTTCGCCAGCGTGACGATGTCGGGCGTGAAGCCCATGTCCTCGAAGCTGAAGAAGCTTCCCGTCCGCCCGCAGCCGGCCTGGATGTCGTCGACGATCAGCAGCGCGCCGTGCGCCCTGGCGATCCCCGCGATCCGCCGCAGCCATTCGGGCGACGCGGCGTTCAGCCCGCCTTCGCCCTGCACCGTCTCGACCAGGATCGCGGCCGGCGCGTCGAGCCCGCTCGACGGGTCGGACAGCCGCTGTTCCAGCAGGTCCGCGGTGTCGACGTCGGGCCCGTAATAGCCGTCATAGGGCTCGTGCGCGACATGGGAAAGCGGCACGCCCGCGCCGCCCCGCTTGGTGGCATTGCCGGTGCACGCCAGCGCGCCCAGCGTCATGCCGTGGAAACCGTTGGTGAAGGCGATCACCATCTGCCGCCCGGTCACCTTGCGCGCCAGCTTGATCGCCGCCTCCACCGCGTTCGTCCCGGTCGGCCCGGTGAACATCACGCGATGGTCCATCCCGCGCGGCTTCAGGATCACGCGCTCGAACGTGTCGAGGAAATCGTGCTTGGCGTCGGTGTGCAGGTCGAGGCCATGGGCGATCCCGTCGGCCGTGACATAATCGAGCAGCGCCTGTTTCAGGATCGGGTGATTGTGCCCGTAATTCAGCGTCGAACAGCCCGACAGGAAATCGAGGTACCGCCCGCCCTGGTCGTCGTGCATCCACACGCCCTCGGCGCGGTTGAACTGGCGCGGCATCGCGCGGGCGTAGCTGCGCACGGCGGATTCGCGGCGCTCATACAGGCGAGTGTCCGGGCGGATGCCGGACGGCTGTGGTGTCGTGAACAAGGTCTTATCCCCTCTGTTCTGTCAGATTGTGGTGGTCGATCGGCCCGATCCGGGCGAGGAACTCGGTCGCGTGCGCGCCGGCGAAATGCGTCTCGCGGTCGAACATCGTCCGCCGCTCCAGCGTCGCGGACCAGGTCCGCGCCAGCCGCTGGAACAGCCCCCAGGACGCTTCATTGTCCGCGGTGATGGTGGTGATCAGATGCGTCACGCCCTGCTGTGCGGGCTGCTGCATCAAATGGTTGATCATCCGGCTGGCCAGCTGCCTGCCCCGGCCCTCGGGCGCGACGGCAACCTGCCACACGAAAAACGCGGTCGGGTCGGACGGCGGGCGATAGCCGGAGACCCAGCCGATCATCCGCCCCGCCTCCTCGGCGATCACTTCCTCGGCAATAACGCAATGGTCCGCGAAATGCTCGCACTGCAGCAGGTTGCAATAGGGCGAGTTGCGATCGAGCGGCGGGCAGGCCGCGATCAGTGCGGTGACGGCAGGGCCGTCGGTGGCTTGGGGACGGCGCAGGCGCAGCGTGGCTGCGGCGCCGCCATGATGGTCGTTGGCGGTCGAAGGCGTCGCCTTTTCGACCGTTTCGCTCTCAAGAATGTTTCACTCCATGAAGTTATAAGCGCACGGCAGTGCGGCGCTGCTCGCTAAAAACCTAAGCCCCTTTGGCGCAAGCACAACCCCGTTCAGCAAAATATATTTCATCGGGTGAAACATATCGCAATGAATATCGTGAAAAATGCCGCTTGCAGCGCGCGCGCCGGGCGCTACGCGGCGACATGGATTCGCCGATCGCCAGCGCCACCTTGAGAGCGTTGCGCCGCGTGCTTCGCGCGGCGGAAGGGGGCACGCGAAAGCTGGCCACCACCACCGGGCTCACGCCCTCGCAATTGCTCGTCCTGCGGGAAATCGACGCCGGCGAGGGGGTGACCCCGGGCAAGATCGCGCAGACGCTTCAGTTCAGCCACGCCGCGATCACCGCGATCGTCGACCGGCTGGTGACGCTCGGGCTGGTGACGCGCGCGCGCAGCGAGGAGGACAAGCGGCGGATGCTGCTCGCCGTTACGGGCAAGGGGCATGACTGCCTCGCCAGCGCGCCCGACATGCTGCAGGAGGTGTTCACGGCGCGCTTCACGGCGCTGCCGTCATGGGAACAGGCGATGATCCTCGCCGGGGTCGAACGGCTTGCCGATCTCCTCGGCGGCGGCGATCCCGACGCCGCGCCGCTGCTCGACGCCGGCGCGATCGACCGGCCCTGAGCGCAGGTGGGGCGGGGCGGGGGGCCCAAGCCGCCGCCTGCCGCCCGCCACCCGCCGTCCGCCCGCCGCCTGTCGTCCCGCCTCCTATCCGATCGGCATCCCCGGCGGCACCGGCACATCATTGCCCGTGTCGCGCAGCGCCGCCGCCAGCGCCTCGCGGTCACTGATCAGCCGCGCGGTCGACAGCGCCCAGGCGCGATCCTCGGCGCTGGCAAAGCGGCGCTTGCCCTGCGCGCCCGCCCAATCGGCCAGCGCCTGGTCGATCACCGCCGACGCCTCGCTGCCGGTCGCCGGCGCCGCCGCGGCGCGCGCCATGTTCAGGATGATGCGCGTGCCGATCGCGCGCCGCACCGCGCCCAGCCGCGCGCTCGCCGCCGGCGCATCGGCCAGCGCCAGCAACCGCCGCGCCACCTCGCCCGCGCCGGGCACCGCGGCGTCGCGGCGATGCTGGTCGGTCAGCCGCGCCAGCCGCTCTGGCGCGAGCAGCGCGGCAAGGCTCACTTCCGCCGCGATCTCGGCCGCGACCAGCGGATCGAACACCGCGCTGCCGGCCGTGCGCATCACCTCGATATCGGTCTGGCGGTCACGATCGCCCGACCAGCCGGCCGACAGCGGCGCGATCAGCGGCTCGGGCACGTCGAGCGCGGCAGGATCAAGCGTCGCGAGCAGCACGTCCAGCGCGCGCTGCTGCGCCGCGGCATCGACGGGCGTCGCCGCCGCCGGATCACCCGCGCCCCCCGCCACGGCATAGGTCGACGTCGCGCCGCCCAGCAGCTTGCCCGCCGCTTCCACCTGGTAGCGGTGGAGCAGCCAGATCGGCACGAACTTGCGCCGCAGCGCCGCGACCGGCTCGCCCGCCGCCAGCGCGCGCGGGCCGAAGCGCGCGATCGCGGCGGCGCGCACCGCCATCATCCGCTCCAGCTCGGCGACCGGGTCCGCGCCGTCGTCCCACAGGCTGCCCCATGGCTGCGACGCGGACACGACGCGCGAATTCTCGTCGGACACGAACCGCAGGCCCTTGGCTTCCGCCGCCGCCGCCTTGGCCTGCGCCGCCGCGTCGGGATTGCCGCCCGCGGGGTCGCCGTACAGCCAGTCGATCGCATGATGGTCCCATGCGCCCAGCCCGACGCCATAGGCATCGCTCAGGTCCGGCGCACCATCGACCAGCCCGATGCGCGGCGCGGGATAATCCATCACCGATGCGCGATCCTGCGTGCTGCCGGCGAAATTGTGCTGCAGCCCCAGCGCATGGCCCACCTCATGCGCGGCGAGCTGCCGGATGCGCGCCAGCGCGACCTGCGCCGGGTCGTTCGGCCCGCCGGTCCCGGTCTTGTCCGCCCCGACCAGCCCCTCGTAGATCAGCATGTCCTGCCGCACGCGCAGCGACCCCAGCAGCACCGATCCCTTCAGGATCTCGCCGGTGCGCGGATCGGACACGGCATAGCCATAGGACCAGCCCCGCGTCGCGCGATTGACCCAGTTGACGACATTGTACCGCATGTCGAGCGGGTCGGCCCCGTCGGGCAGGATCTCGACGCGATAGGCATCGATATATCCCGCCGCCTCGAACGCCGCCTTCCACCACGATGCCCCTTCCAGCAACGCGGTGCGGATCGGCTCGGGCGCGGCATTGTCGATATAGAAGGTGATCGGCGTCTTCACGCGCGATCGCGGCGCGGCGGGATCGACCCGTTCCAGCCGGAAACGGTTGGACAGGTTCTGTACGATCTGCCCGCCCAGCGGCGCACCGAAATCAAGCACTTGCGTGGCGAAGCTGCCGCCGCGTGGGTCGAACGCGCGGGTGACATAGCCCGGCGTCGGCATCGCGACGAAGCTGTGTCGCACCACCATCGTCACTTGCCGCGGGTCGGGCGCGATGTTGCGCACCTCCGCGCCGGGCGTCTCGCTGGCATAGGTCTGCCGCGCCTCGAACTCGAGGTTCAGCGGAAAGGCCCGGACATTGTTGGTGTCGGCCGCGCTCAGCGCCTCGACCAGCTTCCAGCCCTTTTCGCCGCCGCTGTTGAGCTGCGCGGTGATCCCCTTGGTGTCGCGCGCCAGGAACGGCGCGATGTCGACCAGCAATGTGCCGTCGGCGGCATCGATCGCATCGCCCAGCCAAAGCGTGGAGGTGGCAAAGGCATCGCTCGCCGCTGCCTGCTCCGCGGCCGAGCCATTGGTGGCGCGGAACCGCGGGTTGGCGAGCTCGAACGCGATCTTCTTGCCCAGCCGCCGGATCACCAGCTCCTGCGCCGGCCCCGGCTGCGCGCGATCGAGCCCGATCGGGGCGGAGCCAAGCCCGGTGCGCAGCGCATTGATATACAGCAGCCGTGTCGCCACCCCGTCGCGCCCCGGCGCCGGCAGCGCCAGCAGGATGCGCCCGCCCTTGCGGTCGACATGCACCGGCAGCAACCCGTCCAGCCGCTCGGTCCCGCCGCGCGGATCGCCCGCCGGCAGGCGCTGGGTGGCGGGGCGATCCGCCGCGCTCGCCGCGACCGGCGCGACCATGGCAAACAGAACGCTGACGGCGATGGATGTACGGTTCATTTTTCCCCCTGGGCGGGCGTCGTGCCGGATGGAAGCGCCGGCGGCAAGGGTGCTGGCCGGCGCATCACACCCCGTGGCCAAATTGCGCCGGCAACAGGCCGCACCCCGGCCGCTCGCGCTGCGCCGGCAGCCGCCGCGCACCCGCCCAATCCGTCGACAGCGCGCGTCCGATTGCCTAGCCTCGCGCGCATGGTCACCCGCATCATCATGGCCGGCGGCACGGGCCTGGTCGGCGGCCTCCTCACCGCCCGCCTCCGCCGCCGCCCCGACGTCACGCTCGACAGCCTCGTGCGAAATCCCCGCCAGCCCGGCGAGCGCAAGGTGGATTTCGCCGCACTCGCCGCCCTCCCGACCGCCCCCGCCGACGTCGCGATCTGCTGCCTCGGCACCACCCGCCGCGCCGCTGGATCAGCCGCCGCCTTCCGCCGCGTCGACCATGATTATGTCCTCGCCTTCGCCCGCCTCGCCCGTGATGCGGGGGCGCATCATTTCATCATGGTCAGCTCGGTCGGCGCCGGCGGCCGCGGCCTGTATCTTGCCACCAAGGGCGCGGCCGAGGCGGGCGTTGCCGCGCTCGGCTTCGACCGCGTCGACATCCTTCGCCCCAGCCTGCTCCTCGGCCCACGTGCGGAGCGCCGCCCGGGGGAATGGTTGGCGCAGCGTATCGCCCCCTTGCTCGAACCGATGCTCGCCGGTCCCCTCGGCCGCTACGCCGCGCTCGACGCCGCGATCGTGGCGGCGGCGATCGACCGGCTGACGACCTGCACCGTCCCCGGCGTGTACCGCCACCACGTCCCCGACATTCGCCGCCTCGCCAGCTAAAGCGGTACCGCGCGGCCCCGGATACGCCTATGATCGCCCCGCCACGATCGGGTCGCACGCAGCAACGGCGGAAGGGACGACGCATGATCACCATCTGGGGCGGACAGATTTCGCGCTCGATCCGGGTCGTCTGGCTGCTGGAGGAAATGGGCCTGCCCTATGAGGTGCGGCAGGTCGACATGCTGTCCGAAGAACGCGACTCCCGGTTCCTGGCCCTCAACCCGGCCGACTATATCCCCGTGCTGCAGGACGGTCCGGTGACGATGGTCGAATCGATCGCGATCATGGAATATCTGCTCGCCCGCCACGGCCCGACGCCGCTCGCCCCCGCGCCGCATGACCCCGGCTTTCCCGCCTATCAGCAGTTCCTCCACCTCGGTGAGGCGGGGCTGGCGACGCTGATGATGCCCGCCATCGTCAGCCGCTTCATGGCCCCGCCGGCTGAGCGCGACAATTGGGCCGCGCGCTGGTGCCTGCAATCCTTCCGGAAACGCGTGACGCTGGTCGAGCGGCGGCTCGCTGAGGCGCCTTATCTGGCCGGGGACAGGTTCACCGCGGCAGATATTTCCGTGACATATGCCTTCATGCTCGGGCAGCGTCATTGCGGCCTCACGCTCAGCCCGGCGGCTAGGGATTACCTCGCGCGCACCACCGGCCGCGACGCCTATGGGCGCGCGCTGGAGCGTTCGCACGAGGGCGTTGCAACCAGCTAGAAACCTAGCGTGACCACCACGAAATCGGAATATTGCCCGACCGGCGGCAGCGCGCCGATCTCCACCGGGCCATAGACCGGAACGGTCTGCGCCGCGCCCGTGCCGGCACCCGTCACCGACCCGTCGATCGCGATCGTGTCGGTGCGCGCGGCATCACGGTACAGTCGATAGGGAACAAGGTTGCCGTCCGCATCCTGCATGCGTCGCTCGGTCCCCGCGGCATGGCGCCCGCCATCGAAACTGAGCGTCCAGCCGCGGTTCGGCGGGCACACCAGCTGCACCGATCCCGCCGCATCGATCTGGTCGCGAAAGCCCGCCAGCTCGCCAAAGTCGATGTCGCCGATCGTGCCGAGCGTGCATGCCTCGATCAACGTGGCGCGCACGCTCAGCGTCACGTCAATCCCTGAAAAATCGGGCGCGTTACGCTGGCAGATGCTTGTGCCGGTGGTAAGAATGCCGATCAACGTATTGTAGAAGAAGGCCGAATAGCTGCCCGGGGGCGCGGCCTGTCCGGGGGGTATTCGCCCGTAATACGTGAAGGTGCCGGATGTCCTGCCATTGGCGGCAATGGCCACGTTCGCCGTCAGCAGCGTGCTGCTGTCCCACAGCTCGTTTCCGGCACTGTCGACATAGACGTTGAAGTCCAGGAAGATGGGAGAGCTGCCGATCATCTTGGGCTGCTGCGGTGTTCCCGGGTAGCTTGGCGTGCCGATCGCGGCGCACAAGGTGAAGGCGACGGGGGTGGGGTCGAAGTTGGTGCAGGTCCAGTTGATCGTCCCCCGTGCCGTAAGGGCCGAGCCGAAATCGAGCGTCGGCTGATCGGCCTGGCAAAAGGCGTTGGCCTTCGCCTCCTGCGGGACGAGAAGGATCGCGAGGATAGCGCCGATGATCGCCAGCCACAGGCAGCGGCACGCCACAGGAGTCAGGCGCCGCTTCGCTGACCCTAGCGGCATGTGACCGGCCCGATCTCTACCTGCCGGCCCTCGGCGGGTTGATAATCGAACTGCGCGGTGCAGGTGCCGCCCCCGTCGATCTGCACGTCGAGCTCGTTTGTGCTGCCCAGTCCGGTGAGATACACCCGCCCGTCATAGCCGACGACCGTCGGCTCGCCGCCGCCCCGCACCGTGACGGTTGTGCCCACCGGCAGAACACGCCCCGCCGCATCGACGAGGACCACGACCGCGCTATTTTCGCGCGCCACGCCGAAATCGATCACCACCCCGCCAAGTGGCGCGGGCACCACCACCGCGTCGGTACGGGCCGGCCGCACATCCACCGGCAGCAGGGTGGGGTCGATCGATACGGTGTTGGGCTGCAGCGGATCAAGGTCTGTCACCAGCGCCGCGCCGCGCTTGTTCGTCCGCGTCACCAGCTTGGTATTCGACAACACCGGCGTGTTGGCTCCGGCTCCGGTGACCACGGCAAAGCTCGTGTCGATGCGCGGGGCGGCAGAAATGCCGTTCATGGCCACGATCGAGCCTTCGGCATAAGCGGTGGCGTGGACGTCGCCGCCATATTGCTCGATGCCCGCTTCCAGCGTGGCGAAGCGGGCAAGGTAGGCGACATTGGCGGCGCGATAGGTGTCGCTCGGCCCCGACAGCGCCTGGTTGCTGGTCACGGTCCAGCCGAACGATCCCCGCCTGACCCCCGGGGAGCGCCACGCCCGCGTCTGAAGCCGCGCGCCACGCTCTGTCCGCGAGACGGAGGCGGAGGCTGATCCGCTGCGCCCCAGCGGAAAGGTGATGCCGGCAAAGACGCCCCAGTCGCGACCGCTCCCGAAATCCTTGTACCCGTTGATCCAGATCGACGAGCGCCTGAACACGGGACGGAACAGCGACAGGCTCGCGATCCGCAGGTCATCATCCCCCAGCCGGGCATGGGTGTAGTTGAGGTTCACCCCGGTGCGCAGGATGGAGAAATTGGCGCCGAACCGCTCCACCCGCCGGGAAAATGACAGAAGCGCCGGGAGCGTCGGATCCGGTGCGACGACCAGGTCGGGCGAGCGATTGGTCAGTTGTTCGCGCGTCAGCGTCGCGCTGGCGATGTCCTGGTAGCGGCTGTCGGCATCCTCGATGCCACCGAACAGGTTGATCCCGGCCACCCGAGCCTGAACGTCGATCCGACGCCGGATGCCGATCCTGCCCTGGAAGCGGCTGACGGCGAGCCCGGCGGTAAGCGAGCCTCAGTCCCCCAGCCGGGTGATGCCCCCCAGGCTCGCATTCCACAGGTCGCGCGTACCCTCGACATGGCCGAGCACGGTCAGCCGGTCGGAAACGCCGTAAGCGACCGTGCCCGACGCGGCGAAATCCGGATAATAATCGAACGACCGTGTCCCGTAGTTTCGCCGCGGGAAACCCGCCTCGAGCGAGAAGCCGATCCGACCCTTCGGCAGGAGGCTGGGGACGAAGAACAGCGGTTTGGTAATTTTGGTCTCGCGGCCGCTGGCATCGGTCAGCACCACCGTCGCGGTTGCACCGCCGCCCAGATTGGGGAGTGACCGGAACTCGAACGGGCCACGCCCGACCTGCCCTGAAAAATAGCGCAGGCCGTTCAGGTACAAATCGACGCTCGAGGGGACAGCGGCGGAGGCGGTTAGGACCGGCAGCGCGGTGGCGACCAGATCGGGCCGCTCATTGTAGTTGCGGCGGATTTGCACGCCCGCCATCCGATAGGCGGTCGCGAGCTGCCCTCCATCGGCAATCGTATCGCCCACGGTCATCGCCAGCACGCGGCGCACGTCGACATAGCGCCATTGCGTGTCGAGCCGGACATGTTCGAAGCCGCCCTTGCTGGGCGGGCGCCAATTGGCGAAGCCGGTGGTCTGACCAACGCCGTACCGGCTGATGAAGCGGAAGTCGTATTGGCCCGTCGCATGGAGCCCCGCGCGCGAGCCATCGACGAAGAGATTATAGTTGAGGACCGCGCCGGTACTCGTCTCGACGCTGTCCGGATGGAGCGGTGGCTGAAGCGCGGACTCGTCGAGAACGACCGGAACCAGCGCCGTGTCACCCGCCTCGAACGACAGCGACTGCGTGGATTCGCGATACTGGACGTTGACACCCGGAAGGTCGGCCAGCTTCACCAACTGCTCGCCCGGCGGAATACCCAGGCGGCGCAGATCGAACCCCAGCAGTCGCAAACGCTCCGCCGTCATTGCCAGCGCTCCGTCCGGAAGGCGGGTCACCTGCCACAGGAACGGTGAGACCCTGCCGTTCACCCTCACCGCCAGAACAAGTTCGACGTCCTGCGTCGCCGGGGTCTCCTGTGCGGCGGCGGCACCGCCCGATACCACGATGAGACAGGTGGCAACGGCAACCTTGATCCCACAAAAGAACCGCTCACCGGGTGGCGATCGTGGTCGCTTGCCTGATCTCACGACCGCCGACTCCTGCGACCAGCGTCACATTGCTATCCGCAGTCGGAAGCACCGCCCCGGCGGGGGCGACCCAGCGCCGCGTGGCGCCGGGGAGAACATAGCCATTGAGGCCGCTCCCGAAACTGATCGGTGCCTGGGCGCCCTCGAGCCGCAGATTATCGATGCGGGCGTGACTGCGGCCGGAGTTGGTCGCCTCGATCACCAACTGCCCGCCCGAGCGATATGCCCGCCAGGCGAGTGCGGGCTGCGGATCACCGTCGCGGAAGAACGCCGGCAGGTCGTATCGCAATCGGACGTCCACCTCACCGCCGCCCGACGGCATCTGCCGGGCCGGCGGTGGAAGCTCGTCAATCCAGAGCCGGTAGCTCCTTTCACCCATGGAGACCGGGCCGGCGGTTCGCGCAATCCGGACGGTGTAGCTGGCGCCCGGCGGGATCGTCATCGCCGGGGGGCTCGCGACAACCTCGGTTGTGGGGGCGATCTGATCCTGGCCGTTCACCTGGGTCCAATCGAACACGCGGACTCGCAGGTTCATGGGACGAGGGCCACCATTCTGCACGCTGACGGCGGACGCCTGCGCCGGCGACGTCACCTCCACCGTCAGCGGCTGAACGCGAAGCGCGGTCTGCGCTGTCACCGGCGTCGCGCCAAGTGCAAGGAGCAGGGATGCCGATTGCAGGCGCATCGTCCATTCCTTCGCGCCGCAGCTTTGGGTGATCGTCGCCGATCTTCGATCCGTAATGTTACGCGTGCGAGAGCGCTGAGAAGCAGCAACAGCGCACTAGCGATAATGTCCGCTATCACTAGTGCGGTTGACCGGACGCGCGTCGTCGCGCACGGTCGACCGCAATGAACGCGTTGCTGCCATTTGCCGATGACGTGACCGGATCGGGCATCGTTGCGATCGACGCCGATGTGATCGATGCGGCGCGCCGCGCGATGAGCCCCAATTCGTGGCGCGCGCTGCGCGCCGACATTCGCGTGTTCGCCGGTTGGTGTGCCGCACGCGGACTAATGACATTGCCCGCCTTGCCTGCGACCGTCGCGACGTTCCTCGCCGATCAGGCCGATCACGGAAAGAAGGCGGCCACGCTGGCGCGCTATACGGCGTCGATCGCGCGGCTGCATGCGCTGGCCGACCAACCCGATCCCACCCGTACCGAGCGTGTGCGTCTTGAGCTGAAGGCGCAGCGACGCGCGCTGGGGGTGCGGCAGCGACAGGCGCGCGGGCTGCGTTTCCGCGGCGAGGTTGCCGATCCGCTGGCGGCCGCCGGGCCAGTCGGCGTCTGCGTCGAAGCGATGCTGGCGGCGACCGGCGACGATCTGCCGGGTCAGCGTAATCGCGCGCTGCTCAGCCTTGCGTTCGACACCGGCCTGCGACGCTCGGAGATCGTCGCGATCCGCTGGCCGCATGTGGAGCGCGGTGGCGCGGGCGGCGGCAGGTTGTTCGTGCCGCGCTCCAAGGCAGATCAGGAGGGGGCGGGCGCCTACGCTTATCTCTCCGCCAGGACGATGACCGCGCTGGGCGAGTGGCGCGCGGCATGTGGCGGGCGCAGCGACGGCGCGCTGTTTCGCCGCCTCCATCGGACGCGTGACAAGTCGGGCGCCGATATCTGGAGCGTCGGCGCCGCGCTCTCCGCGCAATCCGTGACTCTTATATATAGGGCGATGCTGGACGCGGCCCATGCGGCGGGGCTGCTGGGAATGATCGACAGCGCCGATTTCGACATCTGGCGCGCGAGCCTCACCGCGCACTCAACGCGCGTCGGGCTGACGCAGGACCTCTTCGCCAGCGGGCAGGACCTCGCCGGGATCATGCAGGCGCTGCGCTGGAAATCCCCCGCCCAGCCGGCGCGCTACGCTCAGGCGCTCGCCGTCGAGTCAAATGCCGCTGCCAAGGTGGTCGGCAAGTTATAGCCTGACCTTAACGAGCGCCCATCTGCGCCAATACTTCTCGCGGGATATCGTAGTCGTCGATGATGGACTGGTGGACGAACAAGCCACACAATTCGCGCTGGATGAAATAATGATGCGCCGCCTCGGCAGCGTTCTTGATCAGCGTCGCGCGATCACCCTCGTCGGCGGCACTGTGTAGCTGCGCCAGCGTGGCCGCCAGCTTTTTCCCCGACCGATCGAGCGACGCTGCCTTTTCCGCTGCGATCTCGTGCTGGAACGCTTGGTTCAGCCGGTCCGGCGCCACGGAAGGCCCAAGTCCCTGGGGAAGTCGCAGCGACATGACGGACGACTCCGCTGATGTGATTACTGACAGGCGCTCCTACAACACTGGGGCTGGTCAGCAAATAACACAATCGCGGCCGGGGCGGCGGCAGTCCTCACCTGCGCCTTCGACGCGCCGGTCGCCGGCGTGCTGTTCGTGATCGGGAAAACGCGGCGCCAGTTTGCCTGGCGGACCGGCACTTATATGGCCGTCATCCTGGTCACCGTGCTTTCGACGGTGATGACGCGCGGGATCGGCGGGACCATCGCGGAGCTTCCGATGAGTCCGGCGGAGGTGTTGCTGCCCATGCTGCCGTTGTTCGTGCTGCTGGGCCGGCTCCTGGGGGGGGCTTGGCGTCCTCCTCAATGCCGGGCTGCTGCGCGGATTGGCCTTTGCCGACGCGGCCCAAAGGCGCCTCTACTATGCCTATTTCGCCGCGATCGGGCTGGCGGTGGGGGCGCTGATGGTGCTGGTCCCGCAGGCGGCGACCGGTGGAGAGGCATTGATCCGGGGCTGGGTGAGCGCCGAAGCCGGCGTGCGCGTCATGCTGCTGCTGGCCACAGCACGGTTCTGCGTCATCGTGGCAAGCTATTCGACCGGTGTGCCGGGCGGAATCTTTGCCCCGATCCTGTCGCTGGCCGCCTGCGTCGGCGTCGCCTTTGCCCGTGCCGCCAGTGCGTTCCTGCCGGATGGCAGCTCCGCGACCAGCGCCTTTGTCATCGCGCCGATGGGCGGCTTGTTCACCGCCTCGGTCCGCTCGCCGCTAGGGTCGTCCTGACGCTGGAACTGACCAATGCTTACCCCCTGTCGCTGCCGTTGCTCACCACCTGCCTTGCGGCCAATTTCACGGCCTATTTGCTCGGCGGCAGGCCGATCCACGAAAAATTGCTCGATCGCATCCTGAGGCTCCCCGGGTCAGCGCCGACGCCCAAGAACGCGGCAGCTGGCTAAGGCTCCTAGGGCGCACCCTGTTCTACAGCCCGCCCTGAAAGGCGAAGGTGAAGCGGTAAGGCTCCGGCATTCCAACGGGCTTCCGCCGCGTCGGCACCGGGGTCGCGGTGATAAGCGTCAGCGCGCCGTCCGCCACAGCGACAGGCTCGCCCAGCGTCATCCTGAGCTGCTTTTCCCATCCGCCGCCCAGTACCGTTGCCCGCACGATCAGGCGGCCGGCCCAGACGCACAGCAAGTCGCTCGGGCAGCGACTGTCCTCGATAATCTCATCCACGCGGACGCGCGGCCCATCGACATAGGCCACTTGCCCCAGCCTCACCGGCCCTTCCACCGGGCGCATCGACGCACAGCCGCCCAGCGCCACAAGCGCTGCAATCCCCGCGCAGATCGTGCTTTTCATCGTCATCAGCCCTTGTTGGCCCCGCGTCGTAGACGATCAGAGCTGAACGGCAGGCACACCTTGGTCGCCAGGCACCAAATCGGATGCTATTGATCCGATTATCGGCATCCGCTAGACGGGCTGCCGTTCTTGGGGAGTAGCCACCCGGCCCCGGGGCAATCGTCAACATACTCGATCCCTGGGATCGTGGCGATTGCAGCAACCTTCGCGTTGCCAGGCGAGACCACGACACCGCCTTTCCGCGTTGGGCCGGGAGGGGTGGGTGTCGTTTGGTCGTTGGCCCCGGGATTTGATCAATAATGCCAGGAATTCTGACGCTCGGCGCCTTGGGCGCGAGCCTGTCCGTCGACGCATTCGCCGCGGCGCTCGGCAAGGGCGCGCAACAGCCCAAGGCCCGCTGGGGGGACGCGCTTCGGATCGGGCTGGTCTTCGGTTTCTTTGAGGCGGTGACGCCGGCGCTGGGCTGGCTCCTCGGCTACCTGGTCAACGACTGGATCGCCGACTGGGATCACTGGGCGTCGTTTGTCCTGCTGCTTGGCATTGGTGGGCACATGATCGTTCAGGCGCTGAAGGGTGACGGGACACCTCCCGCCGCGTCGACGGCAGCGCTCGAGCAGCCGAGCTACCTCAAGCTATCTCTCACCGCGATTGCGACCAGCATCGATGCGGCCGCCGTCGGTGTCACGCTGGCGCTGATGGACGTCAACATCTGGATCGCCTGCCTCATTATCGGGGGCACCACCAGCTTTGTCGCCACGGGCGGCGTGATGCTGGGCAAGCGCGTGGGAGCCTATCTTGGCAATTACGCCGCAATCGCAGGCGGCGTGGTCCTCGTCGTGGTCGGCAGCACGATCCTGTATCAGCATCTGTCTGCCTAGCGGCCCGCGTCATCCCGCCGTTGCCGTGCGCCGCGGCCGGACGATGGTCTACAGGACAAGGGTAAGGCCGGCACTCTCAGGGCAGATCGTCGGCCAGCCGCTCGATCGCCAGCGCGGTGGTGACCGACTGGAGGACATGCAGCGACCACCGCTCTGCCGCTTTCTTCGGGCCCGCCGCAAATTCGCCTTCGGTGATACCGAGCAATGGCGCGATCCCGGCGATGTTCACCACGTAAAGCCCCGTGCCATAGAGCGTTCCGAGAACCACCGGCGAGACCGTCGGAAAGGCACGGCGCAGCGGTGGATAAAGCGCGGCAAAACTCACCGACGCGCCGAGATGGTTGGTGAATTCGACCAGGCTCGTTCCCGTGTCGCCGATCACCTCGCGGGAACCGGTGGTCTCGTCGATCCAGTCGACCGCGTCACGATCCAGCGTCTTGTCCAGCACGCCCGTCTTCCGCCCGGCGAACATCGCGGCTGTCGTCACGACCCCGGCCAGCAGCCCTGCGGCGATCACGGCATTGCGCGTCTTCATCAGTCACTCCCTTGTTCGGCACCAGGACAACCCGGCAGGCGGGCGGAAGGTCCAGCGAGCGCGGCGCTGGCACTCCGGCAGAAAAGCGCCCCGCGTCGGTGCCGGGGCAGTGGCACCGTCGCAGGACGAGGAGGACACACAGGGAGGTTGCTCAGGATACTTCAGTCATGGGCCGCACCGTTGATGCCGCAGCCGTTCGGTGCCGGGAGTTGAGGGCAGGACTTTCCCGGCCGCCGGCCGGCCCCGACGTGCCTGGTGCGGCGATACGGCACGTCAGTTCAGCTTGAAGCGAAGGCCAGCCCCGACGATCGACTGGTTGGACTCCACCCCGAGCCGTGCGGGCAACAGGTTAAGGTCGACATTCGCGCGCCCCTCGGTGCGGCGATAGGTGTACTGGGCGAACAGGTCGACGCGCGGCGACACCTGGTAGGTTGCGCCGGCCATGAACTGATAGGCGAAACGCGTCTGGTCATCATTCGCCACGTCGACGCCCGACGGGCGATATTCTACGTCGACCCGCTGCATACCAAGGCCCGCGCCCAGATAGGGCTGGAACGCCTCGGCACGGTTGAAATCGTAGAAGACGTTGGCGAAAGCACCCAGGTTCTTCACCTTGCCGCGACCGTCGTTGATCACCTGCCCGACGGTAGGGTTGCCGGCGGCCGGGGCACCGCGCGTGAGCACCGACACGTCAAGGCCGTCGATCTCCGTTCCGCCGACGCTGAGGTTGCGGTGACGCCGCACGTCATATTGCGAGTAGGCCACCTCCAGTTCGGTCCGGAAGCCGTTGTCGAAGCGCGCGCCGATTTGGCCCGAAATGTTGAAACCGCTCTTGAACCGGGTCGTCCAGGCCAGCGGCGTGCCCGATGCGATCGCCGGATAGTCCGGGGTCGCGGCAACATCGCTGGTGAAGCGGCCACGATTGGCGGAATCCTCCGGCAGCGACAGACCGCCGCTGACGCCCACGTACACATCCTGCGCTGCCGCCGGCATGGCAAGCACCACCGCCGGTGCTGCCAGCAAATAGGCCAGTTTCCGCATATCAATCCCCTTAATCAAAGCCACATGAGCAGCACGTGCCGAAAGGCTGCGCCGCCCGGTGCCGATGTGCGGGACACAATCGAAACGACAAGACTGCACATCCATGGGTGTTCGGACATCTTGACTTTGGCAAAATAGGTGATCTCACGGCGTCGCATCAACTAGACTTGCGTGGCTAGCGTGATAACTGCGCTCGACGAGGCGCTGCGCCGCCAATGGAAACGAACTGTCTGGGCAGGGTAGGAAGAGTGCGGCGCAACATGCTGCGCAACATCTTGTAATTTGCATTGCGCGCGATGGAATGCAAAACCGGCGACCATGTCGCCGCTCGAGATGATCTCCGGCAGCTCCGTCGCCGCGGTTATCAGCGACCCGACGCTGCCCGACACGCCCATCGTGGCTTGCAATGACGCCTTCAGCGCGTTGACCGGCTATGCTGCCGAGGAAGTGATCGGGCGCAACTGCCGGTTCCTCCGGGGCCTCGATACGGAGCTGCACCTGACCGAGGAATTGCGCTGCGCGGTGCGTGACCGGCGCACGACGCTGGTCGAGATCCTGAATTATCGCAAGGACGGCAGCCCCTTTCGCAATGCAGTGATGCTCGCCCCGATCTTCGAGGCGGACGGCGCGCTGCGCTTCATCCTGGGCTCTCAGTTCGACGTGACCGCCGGGCGACCGACGACGGGCGGGCGCTGCGCGATCGAGCGCCTGTCGTCGCGCCAGCGCGACGTGCTGCGGTTCATGACCGGGGGGCTAATGAACAAGCAGATCGCCTATGAAATGGGGATCAGCGAACGGACCGTGAAGATGCACCGCGCCGCGCTGCTGAAGGCGCTGGGGTGCCGGACCGCGGCGGAGGCGATCCGCACGGCGGTCGAGGCCGGGTTCTAGTCACCCGCATCGGGCTCCGGCCTTTCGACCGGAGCCCTCCGCAGGGACCAGGGGTAGCGACAGGGGTAGTAGCAGGGGTAGTGAGCAGCGCGCCGTTACGCGCTGGGGAGCAGCACCTTGTCGATGACGTGCACGACGCCGTTCGACTGCTGAACATCGGCCATGCTGACCGTTGCAGTGCCGCCGGCCGCGTCAGTGATGATGACCTTGTCACCCGACATGCTCGCGGTAAGCGGCGCGCCCTGCACGGTCGTCAGCATCGCCTTGCCACCGCCGGCTCGGATCTGGCGCGCAAGGTCAGCCGCGGTCACCTTGCCCGACACGACATGATAGGTGAGGACACCGGTCAGCTGCGCCTTGTTCTCCGGCTTCAGCAGCGTGTCGACGGTGCCCGCCGGAAGCGCGGAAAAGGCCGAATTGGTCGGGGCGAAGACCGTGAACGGGCCAGCGCCGTTCAGCGTGTCGACCAGCCCTGCGGCCTTTACCGCGGCGACGAGCGTGCTGAGATCGGGCAGCGCCGAGGCGTTCTCGACGATGGTTTTGGACGCGGTGGCAGCGGTTGCGGCCGTCGTCGCCTGCGGCTCGGCATAAGCGGGCGGGGCCGTTATCATGCCTCCCGCCGCGAGGATCATCAGATTGCGAAGCGCGGACACGTTGGTTCCTTTCCTTTCAGGTTCCAGATGCCGCTGCCAATGCATGTGACGCACGCCGGTTTCACGGCTCAACTTCACTGTTCTTTGCAGAACTGTGCCGCAAGTATCCGCGATCACAAGATTTGTTCAGAGATACTCCCGCTAACCTGTCCTTAAGTACAGGTGCCACCCGCCCTCACCTTGCCGGCCGCGCAAAGCTCCCCGCCGCTAGCCAGCCGAGCAGCGCCGCCCCGCCAAGCCACAGCATGAACGCCGCGCTGTTGCCCAGCGCAATGCAGCCAAGCGCCGGCGCACAGGCCCAGCCCACCAGCAACGATCGCGCCCGCCCGGTCGCGCCCCCGCCCTGCCCCGCGGCGCGGCGGCGCTTGGGATCGTCGCGGCACAACAGAAGGACGGCGGGCGCCGACAGCGCCAGTGCGACGAGGGCAAGCGCCAGCGTGCTCACGCCTCCACCGCCTCCATCCGCCGCGGCCGCTCGGGCAGCGTCAGCGGGCGCGCCTGCCAGCACCCCCGCAGCAGCCAGCCGCCAGCAACGACAAAGGCCAGGTCAAGTGCGGGGATCACCGCCTGGCCCGATGCGATCGCCGCGGTCCAGCCCGGCCCGCCCGCAGCGACAAGCCGCAGCAGCGGCAGCATCAGCATCACGAGGCCGGTCGCACCCTTCAGCATGAGCGTCAGCGCATCGTTGCTGCGCGCCACCACGCCAGCGATGATCGCCACTGCAGACGCAATCAGAAAGGCGGTCGTCGTCCAATAGACCGCGCCGCCCTGCGGCATCGTCACGAGGAAGCCGGCCGCGGCCACCACCAGCCCCAGCGGCAGGCCAAACGCCACCACGGTTAGCGTCCGTTCGAGCCACGCAAGCGACCGCGCATCCTCACGCCGCCGCACCACCCACAACCGCATCCCGGTATAGGTGACGTAGCACATGGCAAATCCCAGCCCGAACCAGATCGCCTTGGACAACAGCCCCGCGAAATTGCCGAAATGGAGCGGCCCCATGATGCCGACCAGCGTCCCCCCGGCGGAGGGCCCCGCGCCGACCTGCGGCTTGGCGCGGATGAACTCGGCCGTGGCGCCGTTATAGAGCAGCGCAACCGGCTTCAGGTCGCCTTCCCGCGGATTGTGATAGCTGGTCACCGTGGCGTCGGCGCGCCCGAAATTCTCGATCGCGACAAAGGTCGGCACTTCGCCCGTGCGCCGGATCGCATCGCTGGTGATCCGGTCGAGGTTGCCGCTCGCCGCCGGGCGCGGATCGGGCGTGCCGGGATTGCCGAAGACGGCATGCTGCAGCGCCTCGACATCGCCGCCGAACGCCGCCGTCGCGACGACCGGAAGCCCGACCGTGCCGTAGAAGGAGAAGAAGCTGCCGGTGAACGCCAGTACGAAGGCGAACGGCAGGCTCCACGTGCCCGCCACGCTATGGCGGTCGCGCGTCGCCAGCACCGGCTTGGCACCGCGGCGCAGGGTGAAGATGTCCTTGAACAGATGGCGGTGGATCAGCAGCCCCGAAATGGCGGCGACCAGCATCGCCAGCCCCAGGATCCCGGTCAGCACCAGCCCCCATGGGTTGGGCACATGCAACCGGACGTGCGTGTCGACCAGGAAGGTGCTCAGCGCATCGTCGTTGCGCGGCCCGAACAGGTCGTCGATATTGCCGGTGGTGGCGTTCAGCACCCGCCCCTGATGGTCGAGCTGGTAGAAGACGCCGGCCTCGGTCGGAACTCCGTCAGCGCCCGTCTCGTGCCGGTGGAAGAACACGCCCAGGCCATGGTCGCCGGTCTCCCAGATGTTGACCGCTTCCTGATACTGCCGCGGCGTCTGCGCGGTCAGGCGGCGCAGCGTGGCGTCGACCGGCTGCGCGAAGGAGGATTTGGTCGCCACATGGCCCGCCGACCAGGCGCCGATCTCGTGCGCGAACACCGCCGCCGTGCCGGTCAGCACCACCGCATACAACAGCAGGCCGAGCAGGATGCCCGACCAGCCGTGGACCGCGACCATCGCCTTGGTCTGATCCTTCCTCAGTTGAATCATAGGTTCCTCTCCGCGGCAGGGGGCCCGGCCATCATGCGGGTGGCGACCAGTCCGCCATGGACCAGCAGCAATGCGCCAGCGACCAGCGCGACTCGCGTCAGGTTACGATCAAGGCAGGCGTGAAAAAACAGCAGCGCCCAGATCAGCGGCGCCATCACCAGCGGAATAGCCAGATTGTCGATTCCTGCGGCGCCGCCCGGCAGCCACAGCGGCATGCCGGCCAGCAGCGCCAGCGTCACGATGATCGCGCCCGGCCCGGCGAGCAGGATTCGCGCCCATCGCTGGCGGGCGTTCGGCTGCGCTGAAGGGGTCGGCTCGGCCATGGCGCAGCGAATAGAAACACGATCCGCCGATGGCAAGAAAAATGCTATTGATAATCTTTCGCACGCATTTAGAGGGCGCCGGCAACGAACGATTACATTTCTCGAAAGGGCGGACATGGCGAAACTGATCGTAGCGGCGGGGGTAGCAAGCGCGCTGCTGAGCCAGACCGCTCTGGCGCAGGAGGCTGCGCTCACCCCGTCCGGCGCCCCCGCCTCTGCCCCCGCCGCTACCCAGCAGACCGACGCGGCCACCACGCCGGAGGACGAAATCGTCGTCGTGGGCAGCAATGCCGGTACCAAGACCGAAACCCCGCTGACGCAGGTGCCCCAGCCGCTGACGATCATCGATTCGGGCACCTATCTTTCGCAGGGCGCGATCAACATCAGCGACACGGTGAAATACGCCGCCGGCGTGCTCGCCAACCCCTATGGCCGTGACACCCGCGTCGACGGGTTCAACGTGCGCGGCATCAATGCGCTGCAGTTCCGCGACGGCATGCGCGACATCTTCTCTTATTACGCCAGCATCACCTCGGACCCGTATAACTTTTCCCGTGTGGAAATCGTGCGCGGGCCTGCCTCGGTTCTGTTTGGCCAGGGGTCGATCGGCGGCCTCGTCAATCTGGTGTCCAAGGTGCCGGAATTTCGCACCGGCGGCGAACTCAACCTCGTCTATGGCAATTACAACCGCAAGGAAGCGCTGGGCGACGTCAACCTAGCCGTCACCGACACGCTGGCGGTGCGCCTGGTGGGCCGCGTGCGCGATGCCGACACCTATGTCGACAACGTCCCCGATGACCGCGTGATGGCCGCGCCGTCGATCCGCTGGCAGCCGACCGCCGCGACCGACATCATCCTGACCGGTCTGTACCAGGAGGACGATACCGGCTCGACCTCGCAGTTCCTGCCGATCGTCGGCACCTTCCGCCCCAATCCCGCAAACCCGGGCGCGCGGCTCGATCCCTATACGTTCGTCGGCAAGGCGGGGTGGGATCGCTACAACGGACGCTCACTGCAGGGCGGCGGGCAGCTGGTGCACCGTTTCTCCGACAATGTCCGGCTCAGCCTCAAGGCGCGCTACATCGACAGCGACCTCGAATATTTCACCCATTATGCCGACAGCTACACCAACCCGACCGATCCCTTTTCGGTCTATGGCACCGACGGTCGCCATATCGGCCTGACCGCTGATGCCAGCGACGCGCGGATGAACGTCTTCTCGACCGACAACAATCTGCAGTTCACTTTCAACACCGGCGCCAATGTCGAACACACGTTGCTTGTCGGGCTGGACTATAGCTGGAACAAGGTCGGAAAGCGGGGCGTAGCGCTGTCGCCTGCGCTGGAGGTCGTCGACCTCTATGACATCGATTACGATGCACTGCTGACCTACGATCCGACGGGTCCGTTCGTCAATGAATCGCAAAAGCAGCTCGGTGTGTACGTGCAGGACCAGATCCGTCTGTTCGACCGTGTCTCGGTGATCGTCGGCGCCCGCCGGGACCATGTCACCAATTCGTCGGGGCAGGAAGACAACGCCACCACCTTCCGTGCCGGCATTATCGGGGAGATCGGCGCCGGCATCTCGCCTTTCTTCAGCTATACCGAAAGCTTCCTGCCGATCGCCGGGCGGCTGTCCGGGCCCGGCGGTGTTCCGGGCAATCCGTTCAGACCGCAGACCGGCACGCAATATGAAGCCGGCGTGAAGTGGCAGCCCGCGCCCACCACGCTCGTCACCGTCACCGGATTCCACATCAAGGAGCGCAACCGCGTCCTCTACCTCGCCAACAACGTGACCACTCAGTCCGGCGAGCTCACGACCAAGGGGTTCGAATTCGAGGCCAGCCACACGCTGCCGGGCAATTTCGAACTGCTGCTGAACTACGGCTACAGCGAGCTGGATTCGGAAGTGAACACCAGCCTCGATTACATGCCGCGGCACACCGCATCCTTGTGGTCGACGAAGACCTTCGCGACCAGCGCGGACGGTCCGCAGCTGCGGCTCGGTGCCGGCATCGTCTACAGCGGCAACAGCAAGTCGACCGGCCCGCTCGATCCTTATGCCCTCAACCCCGCGATTGCGCCCGGCACGCTCTACACGATCGTGACGCCCGCACGTACTACCGTGGACGCGCTGGCGGAGGTCAGCTGGAACCAGTGGCGTCTCGCGGTCAACGCGACCAATCTGTTCGACGAACGCGCCTTCGCCTCCTGCCTGGCGCGTGGCGACTGCTTCATGGCCGCGCCGCGCAACGTCATGGCGACACTCGGCTTTCGCTTCTGATCGGTTTCGGCGGCGCATTTCCACCATGCGCCGCGCGATACGTGCATCTCCCGATATGCCGTGGCTTGGGCCGCGCTTATGTCGCGGGTGTCGGTAAAGAGTGATCCGGCCAAAGAGAGTGAGGCGATATGAAGTATTTCATCGGGACCGCGCTTGCGATCCTCATCGCTGCGCCCGCTGCGGCGCAATCCGCCGGGGCGATCCAATCCAGCGGTCGCGTCGAAGCCCGGTTCGGCTGGGACCGGGGTGAGTTCAAGACTGAATTTCGCGACCCTCTGGTAGACATTTCCGACAAGAACGGAAAGAGCGGCGTCACTTACGGTATCGAAGCGGGCTATGACTATGTCACCGACAGCCGGTTCCTGGTTGGCGGCTATGTCGGGGTCGAGGGATCGTCCATCAAGGACTGCGACACCAGCCCGTTCGGCGATCGTGCCTGTCTGAAGGGCGGACGCAATTTCACCGTCGGCGCACGGGCGGGCTACGTCACGGACCAGGGCGTCGTCTATCTTAAGGGCGGCTATTCCAACGGCCAGCTGAAGTTCGAGGCCGATGATTTCGTCGATGACGAACGGGTGCGGTTCAAGGACAATCACGGCGGCTTCCATCTGGGTGCCGGCGGCGAGGTGATGGTCGCCAACAACGTCTATGGAAAGCTCGAATACGTCTTCACCAACTATTCGGCTGACAAGTTCGACGACGGCATCACCTATTCCAAATTCCGTCCGCAGCGGCATCAGGTCGTGGCCGGCATCGGCATTCGTTTCTGATGAATGCAGCGGCACGACCGCAGCGGACATCAGGATATAAACATATCTTTATATCGGCATTGACAGGGCTGGTTGGATGATGTTCAACCGGCCCTGTCGAGGTTCCCCATGCCAGGCGTGGCGATGGGGCTAAGACGGGAAGCCGGTGACGTTCCAGAAGGGGGCGGATTCCGGCGCTGCCCCCGCAACTGTGAGCGGAGAGCGGCAGTTCCATTTCGTGTCACTGGGCCCTGTAACGGGTCCGGGAAGGCCGGAACTGCCGTGTTGACCCGCAAGCCAGGAGACCTGCCTCCGACGCGATAACGTTCCTCGGACGGGGGTTCCTCCGGTGGATCGCGCCGGAGAACCGTGGATGGTGACTGCCATCGCGGACCATCGATGACGTGCGCGCTCCCTCTGGCTCCCCTGTTCGTACAACAGCAGGTGAGTCATGACGAACAGCGGTTTCACGTTCACGACCAGCAGCATCCCTTTTGACGAGGACTATCAGCCCGGCGACAGTACGCGGCTGACCACCAACTTCGCCAATCTGGCGCGGGGCGAGGCGCGGGCAGAGAACCTGCGCAACACGCTGCGGATGATCGACAATCGCTTCAACGCACTGATGCACTGGGACAATCCCGGCGGTGATCGCTACGCCCTCGCGCTGCGCATCGTCTCCGCTCACCTGGCGATCACCGATGGCGACCCGGTCGGCCTGCCGCTGATCGAGATGCTGGCGACGACGGTGCTCGACCGGCAGAGCGGCGCGTGGACCGACGGCATGACCGGCAACAGCCTGTCCTCCTACATCCGCGACTATGATTTCAGCATCCGCCTGCCCGATTACCAGCGGCGCAGCCCATGCGGCGGTGCGCCGGAGGGGTTCGGCGAGTTACATGGCAAGCTGTTCCGGCACTTCTTGGGCTCCAGCGCCTATCGCGACCAGTTTGGCAAGCCGCCGGTGTTCTGCCTCAGCGTCTCCAGCCGCGAGATCTATCATCGCACCACCAACTCCCACCCGGTCCTGGGCGTGGAGTATCGATGCGAGCATCACTCCGCGACCGACAGCTATTTCGCCAAGATGGGCCTCGCGGTGCGCTATTTCATGCCGCCGCACGCCGCCGCCCCGCTCGCCTTCTACCATCAGGGCCGGCTGCTCGACGATTATACCCATGTCGAACTGGCCAGCACCGTCGCGACGATGGAGACCTTCCAGAAGATCTACCGGCCGGAAATCTACAACGCCAATTCGGTCGCCGCGCATGACTATCGGCCCAGCCTCACGCGGCAGGATTATTCGCTGACGCGCATCGCCTACGACCGCGAAGAACGCAGCCGCCTCGCCGTCGCGCAGGGCCGCTTTGCCGAGGAACATGTCATCCGCCCGCATGGCGCGATGCTCGAACAATGGTCAGCGACGTGCGGCCTGTGACCCCCATTCACCCAAGGAATCCAATGATGACCACAGTGTTGCCGACCACCACCGCCGGCAGTCTGCCCAAGCCCGCGTGGCTCGCCACGCCGGAGACGCTCTGGTCGCCGTGGAAGCTCGCCGATGCCGAACTCGCGGATGCGCAGCGCGACGCCCTGCGGCTTGCGGTGGATGATCAGCGCCAGGCCGGGATCACCATCATCGGCGACGGCGAGCAGACCCGCCAGCATTTCGTCACCACCTTCATCGAGCATCTGAACGGCGTCGACTTCGATCGTCGCGAGACCGTGCGCATCCGCGATCGCTACGACGCCAGCGTGCCGACGGTAACCGGCCCCGTGTCGCGCCCCCGTCCCGTGTTCGTCGATGATGCCCGCTATCTGCGTGCGCAGACCGATCAACCGATCAAATGGACCCTCCCCGGCCCGATGACGATGATCGATACCTTGTACGACGCGCATTACCGCAGCCGGGAGAAGCTGGCGTGGGAATTTGCCGGCATCCTCAACCAGGAGGCGCGTGAGCTGGAGGCGGCTGGGGTCAACATCATCCAGTTCGACGAACCGGCGTTCAACGTGTTCTTCGACGAGGCGAACGACTGGGGCATTGCTGCGCTGGAACGCGCCGCCGAGGGGCTGACCGCCGAGACGGCGGTGCACATCTGCTACGGCTATGGCATCAAGGCCAATACCGACTGGAAAAGGACGCTCGGCTCCGAATGGCGGCAATATGAGGAAACCTTCCCTCGCCTGCAGCAATCGAACATCGACATCATCTCGCTCGAATGCCGCAATTCGCGGGTGCCGATGAATCTGATGGAACTGATCCGGGGCAAGAAGGTCATGGTCGGCGCGATCGACGTCGCGACCGAACAGGTCGAAACCGCGCAGGAGGTTGCCGAGACGCTGCGCCAGGCGCTGCGCTTCGTCGATGCGGACAAACTGTATCCGGCCACCAATTGCGGCATGGCCCCGCTGCCGCGTGCCGTGGCCCAGGGCAAGCTGAAGGCGCTGGGCGCTGGCGCGCAGATCGTCCGGCAGGAACTGACCGGCTGAAGCCGGCGACGCCCGTTTCCCAACCTGATTATCCCCGGCGACAAAATGTCCCAGTGACACCGCCGCACGCAGGCGATATCCGCGATGCCGTGGGGGCGATCCGGAATCTGTTGGCGCAACGCCTCGTCCCGGTGCTGATCTGTGCCGCGGCGTTGCTGCTGAAGGTGCTGGTCCCCACCGGCTACATGATCGTTCCCGATGATGGGCGGATCACCGTCGCGGTCTGTTCGGGCTTCGGCCCGCAGACGATGGAGATCGTCATACCGGGTATGGATCATGCCACGCCCGGCAGTGACTCGTCCAAGGATGGTGGCGGGGGCGACATGCCCTGCGCCTTTGCCGGGCTTTCGACGCAGTTCCTGGGTGCGGTCGACGCCGTGCTGCTGGTCGCCGCGCTGGCGATCGTGGCAGGCCAGGCGCTTCGCCCGATGGTGCGGCGCCTGCCGCGCGCCGCCCTCTACCTGCGCCCTCCGTTGCGCGGACCACCGCTGCTGATCTGACGCGCCGACCGGATTGACCGGCCGGCGACACTGCCGCCTCGCGTTCGCGCGGTGGCGCCCCTGCCGCGTCGCGTGCCCGGCAGGCCCTCGTCAGCAAGAAAGTCCTGTCATGGTCCGCAGCCTGTTGCTCGGCGGCGCCGCCCTGTGCGTCGCCGCTCCCTCCCCCGTCCTTGCCCTTCCCGATGCCGCTTCCGCCCAGCGCGGCGACACCCATATTGCGATCGGCGACGATGCCATCGTCGTCACCGCGCGCGATATGGCACGCTCCACCGCCAATGTGCTCACCTCGGTCGATGTCCTCGGCGGCGATCTTGCCCAGCGGCAGAATGTCGACAACGCCTGGGAATTGTTCGCCCGCCTGCCCGGGGTGGTGCTGACCGATTTCAACCAGGGCACGACATCGGGCCGCTTCTCGATCCGCGGCTTCAACGGAGAGGGCGAGATCAACGCCGTCAAGCTGCTGATCGACGGCGTCCCGTCCAACGACAATGCCGGGCGAACCGACTTCATCGACCTGGTGGCGCCGCTCGATATCGCCGCGGTGGAGCTGGTACGTGGCACGTCCGACCCGCGCTGGGGCCTCCATGCCATCGCCGGCAGCGCCAATATCAAGACGCGCACCGGCGGCAATTACCTCGACATGCGCGGCATCGCTGGCGCGTTCGACACCTTTGACGCACAGCTCGCCGCCGGCGTCGAAACCGGCCGCCTCAGCCAGAATGTCGCGCTCTCCTATCGCCGGACGGGGGGTTACCGCGATCACGCCGACCTCGACCGGCTGACGCTGGCGAGCAAGTGGTTCTACGACTTGGGCGGCGCGCGGGTCGGCCTGATCGCTCGGCACAGCCGCAGCACGGCCGAGGAGCCCGGCTACCTCACCGATGCCGACGCCTATATCGACCGGCGGCGATCCTATGCCGTGTCTGAGACCGACGGCGGCACCCGTAATCTCAGCCAGTACAGCCTGCACCTCGACGCCGATCTGGCGCGCGACCTGTCACTGACCGCGATCGGCTATGCGACGACCAACGATGACGATCGATACGTGCGCTTCTCCGCCAATGTCGCGCAGCAGCGCCGGCTGACGCAGGAACAGCATTATGGCGTGGTCGCCGGCGTGCACTGGCATGCCGCGGGCTGGCTGATGGCGGAGGCCGGGGGCGACGTGCAATGGCAACACAATCGCAGCCTGCGCTGGACGACCGACCGGCGGATCATCACCGCACCGACGCGCGACCAGGATTTCGACCTCACGGTGGGCGGCGCCTATGTGCAGGCGATTGTCACCCCGGCGACGTGGCTGACGATCACCCCGGCGTGGCGGATTGACCGGGTCGACGGTGACTTCCTGAACCGGCTGAACGGAGCGCGCGCGCCGGTCAACGATTATGGCACGATCAGCCAGCCGAAGCTGTCGGTCGCGGTGACGCCCACGGCCGGGCTGACCGCTTACGCCAATTACGGTCGCACCTTCCAGGTCGGCGCGGGCTCCGGTGCCTTTGTCGTGCCGCCGCGCGTGCGCGATGTGGCGCCTTCGATCAACGAAGGGTGGGAAGGCGGCGTCAAACTGTCGCACGGCCGCTGGCTGACCGCGCGCGCCGCGGTCTGGCAGCAGACGGCAAGTGGCGAGCTGCGCCGGCGCCTCAACGATCCCTCCGGCGAATTCGACAATCTCGGCGCGACCCGCCGCCGCGGTCTCGACCTGGAGGCACAAGTTCGCCCGCTGCCCGGCCTGTCCGCCTGGGCCAGCTGGTCGCATCAAAAGGCGGTCATTCGCGTGGCCGATCCCGCCGCACCGCTCACCGCGGGCAATGCGATCGATCACGTCCCCCAGAACGTCGTCACCGCAGGCGTTGAATGGGCCCCGACGACCCTGCCGTGGCGCGCCTCGCTGTGGGGCAATGGGCAATCCTCCTATGAACTCACCACCGCCAACGATCAGGGACTCTATGGCGGCTATTTCCAGCTTACGGCGGAACTCGCCTACCGGCTGAGCGACGCGCTGGAGCTGTCCGCGCAGGTGCGCAACCTCGCCAATGATCGCTACGAATATGTCTGGTACGACGGCACCCAGCGGCTGCACGCGCCGGCCGATCCGCGCAGCCTGTTCGGCGCGATCCGCGCGCGGTTCTGACCGTGTCCCGGATAGGAACGCAGACCGTAACGGCGGGACGGCAGCCCTGGCGATCGGCCGCACGCCGTATCCACCTGTGGCTGGGGCTAACGATCGGATTGCTGTTCGCCGTGATCAGCCTCACCGGATCGGCGCTGGTCTTCTACGTCGGCATCGACGCGGCGCTGCATCCCGAAACGCAGGTGGAGCAGCGGGCACCCGCGCCGGGCTGGACGTCGCCAGTGTGGGATCGTGCGCTGGCGACGGCGCACGCCGCACGCTTCGATCCGGCGGGCAAATGGTCGTTCGAGGTGACCGGGGGCGGCGGCGCGATCCCGGCGCGCTACTATCCGCCTACTTCCAGTACGGTGCGCCACCCGCAGCGGCTGATGGTGTGGTTCTCCGCCGATGGCAGCCGCATCCTGCGCGTCGCACCGTGGGGCGGCTATCTGATGAGCTGGCTCTACGAACTGCACATGCATCTCCTCGCGGGGGACGTCGGCGCGCAGGTCGTCGGTTGGTCGGGCGTCATCATGCTGGTGCTGCTGCTGAGCGGCTTGATCGCCTGGTGGCCGCGCGGCTCGTGGCGCAAGGCGCTGGCGTTCCGTCGCAACGCACCGCCGATCCGCCGCCTCAACGACATCCACCGGCTCGTCGGGGTGGGAAGCGGCGGCTTGCTGCTGATCCTTGTCGCGTCTGGCGTCATCCTCGCACTGCCGGCGGTCAAGGCGGCGCTGCTGTCGCCCGCGACGGTGCCGGAGCCGCCAGCGATCGCCGGCAGCGGACCGGCGCTGCCGATTAGCCGCGCGCTGGCCGGCGTCCGTGCGGCAGTGCCCGATGCCCGGCTCGCCTTCATCGACGTGCCGGGCGATCCCGCCGTGCCGTACCGCGTCCGCATTCAGGTGCCGGGCGACCCGCACCGCCGCTTTCCCGGCAGCTATGTCTTCGTCGATCAGCGTAGCGCGCGCATCGTCGCGTTGCACAATGTGCGTGATGGCGGTCTCGGCACCGCGATCAATACCTGGGTGCGCCCGCTGCATGATGGATCAGTCGGCGGGCTCGTCGGCCGCATCGTCGCGGTTCTGGTCGGCCTGGCGCCAGCCGCGCTGTTCGTCACCGGCCTGTTGCGCTGGCAGCGCCGGCGTGGTCGTTGGGCGGACCCGGCGCGGTGACCATCCGCATCAACACGGGATGGCGCCCGCCTCGCAAACAGGCGTAGGCTAGCGCGGTTGGCGTTCGGCCGACGCGGCGAAGGGCGGATGGACCATCTCGGCTGGGCGCCATGGCTGATCCTGGTGGCGGTCTATACCGCAGTGGTGGTGCGCGCCGTGCTGCTGGAGCGGCGGGAGCCTTATGCCCGCGCCGCGTGGCTGCTGCTGCTGGTCGCGTTGCCGACGATCGGAACCATACTCTACCTGTTGTTCGGCGAGCCATGGGTGTCGCCGCGCCTTCGCCGCCGCACGCGGCTCGTCCACCGCGCGCTGGTCGAGCACGCCCCGCCGCCAGCCCTGGACCCGCCCTCCGCGGTGGCACGCAACGCGTTTCGTACCTGCGAGACGGCGAGCGGCTGGCCATTGTCGACCGCGACCGCCCCCTGGGTGGCGCCCGATGCCGACAGCGCGATCGACCGCGTCGTCGCCGATATCGATGCTGCCCGGTCGAGCGTGCATCTGTCCTTCTACATATGGCTGACCGACCATAACGGCTCACGCGTAGCCGATGCGATCTGTCGCGCGGCGCAGCGCGGCGTCACCTGCCGCATCGTCGCGGACGCGATCGGCTCGCGCTCGCTGATCCGCTCGCCCCAATGGGCGGCTATGCGCGCGGCGGGCGCGCGGCTATGCGCCTCGCTCACGGTCCCCTGGGGGATCGGCTTCCTCGCCGGCCACCGCACCGATCTTCGCAACCATCGCAAGATCGCGGTCATCGACGGCCGCATTGGGTGGTGCGGCAGTCAGAATTGCGCCGACGCCGCCTTCCTGCCCAAGCGCCGCTTTGCTCCCTGGGTCGATATCCTCTTCCGCTTCGAAGGACCGGTGGTCCGCCAGGCGGAACTGATCTTCGCTTCGGCCTGGATGGTTGAAACGGGGGAGGACATGCCCGCCGTGTTCGCGGACCAGCCGCCACTCACGCCGCGTCACGGCTATCCCGCCATCGCGGTCGGCACCGGCCCCCTGTCCCCCGCCTCCACCATGACCAACATTTTCGCCGCGGTGCTCGCGGCCGCCGAGCATCACGTGGTGATCACCACGCCCTATTTTGCGCCCGATCCCCCGCTGCTCGACGCGATTGTCGCCGCCGCGCGCCGCGGGGTGGACCTCAGCATCATCTTCCCCAACCGCAACGACAGCTTCATCACCGGCGCGATCAGCCGGGCCTATTACCCCGTCCTCGCCCGGGCCGGTGCGCGCATCTTCGAATTTCGCGGCGGGCTGCTCCACGCAAAGACACTGGTGGTGGACGGAGCATTGATGCTGGTGGGATCCGCCAACATGGATCGCCGCAGCCTGGACCTCAATTTCGAGAACAACATGTTGATCCAGTCGCCCGAGCTGGCCGAGGCGGTCAGCGCGCACCAGCGCCGCTGGCTGGCGGATGCGATCGAGATTTCCCCCGGCGGCGTCACCGCCCGATCGCTGCCGCGCCGCTTCTTCGATAATCTGCTGACGATGGCGGCGCCGCTGTTCTGACGCATAGGGCGGGGGAGAGCGGCGGCTTTCCCGCCCCTCTCCCGTCCCATCAGAAATGGACGTTCGCCCCCATCAGGAACGCACGGCCCACCAGCCCCTGGTAATAGGTGTTGAGCGTCCCCGCTCCTGCGGTCGCCGGGAAAGGGACGCCCCGGTCGGTCACATTGTCGATGTTGAAGCGGAAATCGAAATTGTCGCTCGCACGGATGATGATCGCGGTATTCCAGATCGCGTAGCTGCCGATCCCGCGGAACTCGCGCGTGGTTGGCGTATCGGTCGCGTTGAACACCGCCGGGCCGGTATATTGCACCTGGTTGAACCAGCTGATCGGCCCGCGATCCAGCGTCAGATTGACGTTGAAACGGTCGATACTCTGGCCGATCTCTCCTCGATCGCTAACCCAAGGGGTCGCCGAGTTGATCTGGTTCTCCTGCTTTATCAGATGCTGGTAATTGACGGTGGCATTTACCCCGATCTCGCCAAATGTACGGCGATAGCTCGCCTCGACGATCACTGCCTCAAACCGACGCCCGCCCTGGTTGATGAACGGCTCATCCAGCGTCAGCACCTGGCCGAAACTTTCGCCCGGCGTCGTATCGCGGGTGATCAGGCTGCAATAGAAATTGTCCGGATAATCAGTTGCGTCGTAGCAGCCGCTCAGCACGTCGGTCGCACTGGACGATACGATGGTGTTCTTGAGGTTGATGTTCACATAATCGGCGGACAGCGCAAACCCGGGCAGGAAGCTGGGCGTCAGGACCCCGCCGACGGTCCAGGAATTGGCCTTCTCATTCTGCAGTCCGCGATTGCCCAGCACGGTGATCGGCACGGTGACCGAGTTGATCAGCGACGAGAAATCCGTCGGTAGGCCGGCCGCCGCGCAATTGGCCTGGCGCACCGCCGGGTTGGGCCCGCTGGTCAGGTTCTGGGAATCGCACGGATCAAACCCGCCATCGAACGCCGGCTGGTCGGCGGCGAACAATTCCGTCACCGCCGGCGCGCGGATCGCGCGGGTGTAATTGCCCCGCACCGCAAAGCCGTCGACCGGCGCCCAGCGGCCGCCCGCCGTCCAGGTGAAATCACCGCCGGCGACCGAATTGTCGACATACCGGCCCGCCGCGTTGATCTCCAGCTGGTAGATCAACGGGATGTTCTGATCCGGCCCGATCAGCGGGGCGCGGAACTCCCCGAACACTTCGTTGGTGGTGTACGACCCACGCACCGGAAGGATCGGGATCGAGCGGCCCAGCGCCTCGGTGTAGAATTCATCGGGCGAGAAGCGGGAGAATTCGCGGCGGTTCTCATAGCCGACGGAAATCGCGAAATCGCCGCCCGGCAGCTTGAACACCGGCCCGGTCAGCGTCGCCAGGAAATCGCGCTGCGAGGTGATCGCCTCGGTCCGCGCATTGGTGGTCACATAATCGCGCGCCGCCTGGCTCGGTGCGCCGCTACCGAACAGGTTCAGCGGCGCGCAGGTGGTGGAGATGGTGCCGTTATATTGCGGCACATTGGGCGGCGACGCCGGGTTGCTCGGGTCCGGGTTGAACGGCAGGCAGACGATATTGCCATTGGCGTCGAAGCCGGCGTTCAGCGCCCGCCGCAGGTTCGGCTCCACCAGCGAGGGCTGGCTCGACCGGCTGTTGGTACGGCCGTAATTGGCCGACACTTCCCAGTTGAACACCCGCTCGCCGAGCGAGAAATCGCCGCGCAGCCCGCCGACGAAGCGGTACATTTCCTGATCCAGCCGCGCCACGCCGGAGACGAGATCGGTATTGGCGCGCCCAAGGTAGAAAACGTCCGTGTCGCCCGCGGGCAGCCCCGCCGCCGTCAGGTTCTGCACGATCAATGCCCGCGCCTGCGGCGTCAGGAACGGATTGTTCAGCGGGATGATGAAATTGCCGTTGACGTCAAAGGCGCCTGGGTCGCTCGCGCTGAAGAAGGCCGTGTTGTAAACCGGCTGACCAGCGAGATTGGTGGCCTTGTTCCGGGAATACCACGCCTCGCCGAAGGCGGTGATCCGGTCCGAAAAGTCAAATTTCGCCAGCGCCACCGCGTTGAACCGGTCATCCTTCACGCGGGCGTTGGTGATGTCGGCGAAGTTCAGGTTGTCACCGCCCAGAAACGTGGTGGGGTCCTGCGTCGGAGTTCCGATGTTGAACGGCACCAGATTGCTGTTGCGATCGAAACCCAGGATCTGGCCCGCCGCATTGCGGACAACGGACGTCGTGCCGCCCGCGGTGGCCGGGACCAGTCGCGCGGCATCGCGGATGAACGGAATGCCCGCCGGGGTTCCCAGATAGGTGCGCGTGTTTTCCACGAGTATCTGGTTGAAGGGCGACGTGCCCGGCGCAGGCGCAATAAAGCCCAGCTGCCGCCGGATGATCTCGCGCTTGTTGCCTAACAGGCCGTCATCGTGATTGTATTCAACATTGACCGTGATGTTGCCGCGCCCGTCGGCAAAGTTCTTCCCCGCGAGCAGGCGCACGCGCTGGTTGCCCAGATCGCCGCGCTGGCTGATCCCGACCTGCCCGTCGACATCCAGCCCTTCGTAATCGTTGCGCAGGATGATGTTCACCGTGCCCGCGATGGCATCGGCGCCATAGATCGGCGCGCCACCAATGGAGATCGTCTCGATCCGCTGGATCAGCTTGGTCGGGATGGTGTTGAGGTCGACCTGCGTGCCCGCGCCGCCGGATGAGAAGATCGTCGCCGGGTTCGCACCCACGAACCGCCGCGCGTTGACCAGCGTCAGCGTGCGCTGCGATCCCAGCCCGTACAGGTTGACGAAGCTCTGCCCGACGCCAAAACCGTTGCCCTGGTCACCGACCAGCGAACTGTCGGGCACGCCAAAGCCGGGAAGCTCGTTCAGCGCGCGGGCGATGTCCGGATAGCCGCGATTGTTGATCGTCGCGGCGTCGACGGTGGTGGTCGGTTGCGGATTGTCCACCGCCGGCCGCGCGATGCGCGACCCGGTGATGATGATGTCGCCCGGGTCTTCTTCGGTTGTCGCCGCGACCGTCCGGGGGGTGGGCGCTTGGGCCGTGGCCGTTTGGTCTGTCTGGGGGGTCGTGTCTGGGGTGGTCTGCGCTACCGCGATGGCGGGAAGCATCAGGGCGCCGAGCGCCGCCGTCGAACTACCTGCGAAAAGAGCGAACCGTTGCATGGCTTCCTCCCTTTTGTCGTGCTGGCTTTCTGTCGTTCTGGCTTCTTTTGTCCGTGTGGCGGGGAAAACGCCGCGACCGCGATTGCGGGAGCATGGGTTCCGGCGGCACGACGCGATTTGCTACCTGCTGTCACAAAGGAGCAACACTGAAGCGCGGCGCAGCACCGACGCGCGACGCAGACGTTCAAAAGCGGACGGTAACGCTCAGCCCCCCGTGCGGCGCATCGTCCAGCGTCAGCGTCGCATCATAAAAACGCAGCAGGTCCGCCGTCGCCGCCAGGCCAAGGCCGGTCCCCGGCGTCGCCGGGTCCAGCCGGATACCGATGTTGGTCACCAGCGCGCGCTGCGCCGCGGGAATGCCGGGCCCGTCATCGCTGATCGTGATCCGGTCATCCCCGCCCGCCACGGTGATCGTGCTGCGCGCCCATTTGAAGGCATTGTCGATCAGGTTGGACAGGATCTCGGCCAGATCACCGCTGTCGCACGGCAGGCGCAGCCCGTCGGGAAGGTCGATCACGACCCTGATCCCGCGATCGGCATGGAGGCGCTGCATCGCCTCCACGATCCGCACCAGCAGCGGCGCAACCGCGGTCCGCGTCCCCGCCCCGCGCGTGCCCGCCGCGGCTGCACGGGCAAGGTGATAGTCGATCTGCCGCTGCATCATGCGGCAGCGTTCAAGCAGGAACGCCGCGCTCTGCGTCTGGCCGGCGTTTTCCAGTTGCTCGGCCTCCGCGGTGATCAACGCCAGCGGGGTGCGCAGATTGTGCGCGAGATTGCCCGATTCCGTCCTTGCCCGCGCGATCAGCTGCGCCTGTCCCTCCAGCAGCGCGTTGAATCGGGTGACGACCGGCTCGAACTCGGCCGGGACGTGCGGGTCCAGCCGCTCGATCTCGCCGTTGCGCAACCGGTCCACCTCCTCACCCAGCCGGCGAACCGGCGTCAGGCCGAATCGCACCAGCAGCGCCGCCCCGCCCAGCAGCAACAGGCCGACCACCGTCATCGACAGCGTCAGGTCGAACCGGAAATGGTCCACCTGTTCCTCCAGCAGGTGCTGCGCCGAGGCGATGGTGACGGTCAATGGCTGCCCGTCCCGCAACACGCGCGCGCTGCGCTGGAGCACCTCCTCCTCCGCGCCCGCCCGCCCGCGATGCCACGCCTCATCCGCGGCGGGGATCAGCCGCAGCCCGTCGGCGAGCGAGGGCGACAGCGCGCTCCCCCGCGGCCCGTCAACCTGCCAGTACAGTCCCGATCGCCCGACGTTGAACTGCGGATCCGACAGCGGCTGTCGCACCACCGGGCGCCCTTGCGGATCGAAGTCGATCAGCGCCACCAACTCGCCCAGATGGTGATCCAGCTCGGTCTGGAAACGGTCGGTGGTGTGGCTGCGATACAAATATCCGATGAACAGCCCGGCCAGCAGCACCGCCAGAATCACGCCCAGCGCCGACCCGACGATCAGCCGCAGCCGCAGGCTGTTGTGCAGTGGCTGGCTCATGCCGCGAACCGATAGCCGAGGCCGCGCACCGTCACGACATGCTCGCGGCCGATCTTGCGCCGCAATCGGCCGACCAGCACCTCGATCGCATTTTCGTCGCGCTCCTCGCTCAGCGGATACAGGCTGTCGATGATGCTCTGCCGAGTCAGCGTCCGCCCGGCATTGTAGACCAGCAGTTGCAGCAGGTGAAATTCGCGCGCGGTCAGCGGCACCGGCCGGTCGTCCAGCCTTGCCTCGCCCGATGCGGTGTCGATCGCGATCCGCCCCGCGGTGATCCGCGTCGCGCTATGCCCCGCCGCGCGCCGCGCCAGCGCGTGGATCCGGGCGACCAGCTCCTCCGTGCGTACTGGCTTGACGATGAAATCATCGGCGCCCGCGTTCAGCCCCTCGACCTTTTCCTCCCACCCGCTGCGCGCGGTCAGGATCAGGATCGGCGTGGCGATGCCCCTTGCGCGCAGCGCCCGCACCAGCTCAATCCCCGACATGCCCGGGAGGCCGACGTCGACCACCAGCACGGCGAAGCCGTCGCTGGCGAAATCCAGCGCATCCTCGCCTTGGGCCAGCCATTCGCAGGTCATGCCGTGCCGCGCGAGGTTCGCGACGAGGCGCTCGGCCAGCGCGGCTTCATCTTCGACCAGAAGGATTCGCATGGCTCATTCTGACAGGTTCCTGTCAGGTTGCGAAGCTAACGGCGCGCCTAGGCTAACAACATCGGGGCGTCATTCATGGTCGGCAACTGGCGACAGCCGCTGCTTCTCGCACTGCTCGGCGCCCTCGCCGCGTGTGGCGGCAATGACGCGGCACCTGCCGACGGCAATGAGGCCGCCACCAGCAACGCCGCGGCCGCTGGCAAGTCTCCCCTCGCCCTGTCGGCGGCCGAATTGTCCCGGATTGGTGTCACGTTCGCCCCGGTCGAAAGCGTCAGCGAACTGCCTGTCGCCACCGTCCCCGCCACGCTAGCCCCCCCGCCCAACGCCCGCGTCGCTGTCGCCGCGGTGATCCCCGGCGTCGTCACCCGGACGATGGTGGTGGAGGGCGACAGCGTGCGCGCCGGCCAACCGCTGGCGATCGTCGCCGCGCGCGAGATGTTCACGCTTGCCGCTGGGATCGACCAGGCGTCGGCCCGCGTCGCCGTCGCCCGCGCCAACGACCGCCGCCTGGGTCAGCTCGCCCGTGAAGGCGTCATCGCCGGATCGCGCGCTGACGAGGCGCGCGCCGCGCTGCGCGAGGCGGAGGCGGAGCTGAACGAGCAGCGCCGCATCGTCCGCCTCGTCAACGGATCGCCCAATCGCGGCAGCTACACGCTGACGGCGCCGATCTCGGGCAAGATCACCGCCGCCACGATCACCACCGGCAGCCCGGTGAGCGAGGCGACCTCCGCCTATGTCATCGATGCGCAGGGGCGTTACGAGCTGACCGCGCAGCTGCCCGAACGGCTGTTGGGCCAGGTGCGCCCCGGCATGTCGGTGCGCGTGCCGGCCGCGAGCGGCGATGACGTGCGCGGTGAGGTGACCAGCGTCGGCAGCGTGATCGACCCGCAGACCCGCTCCGCCACGTTGCGCGCGCGCGTCCCCGCCAGCGCCGGGGTGGTTTCCGGCCGCGCGGTCTCCGCCACCCTCTATGCGCCCGCGGCGGACGGCGCGATCGCCGTTCCCGCCGCTGCCGTCACCGATGTCGACGGCAAGCCCAGCGTATTCGTCCGCACGCCGCAAGGCGCGGCGGTGCGCACGGTCGCGACCGGCGATCGCGCCGATGGCATGATCGTTATCCGCTCGGGCCTTCGCGCCGGGGAGCAGATCGCCGTCGCCGGGGTGAGTGAGCTCAAGTCGATCGCAGGGCAGAACTGATGCTTCGATCGCTCGTCGCCTGGTCGCTGTCCTACCGGTTGGTCGTCATCGGCCTGACCCTGGTGGTCGGCGTGCTCGGCGCGCTTGCCTACGCCTCGCTGCCGGTCGACGCCTATCCCAATATCGCGCAGACCCAGGTCAAGATCATCCTGAAGGCGCCCGGCATGACGCCCGAGGAGGTGGAAACCAGGGTCATCGCCCCGATCGAGCTCGAAACGCTCGGCCTGCCCAATCAGGCGACGCTTCGCTCCACCGCCAAATATGCCATCGCCGACATCACGATCGACTTCACCGACGGCACCGACATCTATTGGGCGCGCCAGCAGGTCGGCGAGCGGCTGGCCAACGTCATGGCCGACATGCCCGAAGGCGTGACCGGCGGCATGGCGCCGATCTCCACGCCGCTGTCGGACGTGCTGATGTTCACCATCGACGGGCCGCTGTCGCTCGCCGAGAAGCGCGAGCTGCTCGACTGGACGATCCGTCCCGCGCTGCGCACCGTGCCGGGCGTCGCCGACGTCAACGCACTTGGCGGCTTCGTGCGCACCTATGAGATCCGCCCCGATGCTGCCGCACTCGCCGCCGCGCGACTGTCGGTCGACGATCTGCGCAACGCGATCATGCGCGGGAACCGCAATGACGGCGCCGGCCGGATCGCGGCGGGGGAGGAGGCACTGATCGTCCGCGCGGTCGGCGCGATCCAGAGCGTCAGCGATGTCGAGCAGATGGCGGTCGTCGCCCGTGACGGCCGCGTGGTGCGGATCGGCGACGTCGCCACTGTCGGCACCGGATCGCTGACCCGCTATGGCGGCGTCACCGCGCACGGCAAGGGCGAGGCCGTGCAGGGCCTCGTCATGGCGCTGCGCGGCGCGGATTCGCGCAAGGTCGTCGATGGCGTGCGCGAACGGCTGGCGGAGCTGGAACGCAGCTTCCCCAAGGGTACGAAGATCACGATCTTCTACGATCGCTCCGACCTCGTCGGCCGCGCGGTGCAGACCGTGCAAAAGGCGCTGATCGAGGCGACGATCCTGGTCATCGTCCTCCTCATCCTGTTCCTCGGCGACTGGCGCGCGGCGGCGATCGTCGCGACGACGCTGCCGATGGCGGCGCTCACCACCTTCCTGTTCATGCGCGGCATGGGGCTATCGGCCAATCTGATGAGCCTCGGCGGCCTCGCCATCGCAATCGGCCTGCTGGTCGATGGCGCGGTGGTGGTGGTCGAGAATATCGTCGAGCGACTGAACCGTCCGGGCGAGGAAAACGCCCCCCGGCTCAACATCGTCTATCGCGCGACGGCGGAGGTTGTCGTGCCGGTGACCGCCGGCCTCGTCATCATCGCGCTCGTCTTCCTCCCGTTGCTTTCGCTTCAGGGGCTGGAGGGCAAGCTCTTCGCCCCCGTCGCGCTCACCATCATGTTTGCGCTCGCCGGCTCGCTGCTGCTCGCGCTGACGCTGGTGCCGGTGCTCGCTTCCTATGGCCTCAAGAGCGGCCATCATGGCGAGCCTTGGGTGATGCGGATGCTCGCCCCGCGCTACCATCGCCTGCTGACGGGCGCGTTCGCGCGCAAGAAGCTGGTCTATGCCCTGGCGGGCGTCGGGCTGGTCATCGCGGGACTTGCCTATGGTGCGGTCGGCAAGACGTTCATGCCGACGATGGACGAAGGCTCGGTGGTGATCCAGATCACCAAGCTGCCGACCGTCGGGCTCGACCGTTCGCTCGACCTCACCTCGCGCGTGGAGCGGGAGCTGATCAGCAAGGTGCCCGAAGTCACCGGCGTCATCTCGCGCACCGGCACCGACGAGATCGGCCTTGATCCGATGGGGCTCAACGAAACCGACCTGTTCGTCACGTTGAAGCCCGCCAGCGAATGGCGCGGCGATCGCGAGTTCGTCGTCGCCGAAATGCGCCGCGCGCTGGAAGGGATGCCGGGGTTCGATCCCAGCTTTACCCAGCCGATCGAGATGCGAGTCGCCGAAATGCTGACCGGCGCGCGCGGTGACCTCGCGGTCAAGATTTTCGGCCCCGACCTGAAGACGCTGGCCGGGCTCGCCGGGCGGATCCAGCACGTCCTGCAATCCACCCCCGGCGCGGCCGAGGTGCTGACCGTTGCCAACGAGAATATCGACTATCTCCAGCTCGATATCGATCGCACCGCCGCGGGGCGCGCCGGCATGCCGATCGACCAGTTGCAGGACACGCTGCGCGCTCAGCTCGAGGGGCTGCCCGCAGGCGTCGTCGCCGAGGGGCAGAAGCGCGTTCCGGTGATGATCCGCAGCAACGATGGCACGCGCGACGACGCTACTCGGTTTGCCGACCTCCAGGTGACGACGCCCAGCGGCGAGCTTGCGCGGCTCAGCGATCTGGCGCGCGTGGAGAAGACCGAGGGGCCGATCCGAATCGATCACGAAAGCGGCTCGCGCTACGCGCTGGTGCAGGCGTTCGTCTCGGGCCGCGATCTCGTCGGCTATGTCGATGATGCCCGCGCCCGCGTCGCCGCGGAGGTTCCGCTGCCGCAGGGCTATCGCCTCGAATGGGGCGGGCAGTTCGAAAACCAGCAGCGTGCCTCCGCCCGGCTGGCGACGGTGATCCCGATCGCGCTGCTGCTGATCTTCCTCGTCCTGTTCGTGACGCTGAAATCGGTGCGCGGCTCGCTGCTGATCCTCGCCAACATTCCCTTTGCCGCGGTCGGCGGGATCGTCGCCTTGTGGCTGACGGGCGAGTATCTGTCCGTCCCCGCCTCGATCGGGTTTATCGCGCTGCTCGGTATCGCGGTGCTGAACGGCCTCGTGCTGGTCGCCTATTTCCGCCAGCTGCGCGAAGAGGGCATGCCGATGGCGCAGGCGGTTCGGACCGGCGCCGAACGCCGGCTGCGCCCGGTGATGATGACCGCCAGCATCACCGGCTTCGGCCTCGTGCCCCTGCTCTTCGCGACCGGGCCGGGCTCGGAGATCCAGCGCCCGCTGGCGATCGTCGTGATCGGCGGCCTCGTCACCTCGACGTTGCTGACGCTCGTCCTTCTTCCCATTCTCTTTGAACGATTTGGCGAACGCCAACAGGAGCTGTCCGCATGAGCCGGGTGCTGCTTACCCTGACCTGTGGTGTCGTGGATGCCGAGGCGATCGCCGCCGGCCTGCGCGATACGCTTCATGTGCCGGTGCACCAGCGCGCGGAAACGGTGCTCGGCCGTGACTTCGATGACGCTGGCACGGTGGAGCGGGTCGCCGGCGCGCTCGCCCGCATCGCCATCACGCTCGATATCCCGGCAGACCAGATGGCTCGGGCGCTGGACATCGCCACCACCACTCGCCGCCGCCTGCCGTTCCGCTGGCACACTGTCGCCATTCTGGACGGGGGGCGCGTCGCATGAAATGGGCATTGCTGCTGCTCGCGGGCGCCGCGCTGCCTGCGACCGCACAAACCACCGATCTGCCGCCCTCCGATCTCGTCATCCGCGTGCTCGACAATGCACCTGGCGTAGAGGCGGCGACCGCGCGGATCAGCGGGGCGGAGGCGGAGGCCGAGGCGCTTCGCCGCGGCCCGCACGAAATCACCGCGCAGGGCACGCTGTCGCGCCGCCGCGTCGATCGCGAGGGCAATTTCGTCGAATATGATGCGACGATCAGCCGCGCCTTCCGCTTGCCCGGCAAGGCCGCGCTCGATCGCCGCGCCGGAGCGCTCGGCATCGACGTGGCGCAGAACCGGATGGAGGATGCCCGGCATCAGGCCGCGCTTTCGCTCGCGACGCTGTGGTACGACTGGCTGCTCGCCGCCGACCTTCATCGCAACGCGGCGAAACTGGTCGAGAACCAGCGCGCGCTGGTCGCCGCGACCGAGCGCCGGGTTCAGGTGCGCGACGCGGCCGAACTTGACCTGCAACAGGCCAGTGCCGCGCTCGCGCTGGCCGAAGCGCAAGTGGCGGAGGCCGCCGCTGTCCGCGATCGCGCCCGCGCGTTGCTCGAAACGCGGTTCCCCGACCTGCCGCTGCCCACCGAGGCCCCGTCTTTGGCTGCCCCCACCATCCCGCCGGAGGGGCTGCTGGAGCTGCAACGGCTGATCGTCGCGCGCAGTCACGAAATCGCCGCCGCCGCCGGCACCGCCGAACGCCAGTCGATCTTGGCGCGCCGCGCCCGCGCCGACCGCGTTGCCGATCCCTCGCTCGGCGTGCGCCTGTTCAGCGAGCGCGGCGGCGAGGAACAGGGGGCCGGCCTCTTCGCCTCGCTCCCGCTGGGCGGCGGCTACCGCCGCGCGCTGTCGGATCAGGCCGCAGCAGAGGCTGGCGCCGCGCAGGCCGAGCGCGTGGTGGTGGAACGCGAAGTCAGCGGCAATGCCGCCGCCGACGTGGCCGAATTCCGCGCGCGGCAGACCGCCTGGCTTGCGGCCGGCGCGGCGGTGGAGCGTGCCGAACGCAGCGCCGCGCTCGCCGCGCGCGGGCAGCAGCTCGGCGCGATCGACCTCGCCGACCGGCTCTATGCGGAGCGTCAGGCCAACGAGGCACGCGCGCAGGAACTCACTGCCCGCGCCGCTGCCGCCCGCCTGATCCTGAAGCTGCGCATCGACGCGCACACGCTTTGGATCGACTAACGGCTCGCCACGGCTGCGCGCGATGACGCGCTTGCGCCATCCAGATCCTCGGCCTTCCAGTGCCGCGCGCTTTCGGCGGGTTCGGTGATCAGCCGTGCGCGCCGGCCAAAGGTCAGGTAATCCCACAGCCAGTTGAACCCGACGGCCAGCCGATTGCGCATCCCGATCAGGAAATAGACGTGCGCCACGCCCCATACGGCCCAGGCAGGAAAGCCCTTCAGCGTCAGCCGCGGGAAATGCACCACTGCCGCCTTGCGCCCTATCGTGGCCAGGTCGCCCTGATGCCGGTACGCGAATGGCGCAGGCGCGCGCCGCCCCGCCGCCTCAGCAGCGATCGCCTCGCCGGCATAGCGGCCCATCTGCTTGGCCGCGGGCGCGATCCCTGGCACCGGCTCGCCATCCGGCGTGGTCGCTGCGGCGGTATCGCCGACGACGAAGATCTCCGGCCGGCCCGGCACGGTCAGGTCGGCTTCCACCTTCACCCGGCCCGCCTTGTCCTTGTCCGCTCCCAGCCAGTCCGCCGCGTCCGACGCCGCCACGCCTGCGGCCCAGATCACCGCGTCCACCGCAATCCGCCGATCGCCCACGGTCACCTGATCCGGCCCGATGTCACTGACGGGCTCGCCGGTCAGCATCTCGACCCCGCGGCGCTCCAGCTCGCAGCGCGCATATTCGCTCAATTCCTCGGGCAGGCTCGCCAGCGGCCGCTCGCCCGCCTCGACCAGGATGACCCGCGACAAGGCAGGGTCGACATGGCGGAAATCGCGCGGCAGGGCCTCGCGCGCCATGTCGGCGATCGCTCCCGCCATCTCCACGCCGGTTGGGCCGCCACCCACCACCACGAAGGTGCAGGTTCCCGCCGTTGCCGTCCGCCCGCCCGTCAGTTCGGCGCGTTCGAACGCCAGCAGGATGCGGCGTCGGATCTCCGTCGCATCCTCGATCCGCTTCAGCCCCGGGGCGTGCGGCGCCCAATGTTCGTTGCCGAAATAGCCATGCGTTGCACCGGTCGCGACGATCAGCCGGTCATAGGCAAAATCGCCCCCGCTGGTGCGCACGAAGCGGTGGTCGGGATCCACATTCTCCACCTCCGCCATCAGCACCGTCAGGTTGCGCTGCCCCGACAGGATCGCGCGGATCGGCCAGGCGATATCGGACGGGCTCAGCGTGGCGGTCGCCACCTGGTACAGCAGCGGCTGGAAGCAATGATGGTTCTGCCGGTCGATCAGCACGATCTCCACCGGCGCCCTTGCCAGTGCCTTGGCCGCCTCCAGCCCGCCGAACCCGCCGCCCAGGATTACCACCCGAAGCGGCCGATCGCCCGCCGCGCCCGCGCCTGTTTCCCGATCGTCGACGCGCGTCCGGAACGCCGCGCTGCTGCTTCCTTGCGCTGCTGCCATGGTTTTCGAATACATCAGGCGCCGCCGCGTTCCCGACGCCAAACTGGATCAGGCACTGCATGGCTCGCCACGGCGCGCCATTGACTTGGCTCCGCGCCGTGACATACCCCTCGGCAAAATAGGTCGAATGACTTAATTGCCGGCCGGGCCGTGCAGGGGAGGATGCCATGAGGACGCTGCTCGAGCTGTGCGGTGGGATCGCCTGTCCCCTCTTGTCCGAGGTCGCCGCCCGATGAGCGTTGCCACAGGCACCGCGCGGCTCGCCGGAAAGGTCGCGCTGGTAACCGGCGGCTGTTCTGGCATCGGCCTGGGGATCGTCGAGCGGTTCATCGCGGAGGGCGCACGCGTCCTCGTCGCCGACGTCCAGGATGAAAAGGGCGCTATGCTCGGCCGGCGCTTTCCCGACGCCGTGGCCTACCAGCATTGCGACGTCACGCGAGAGGAGGACATTGCCGCTGCGGTGACGGCCACCGCCACCGCGTTCGGCGGGCTCGACATATTGGTCAACAATGCCGGCGCCGGCGGCACGCCGCTCGGCCCGATGGACATGACGGTGGAGGGATGGGATTCCACCATGGCGCTGCTGCTGCGCGCGCCCATGCTCGGCACGAAACATGCCGCCCCGCTGATGCAGGCGCGCGGCGGGGGATCGGTGATCAACATCGCCTCGATTGCGGGGCTCGAGGCTGGCTGGGGGCTGGCTTATGGCGTCGCCAAGGCCGGCGTGATCCACCTTACCAAGCTCAGCGCACCGCAACTTGCCGCTGCCAACATCCGCATCAATGCGATCTGCCCCGGCGTCATCGTCACGCCGATCTTTGGCATGTCGGTCGGCCTCAGCCGCGCCGCCGCCGACCAGATGACGGGCGAACTGGCCGACGCGGCGGAACGGATGCAGCCTTTGCGCCGGCCCGGCCGGCCGGAGGATATCGCCGGTGCCGCGCTCTATTTCGCGAGTGACGATGCGGCCTTCGTCACCGGCACGCATCAGCTGGTCGATGGCGGCATCACCGTGGGGCAGCGGATCAGCTGGGACTCGGAGGCGTTACTGCCGATCCACCAGACGCTGATGGCCCACGCCGCGGACGTGCCGGCATGATGCGCGACCTGAACGGCAAGGTTGCGGTCATCACCGGCGCGGCCAGTGGGATCGGCCTCGCGCTTGCCCGCGGCGCCCAGGCACGCGGGGCGCGGCTCGTCATCTCCGATATCCGTGCCGACGCATTGACGGAGGCAGCCGCGGATCTCGCGCGCCATGGCGAGGTGCTGGCGGTGCCGGCCGACGTGTCGGACTGGACGCATGTCTCTGCCCTTGCCGATGCTGCGCATGATCGCTTTGGCGCGATCAATCTCCTCATCAACAACGCCGGCGTCTTCGCCAGCGGGCTGACATGGGAGGTCAGCCTGGAGCAATATGATTGGGTGATCGGCGTCAATCAGCGGTCGGTGATCCACGGCATCAAGGCGTTCGTGCCGCGGATGATCGCCGGCGGACATGACGCGCATGTCGTCACGATCGCGTCCGGGGCCGGGATCACGGTCAATCCGGGCTTCTGCACCTATTCGATGACCAAGCACGCCGTCGTCGCGTTGACCGAGGCGCTCTACCTTGATCTCCTGACTCAGCGTGTGTCCAACATCGGGGTAACGATCGTGATGCCGGGCGTGGTGCAGTCCAACATCATGTTCCCTGAAAAGACCGGCCACGCCGCGCTGCAGGACGAGTTGAAGGCACGCCAGGACAATCCCGTGCTCGCCGCGCTGGAGGCGGTGATGCGTGCCGGCGTCGACAGCGGCCTGCCGGTCGCCGACCTGGTCGAGCAGGTCTATGCCGCGGTCATGGCGCGGGACCTTTACGTTCTGCCCAACTTCACCAGCGACGTGTCGCGCGCGCAGGCTCAGGCGATCGCGATGGGCCGCGTCACCGCGACCGACCCTTATCCGGCGCTGATCGCCCCCTGGCTGCAATAGTCACAAGCAAAGATCGAGACGTCGGGGGGCAGCGCTGGTATTCAACGCACGCTTCACGGGAGACGTGCCTTGGCTGACCGCATTCTGATCTTCTACGGCTCCTACCGTTCCGATCGGCAGGGCATCCGGCTGGCCGACTATCTCGTCCGCTCCTTTGCCGCGCGGGGGGCGGACGTCGAGCTGATCGACGCCAAGGCGGTCGGCCTCCCGATGCTCGACCGCATGTACAAGGAATATCCCGCGGGCGAGGCACCGGCGGCGATGGAAGAGCTCGCCGGCAAGATCCGCGCGGCCGATGCCTTCGTCTTCGTCACGGGCGAATATAATTGGGGCCAGCAGCCGGGCCTCAAGAACCTGACCGATCACTTCCTGGAGGAATGGTATTGGCGCCCCGCCGCGATCGCCAGCTATTCGGCCGGCCGCCTCGCGGGCGCGCACGCCAGCGTCGCCTGGCACGGGACGATCAGCGAAATGGGCATGGTCGTGGTATCGAGCACCTTGGCAGTGGGCGCGATCGGCCGTGCGCTGGATGCGGATGGCCGGCCGACCGGCGATGGCGGCGCCTCGCTGGAGCGCGCCTTCCCGCGTTTCGCCGACGATCTCGCTTGGTGGGCCGCTGCCGCCCGCGAACAGCGCGCGCGCGCCACGCCACCTTATTGAGCCGCTGCACACCCGTCATATGAGAGCGGGTGCGCAGCGGCAGACCGTCACTCGCCCAACACCTTGTCGATCGCGCCGGCGGTGACCGGATGATAGGTCGCCCGCGCCTTGGCATAGACGCGCCGTGCGATCGTCATCCCCCAGTCACCCTGCGCCTTCAGCCCCTGATACAGCGGGCGGACCAGCAACGTGCGACCGACGCTGGTGAGGAACTGCTCGATCGAGGGCACCGCGGGCTCGTAGCGGTTGGCGATGGCCAGCTCGAGCCAGGCCGAGCGGATATAGCCGTTCGTCTGCTCCGACAGGCGGAACGTGCGGTCAAGATCGGCGAGCCGCTCGGCCGCCAGGGTGCGCGGCAGCCGGGCGATGAAACGCTGCCACAATTGCGTCGACCAGCCCTTCGTATCGATCGCCGAGGCAGGCCCGCCCGCCGCGAAGGCCGCCGCGGCGCGCTCCACCGCCGCCAGCTGCGGTGATTTCACATGCACCGCATTGTCGGGCATCCCCGGCTCGTAGGCCCAGCGATCAAGCTGAAGCTTCGCCTCCAGCGCCTGATCGCCGTGGATCAGGTTCGCACGCAGGTCCTTGAGGAAGCCCGCGGTTGTTTGCGGCTGGAAGGCGTGGCGATCGAAATAGGAGCGCAGATACGCGTCCCACCGATCGCGGCCGACCGTCTCCTCGATCGTCTTCAGGAAGATCGCGCCCTTGGTGTAATCGACCTGCCCGCCCTCGGGATCGCCGTGGAGGCGCGTGCCCGACGTCGTGCGGCCGCCCGCGGCGCGAAAGTTCGTCTCCAGCTCGTCCCACGTCAGGTCCGCTTCCACATCGGCGCGCTCCTTGCCGTAGAGCCGCTCCATGATCCGGTTCTCGAAATAGCTGGTGAAGCCCTCGTTCAGCCAGCTGTCCGACCAGGTGGCGTTGGTAACCAGATTGCCCGACCAGCTGTGCGCCAGCTCATGCGCGACCAGGCCGACATTGGCGCGATCGCCGGTCAGGAAAGTCGGCGTCAGGAAGGTCAGCGTCGGGTTCTCCATCCCCCCGAACGGGAAGGACGGCGGCAGGACGAGGAGGTCGTAGCGGCCCCAGCGATAGGCCCCGTAGAGGCCCTCCGCCGCCTCCACCATCTTCTCGGTATCGGCGAGTTCATAGGCCGATCGGTCAAGCATCGACGGCTCGGTCCAGACGCCGGTGCGCTTGCCCAGCGGCTTGAAGACGAGGTCGCCCACCGCCACCGCGATCAGGTACGGCGGCACCGGCTTGTCCATCGCGAAGCGATAGCTGCGCTTGCCGCCTGCCGCGGGTTCGCCCTCAGGCGTCAGGCGCTCGCCGCTCATCACCGCGACGAGGTCCGCCGGCACGGTGATCTTGGCGGTCCAGGTCTGGCGGATGCCGGGGCTGTCCTGCGTCGGGATCCAGCTGCGGTTGTTGATCGACTGGCCCTGGCTGAACAGATACGGCTTTTTCTTGCCGGCGGTCAGCTGCGGCGGCAGCCATTGGAGCGCGCGGGCATTGGGCGCGGAGCGATAGGTGATGACGATCCGGCTGGCGCCGTTCAGCTGGATGGTGAGCGGCGCGCCCTTGTACGTCTCGCTGGCGCCCACCTTCCACGCCAGCGGGCGGCCCTTCGCGTCAGTCACGGAGGCGATCTGCAGCCCGTCGGTATCGAGCACGATCTCCTTCGCGTCGCGCGCGGCGAGCACGTCGAGCGTGGCGGTGCCGCTCATCGTCTGGCTGGCGAAATCGGCCGCGAGATCGAGATCGACATGGGTCACTCGCGCGATCTCTGGCCGGGCGTAGGACAGCACGTCCTGCGCGTCCGGCGTGGTGAGGATCGGGGAGACGGCGGGGGTGGTCTGACCGGCAGCGACGGCGGCGGTCGGCGCGAGGAGCAATGCGGCGAGGACCGCTGGAGCAAGTCTCTTCATGGCAGATCACCTGCCGCATGTCGGCAGCGGCGTCGAGCGGGTTTCGCCAACGGATGTTGCCGAGCGCCGCTCGCCGCCCCTATCAGCCGGGCAATGAGGATGCTGAACATCTTGGCCTGCTGCGTCGCGGCGTTGCTGATCGCGGGGGAAGTCGCGCGGTTCGGGGGCAGCGTGCGGTTCGTTCCGATGGCGCTGGACGAGCTGGCGGTCGCCGCGCTGCTGCTGTGGGCGGCGTGGCGGTCGCGGCGCGATGGGGCGGTCTGGCACCTTGTCGGCTGGGGTGCCTTTTGCGGCCTGTCGCTGGTCCAACTGGTCGAGACCGCGGACCACCAGATGCACGGGCCAGCGAAGGCCGCGGGGCCGGCCTATCTGGTGATATTGTCGGCGATGTTTGGCCTGGGTGCGGGCGCTATCGGCCGCGCCCTACGGCTGTGCCGGGTACATTCCGGCCAGCAGTGATGCGGGCGGGCTGTGCGTCCGCTTACATGACGAGAACCGGGCGTCCGCGCATCCCGCCGGCGGCGAGCAGTTGCTGCGCGCGGGCGACCTCCTCCAACGGGAATTCCCCGGCGACGCGCAGCGTGATCGTGCCGTCCTCCACCAGGCTGCGCAGCAATTCGAGCCAGTCGGTCCGTTCCAGCACCGTGCGGACCCAGACCGGCTTCACCGCGATGCCGCGCTCGGCGCCCTTGTTCCAGCCGCGCACGGGCAGATACACCCCGCCATCGCGCAGCGCACCGAACCCCGCCTCGCCCAGCAGCGCGGTGTCGAGCAGCGCGTCGGCGCCATCGGGCACCACCTGCCGGACCGCGCCGGCGAAATCATCGCTGCGCGGGATGACGATGCTGGCGCCATAGCCGCGCACAAGATCCTCCTCCTCCGGCTTCGCGTCGGCGACGACGGTGATGCCGCGGCTGTTGGCGATGGCGATGGCATAATGCGCGAGCAGCCCCGCCCCGCCGCTGACCGCCAGCACCTGGCCCGCAGACAGCCCGGCATGGTCCAGCGCACACAGCGCGGTGAGCCCGTTCATCGGCAGCGTCGCCGCCTCGGTGATGGACGTGTCGGCGGGGATCGTCACCACCGACGCCTCGGGCACGACGACGTAGCTGGCCTGCGCGCCGCCGTCCGTCCCGCCCGGCAGGACCGCCGCCATCACCTTGTCGCCGACCGACAGGCGCATCACGTCAGGGCCGATCGCCTCCACCACCCCGGCCGCATCCATCCCGGGCGTCAGCGGCCACTGGCCGTCGGGACGGCCCGGGTCGCGCCAGGCGATGTCGGTCGGGTTGACCGCCGCGGCATGAACCCGCAGCCGCACCTCGCGCGCGGCGGGGGCACGGACGCTGCGCTCGACGATCGAGATCACATCAGGACCGCCGATGCCGGAATAGCTGACCGCGCGCGCCGTGACCGGCTGAAGCTGCGATTCAGCCCTGTTGTCGGTCATGGTCATCGATCCTCTCCCATTACATGGCCAGTGCAGTGCTGCGGAAGAGCATCGTGGCACGAACCGGAATATACAAACCATTCTGGCCGGGTCGGCGCGCGATCAGGCGGTTTTCTGAAGACGCGGTTCGATCCGCAGGTTGACGATGTCGGTGGCGGGGCCGCGGGTCAGGATGAAGTGGATCGCCTCCGCCACCTCGCGGGCGTGCAGCATCCGGTGATCGGTGAGCGCGGCGGCACGCTCCTGCCCGCTGCATTCCTGCATGTCGGTATCGACCGATCCGGGCTGGATCACGCTGACCTTGATGTCAACGTGCGCGACCTCCTTGCGCAGCGTTTCGGCAAAGGCCTGGATGCCGGCCTTGGTGGCGGCATAGACGCTTTCGCCCACCGCCTTGACCTCGGCGCTGATCGACCCGACGAACAGCAGGTGCCCGCCCTCCTGGCGTTTCATCCGGGTGAGCGCAGCGCGGGCACAGGCGAGATAGCCAACCAGATTGGTGTCGACGACGTAGCGCCAGTCGTCGTCCCCCATCTCGTCGATCGGCTGGGCGCCGAGCGCCGCGCAGGCCACCAGCATGTCGAGCCCGCCAAGCCTTTCGTCGACCGCCGCGAACACCGCGTCGATGCCGGCGCGGGTTGCCACATCGGCGGTGAGGCCGCTGACCTCCCCCTCCCCCGTCACCCTTGCCCGCGCATCGTCGAGCGCATCGTCCAACGCCGCGCGAGCGCGCCCGAAGGTGAGCACGCGCGCGCCATCGGCGGCGAGCAGCGCCAGCGTCGCGCGGCCAATGCCCGTCGTCCCACCCGTCAGCAGGATGCGTTTGCCGGCAAGACCGCGACGATCGATCAGCATGATTATTCCCAGGTCAGGATGAGGCGGCCGTTCGCCGGGACGTGATAGTCGATCCGGTCGCGGGAGACCGTGTGGGGGCGGATCGCGTCGCCCCCGGCGGTGGTGACATTGCTCCGGGGCAGCGTCCGCCGTTTCAGCCGCACCAGCCGGAGGTTCGCCACGCACGTCTCCCCACCGTCGAGGAGGATTGTCAGCGAATGATCGCCGGTCCGTTCCACCGCGCGGACCAGATTGTCGCAGAACAGCAGGAACGGCGCGCCCTCGACATGGTGGAATGCGCGCGTGCAGAAGATGAAGGCCGCGCCCGCGCCATAGACCTCCTGCCCGACCTGCCCGGCGGGCTGGCCGTCCGGGTACAGGTCCTCCAGCGGGAAGGAGAGCGCGCGGTCGACATGGCCGTTGCTCTCCCGCTGCTGATCGGCAATCACCTCCGGCGGCAGCGCGTCGGGGTAATAATACCAGGCGCGGGACAGGGCATATTTGCCATATTCGGCGATCAGCATCCGCGCCTCCGGCTCCAGATCCGGGCCGCCGTCGTCGAGATAATGTTCAAAGGCGACGAAGCTGTCGAAACATTCGTACATGGCCATGTAGGGCGCGTCCTGCAGGCACGTGACCGCCATGAACGTTTCGTAATGCACCGCATGGTCGAGGCGGCTTTGCCAGATCACCGCATTGTGCAGGAAGCTCGCGAGATAGACGTAGCTTTGTTCGCGATAGACGTCCTGGTTGGTTATCCGCCACAGGCGCATGCAGGCCGCCGCGCCCCAGGCCGTGAGATTGGCCTGGTAATTGACGTTGAAGCGCAGTCCCATCGCAGCGTCGATCGCGGCGCGCGCCTCGTCCAGAAAGCGTTTGTCGTCGGTCAGTTCGAACGCCTGCAGCATCACCCAGGCGTAGACGCCGCCAACGTCAGTCTGCCCGCGGCCGTCGGCGGGGGCATCGCGCTCGATCACCGAAAAGTCGGTGACGTCATATTGCACCGGCCATTGATAGTCGAAATGCTGCGCCGCCTTCACCGCATAGTCGATCGACCCAAGGAACAGCTCGCGCGCGTCGGCCTCTCCGTCGAGGGCGAGGAAGCCCAGGTTGACGAGCGGGTGATACAGGTACCAGCTGTCGACCGCGTCGGCATTCTTGTCCTTGCCGACATTGGGCAGGTAGCGGCGCAGCGTACGCAGCTTCGGGTCATAGAATTTGTGCAGGCCGGCCTTCAGCGCCGCTTCCAGCGGATGCGCCTCCCCGCGCCACTTGCCCCAGTCGTGCAGCGCGGTGATGACCGACATCTGCACCATGATGTCGGGATATTCCGCCGCGGTATAGGGATGGACGTAGCGGTGGCCGTAAAGACGGATCGTCGCCTCCGGCGCCTCGTCCAGGTCGCGCGCGGTGCGGTCCGCGCGATCGACCCAGTCGCGATAGTCGACCGGCGGCAGGTCCAGCAGCCGGTAGGCGGCGCCCAGCATCTGGACGAACTGGCGCGCCGATGCGCGTTCGTGTGGCGGCGCGTGATGGCGGACGATCAGGATCGCGTCCGACAGCGTCACCGTCTGGCCCGCCGCCAGCGCGACCTCCGCCGGATCAGCGTTGAGCGGGGGCGTCGGCAGGCTGCAGCCAAGCTCCGGCCAGACACCGCCGACAATCTCGCGCGGCTTGGTATCGGTGGCGCGGAGATAGTCGTTCAGCGCGGTCAGGTTCTGGACATAGAGGACGTTGCCGAAGGCCGGCTCGTCCAGGCGGAAATAGACGAGGCCGGTGTTGATCCCGCGCTGCGACGCGGCGACGGTGCCCTGCGCCTGCAGCGGATCGTCGTGCGGGCCCAGCGGGTAGAGGTCGCGCGGCACAAAGGGCAGGACGATTGGTTCCGCGGGGGTGAAGTGCGTGACGACCCGCAACTGCTCCAGCGTGTCACGGTTCGCGGCAAAACCGATCAGATGCTCGCCGATCGCGCTGGTGAGACGCAGCCGCACCGCCTCGCCGGGCTGGGCCCGCACCTTCCGGCAGGTGAATTCGACCGGCAGGAAGGCGGCGCGGATCGCAAGGCCGCCCGCGCCCGGACGCCGCACGATGGCAAAGATGGAATCGCGCGATGCCTTCACCTCGACAGTGAGATCACCGACATCGAAGCGGGCGATGGGGGGCGCCCGATCGCGCAGCATGTCGCGTAGGCCGATGACATAGGGACTGGCCGGGGGAATGGCCCGAAGTGGCGAGGCAATGGTCGCCGTCCGCGACATCTGTCTTCCTCAATTGACGTCAACGATGCGTTGGTAAGTCACCGAACGGCCGCCGGTTCCCGGACAACAAAGCCTGTGCCGGGATGCTTTAATCCAGGTTGTGCAATTGCCCCCTTCAGGGCCGGTGGTGCCGGTATCTGGCGGCGACCGGCGGTACTCTCACCGACGGTGCCGCCCTCGTCACGTCACAGCAATTTGTCGAGCGTGATCGGCAGGTCGCGCACGCGTTTGCCGGTGGCGTTGAACACCGCATTGGCGACAGCCGCGGCGACGCCGGTGATGCCGATCTCGCCGATCCCGCGCGCGCCGAGCGGCGATCGCGGATCGGGGATGCCGGTCCACATCACCTCGATATCGGGGACGTCGAGGTGCGCGGGGATGTGATAATCGGCCAGCGTCGGGTTCATGATCCGTCCGCTGCGTTCGTCGAGCAAGGTCTCCTCGGTGAGCGCCAGGCCAAGGCCCATGATGATGCCGCCGCGAAACTGGCTGGCGGCGGTGCGCGGGTTGACGATCGTGCCGCAATCGAACGAGCCGAGCAGGCGATCGACGCGGATTTCCCCGGTCACGTCGCTGACGCGAAGCTCGCAGAACATCGCCGCGGTGGAGTGCATGGCGAATTTCATCATTTCCAGCGGCGGGGTGCCGGTGGCGGTGACGCTCACTTCGTCGAGATTGGCGCGGGTGAGGATCGAGCGGAAGCTTTCGTGCCGGCTGGGATCGGCCGCGCTTGCCATGCCTTCCTGCCCCAATCGGATCTCCCCCGGGCGCAATCCGGCCAGCGGGCTGTCATTGCCGGCCAGCGGGAGCAATTCGCCCGGCAGCTTCTCCGACGCGGCGAGCAGCGCGCCGGCGATCGACACGCTTTGCCCCGATCCGCCCGCCATCGGCGCCGGCGGCAGATCGGAATCGCCGGTTTCGATCACGACGGCGTCGAGCGGGATGCCGAGCCGGTCGGCGACCTGCTGCGCCAGCACGGTCGAGGTGCCCATGCCCATTTCCTGCGCCGAGCAGGCGAGCGTCGCGCCGCCATCGCGCCGGATCGTCAGGCGCACGGCGGCGCCGGGCATGCGGATGTAGGGGAAACTGCCGCTGCCGCAGCCCATGCCGATGCGCCATTCCCCCTCGCGCCGCGCGCCGGGGGTGGCGGAGCGGCGATCCCAGCCGAAGCGTGCCGCGCCGTCCGCCCATGACTTGGCCGGGGCGTGTTGCGAGAAGGGCGCGCCGGTGATCGGATGCTTGTCGGGCAGGTTGCGCAGGCGAAGCTCGATTGGATCGATCGCCAGTTCGTGCGCCAGTTCGTCGACGGCGCTTTCCAGCGCAAAGGTGCCGATCGCCTCGCCGGGCGCGCGCATGAAGGTGTTGGGCACCACCGCCATGTCGATATGGCGTTGCAGGATCTCAAAGCTCTTGGCGCGATAGGCTGACCTTGTGCCCAGCGTATAGGCCTCCGGGCAGGCGCCATAGGGCGGCATCACCGAATAGCCGTTGTGGATCAGCGCGGTGAAGCGGCCCTCGGCATCGGCGCCGAGCGCCACGCGCTGCTCGGTCGCGCTTCGTCCGCCGACGATGCGATAGACGCTCTCGCGGCTGAGCTGCAGCCGAAGCGGGCGGCCGACCATCCGCGCCGCCGCGACGGCGACCACCTGATGATCCCAGAAGCCCTTGCCGCCGAAACCGCCGCCGACGAAGGGCGAGAGAACGCGCACATCCTCGCGCTTCAGGCCGAACAATTTGGCCAGCGTCGCCGCCTCCGACGCGATCATCTGCGTCGTGTCGTGCACGGTGAGCTTTTCGCCCTCCCACGCGACGGTCAGCGCGTGAAGCTCGATCGCATTATGGTTCTGCCAGGGCGTGCGATAGACATTGTCGACCGCGTGCGCCGCGCGGGCGAGTTCCCGCTCCGCCTTGCCGAGCGACAGGTGATTGCGCTCCATCAGCAGCGACGGGATGATCCGCGCGCCTGATTTTGCTTCCTCGAAGCGGGTGTCGGCGGGCGCGGCGGCATAGTCGATCGCGATCAGCGAGGCGGCATGATCGGCCTGCTCCTGCGTCTCCGCGACGACGGCGGCGACGACCTGGCCGTTGTAATGGACCTGATCGTCCTGAAGGATCGGCAGGCTGCTGTTGCCCACCGCGGTCGGATCGGTGATCGCGATCAGCGAGGGGCCGGACACGCGCGGCATGTTATGATGCGAAACGACCAGCAGCACGCCATCGGCCGCCTCGGCGCGCGCCGTGTCGAGCCGCGTGATCCGCCCGCGCGTGATCGTGCTGTGGACGAGCGCGGCGTAGCAGAGGTTGTCCAGCGGCACTTCGGCGGCGAAGCGCGCCTGCCCCTGCACCTTGGCATCGCCATCGAGCCGCGCCGCCTGCCGTCCCACTTCGCCGCGGCGGCCGATCAGCGGGTCGGGCGTGCCACCGGGCAGCCATTGCGCGGGAACCCAGCCGAGTGCGCTGCGCACCGTGCCGACGAGGACATTCTGTACCCTGCTCATGCCTGATCCTCGCAAAGAGCGGAAAGAGTGGCGGCGAGCGTCCGCGTCGCCAGCGTCACCTTGAACATATTGCCCGGCTGCGGATCGGCCGCGGCAAGCTCCGCCTCGGCCGCCGCGAGGAACGCCGCCTCGCTTGGCGCTTCGCCTTGCAACGCCGCCTCCGCGCGCCACGCCCGCCATGGCTTGAGCGCCACGCCGCCGAGCGCGATCCGCGCCTCGGCGATGCGCCCGTCCTCGATCACGAGCCCGGCCGCGACCGAGACGAGCGCAAAGGCATAGGAGGCGCGATCGCGCACCTTGCGATAATCCGATCGCGGCGCGAGGCGCGACGGCGGCAGCTCGATCGCGACGATCACCTCGCCCGGCGCCAGCTGCGTTTCGATATCGGGACGGTCGCCCGGCAAGCGGTGGAAGTCGGTCAGCGGCAGGACGCGCGTGCCCTCCGCCCCGGCGACATGCACCCGCGCGTCGAGCGCGGCGAGCGCCACCGCCATGTCCGAGGGATGCGTGGCGATGCAGGCGGGCGAGGTACCGAGGATCGCGTGATAGCGCGTGAAGCCGCCGATCGCGTCGCAGCCGCTGCCCGGCGCGCGCTTGTTGCAGCGCGAACCCGCGGCATCCGCGAAATAGACGCAGCGCGTCCGCTGCAGGAGGTTGCCGCCCGCCGTCGCCATGTTGCGGATCTGCGCCGACGCGCCGGCGAGGATCGCGCGCGACAGCATCGGATAGCGGGCGCGGATCAGCGGGTGAGCGGCGATCGCGCTGTTGCGCGCGCCGGCACCGATCACGATGCTGCCGTCCGCCGCTTCCTCGATCGCGCCGGGAAGGCCGGTCACGTCGACCAGCGTGTCCGGCCGCTCGACGCCCTTGCGCATCAGATCGACCAGGTTGGTGCCACCGCCGAGCAGCCGGTGCCCTGCGGTGCCGGCCAGCCGGATCGCGTCGCTCGCGCTCTCCGCGCGCCGATATTGCACCGGCGTCATGCCGCCTGCTCCCCGGCCACCGCCATGATCGCGTCGATGATGCCGTTATGCGCGCCGCAGCGGCACAAATTGCCGCTCATCCGCTCGCGCACTTCCTCGCGCGTCAGCGGCGCTGGCGCGGCGAGGTCGCGCGTCACATAGCTCGGCATGCCGGCGGCGACTTCTTCCAGCATCGCGCTGGCGGCGCAGATCTGGCCCGGCGTGCAATAGCCGCACTGGAAGCCGTCATGCTCAAGGAACGCGCGTTGCAGCGGGTGGAGCCCGTCGGCGCCCAGCCCCTCGATCGTCGTAACCGAGCGGCCATCCGCCTGCACCGCCAGCGTCAGGCACGACAGCGCGCGCTGGCCGTCGATCAGCACCGTGCAGGCGCCGCATGCGCCCTGATTGCAGCCGATCTTGGTGCCGGTGAGATGCAGCCGGTCGCGCATCAGATCGAGCAGGGAGACGCGCGCATCCGCCGGCGGATCGACCGGGGTGCCGTTGATCGTGATTGCCATGAACCTCTCCTGGCGACGCCGTTGCGCGCCGTCAGGAAAGTATCACGAACTTCGTACTATTCAAGTGTCGTCATTTGCCACCTTGGCCATCATCGCGATCATCTGCCGCCGCTCGTCGGGGTCGAGCGGCGCGAGCATCCGGCGATGAAGCTCGCCATACATCGCCTGAAGCGCGGCGACCCGGCCCTGCCCCGCCGGTGTGAGGTGAAGCGCCACCGCGCGCCGATCCGCCTCCGGCCGCTGCCGGCGCAGCAGATCGCGCTTCACCAGCCGGTCGGTGGCGGAGGAGATGGTGGTGTTGGCCACCGCCAGATAGCGCGCGATATCGGTCGGCCCGCAGCCGTCATTCTTCGCGACATAGGAGAGGATCTGCTTGTCCAGCTCGTTCAGCGGCTTTTCCGGCCCGAGCGCCTCCGCCAGCTTGTAGCGGCGCGCGAACAGGTCGAACGCGGCGCCCAGCTTTTCCAGTTCCTCGTCGGTCGGCATCGTCATGGCGACCGCTTAAACGCACCAGAAGCGATTTTGCGAGTCGCATCGCAGCAGATCGCATCATGCTACGCCGATCAGCCGCATTCGGGTCAGCCGGGGGGCGCTATCGTCCCCCCGGTCTGCCAGCCGCCGCCCAGTGCGCGGAACACGTCGATCTGCGCGCGCGCGATCTGCGCGTCCGCCAGCGCCAGCGCGGCCTCCGCATCGGCAAAGGTGCGTTCGGTATCGAGCTGCGACAGGCTGTCGATCTGCCCCTCGCGCCGCTGTGCCCGCGTGATCCGCGCCGCCCGCTCCGCCGCCTCGCGCGCCTGGCTCAGCGCAGCGCGCCGCTCGATCGCGTGCTTGTAATTGGACAAGGCGGTCTCCGTCTCCTCCAGCGCGGTCAGCACCGTGCCGTCGAAGGTGGCGAGCGCAGCTTGCGTATCCGCTTCGGCCCCAGCGATCCGCGCGCGGGCGCGGCCCTGATTGAGGTTCCAGTTCAGCAGCGGCCCGATCAGCCAGTTGAGCGGCCCGCCGCCGAACAGATTGCCCAGCCCCGTGCTGGTCTGGCCGATCGATCCGCCAAGCGTGATGCGCGGATAGAGATCCGCCGTCGCAACGCCGATCCGCGCGGTCGCCGCCGCGAGCCGCCGTTCGGCGGCGCGCACGTCCGGCCGGCGGGCGAGCAGCCCTGCCCCGTCGCCGACCGGGATCGGTTGGTCGAGCCGAAGCATCCGGTCGCGCTGCGCCGCGATTTCCGGGAGCTCCTGCGGCGTCCGTCCGGTCAGCGTCGCCAGTCGGAACAGCGCCGCCTGCCGCTCCGCCGCGATCGTCGGCACGTCGGCGCGCCGCTGGTCGCGCAGCGCGGCGATGCGCGTCGCGTCGAGCGGCGTCGTCATGCCCACCTCAACGCGCCGCTGGGTGACGCGCAGCGATTGGTCGAGCAAGGCGACGATCCGCTCCGCCACCGCCAGCCGCTCGGCCGCCGATGCCGCATCGGCATAGGCGCGCGTCGTTTCCGCGACGACGGACACGCGCACGGCCTCGGCATCCGCCTCGGCCGCGCCGACGTCGCCGCGCGCCGCCTCCACGTTGCGGCTGACGCGGCCGAACAGGTCCACCTCATAGGAAACGTCCAGCCCGCCATCGACCAGCCAGCTTTCGCTGTTCAGCCCGGGCGCGCGTTGCACCTGGGAGAAGCGGTTGTAGGTCGCGCTGGCGCCGACGTTCGCCTGTGGCAGGCGATCGTTGCGCACCTCCCGCAGCGCCGCCCGCGCCCGGGCCAGCCGTGCCACCGCCACGCGCACGTCGGTGTTCGCCGCCAGCGCATCGGCGATCAGACCGTCGAGCACCGGATCCTGGTACAGCCGCCACCAATCCTCGGCCGGCGCGGCGGTCGAGACCGCCGGGCTGGTCGATACGAATGGCGCAGCGGCCGTCGCCGGCGTGGCGGGTCGGGCATAATCCGGCCCCGTCGCGCAGGCCGCCAGCGTCAGCGCGGACGCGGCCACCATCAACTTGGTGAAGTGCATGAGCATCGTTTCGCTCCTCATTCGGCCGGCTGCAGCGCGGGGTCGGTATCGGCCGCGGGGCGGCGACGGCCGCGCCCGATCCGCTCCGCCAGCCCGCGGCAGACGACGTAGAAAGTGGGGGTGAAGATCAGGCCGAAGCCGGTGACGCCGATCATCCCGAAGAACACCGCCGTGCCCAGCGCCTGGCGAAGCTCCGCCCCCGCGCCAGTGGCGATCAGCAGCGGCACCGCGCCCAGGATAAAGGCGAAGCTCGTCATCAGGATCGGGCGAAGCCGGTCCTGCGCCGCGCGCACCGCCGCCTCGATCGGCGACAGGCCTTCCTGCTCCTCGGCCTGCTTGGCGAACTCGACCACCAGGATCGCGTTCTTGGCGGCAAGCGCGATCAGCACCACCAGCCCGATCTGCGTCAGCACGTTATTGTCCATGCCGCGCAGGTTCACGCCGATCATCGCCGCCAACAGGCACATCGGCACGATCAGGATGATCGACAGCGGCAGGAACAGGCTCTCATATTGCGCCGCCAGCACCAGGAAGACGAACACCACCGCCAGCGCGAAGACGATCCCCGCCGTGCTGCCCGCCGCCTTTTCCTGGAAGGCGATGCCGGTCCATTCGCTGCCATAGCCCTTGGGCAGCGTCTCGGCGGCGAGCTTCTCCATCGCTACCAGCGACGCGCCGGAGGAATAGCCGGGCGCGGTGTCGCCATCCACTTCGACCGCCGGGAAGAGGTTGTAGCGCGTGACGCGATACGGCCCCGTCTTATCCTCGAAATTGGCCACCGATCCGATCGGCACCATGCTGCCGGCGTTCGAGCGCGTCTTGAGATTGGCGATATCCGCAGGCGTCGAGCGGAACGGCGCGTCGGCCTGCGCCGTCACGCGATAGGTGCGGCCAAGGAGGTTGAAGTCGTTGACGAACGCACTGCCGAGATAGACCTGAAGCGCCTCGAACACGCGTTCCGGGGGCACCCCCAGCATGTCCGCCTTGGCCCGGTCGATATCGGCGAAGATGCGCGGCGTGGCGGTGTCGAAGAAGGTGAAGACCTGCGCCAGCCCTTGCGTCTCATTCGCCTTTGCGATCAGCTTCTGCGTTTCCTCGCCCAGCTTCTGATAGCCCGCGCCCTCGCGGTCCTGCACGATCATGCGATAGCCGCCGGCCGAGCCGATGCCCTGGATCAGCGGCGGCGGGATGACGAGGATCCGCGCCTCGTCGATGTCCGCGGTCGCCTGGCGCGCCTCGTCCATCAGCCCGGCGAAGGTGACGCCAAGCTCGGCGCGCTCCTTGAAGGACTTGAGGGGAACGTAGGCGGCGGCGGTGTTGGGCGCGAGCGTCTGCGACGGGCCGTCGAAGCCGGCGAGCATGACGACGCCCTTCACCCCGGCGAGCGGCAGGATGCGCTTCGCCACCTTCTGCACCACCGCGTCGGTCCGCTCGACCGAGGCGCCGGCGGGCAGCTGAACGACGGTCAGGAAATAGCCCTGGTCCTGCGCCGGGATGAAGCCGGTCGGCGTCGCCCAGAACACCGCGCCCGTCGCGGCGATGAGGCCGGCATAGGTCAGCATCATCCGCCTGGGCCGGCGCACCAGCCGGTCGGTCAGCCGCGCATAGCGATCGCTCATCCGCTCGAACCCGCGGTTGAACCAGCCGCCGGCGCGGGCGAGCGCACGGGTCACGCGGTTGCCCTGCCCTTCCGCCTGATGCCCCTTGAGCAGGATCGCGGCGAGCGCGGGCGAGAGCGTCAGCGACACGATCAGCGAGATGATCGTCGCGGTGGCGATGGTAACGGCGAACTGCTGGTAGAAGGCGCCCGACATGCCGGTGAGAAACAGCGTCGGCACGAACACCGCGCACAGCACCAGCACGATCGCGACCAATGCGCCGGACACTTCGTCCATCGACGTGCGCGCCGCCTCCAGCGGGCTCAACCCGTTGGCGAGGTTGCGTTCGACATTCTCGACCACCACGATCGCGTCATCGACGACGATGCCGATCGCCAGCACCAGGCCGAACAGCGACAGCGTGTTGAGCGAATAGCCGAACGCCGCCAGCACCGCGAACGTGCCGACCAGCGACACCGGGATAGCCACAATCGGGATGATGGCCGCGCGCCACTTCTGCAGGAACACCAGGATGACGAGGACGACGAGGATCATCGCCTCGAACAAGGTATCGATCACCGCATCCACCGATTGCGCGATGAATTCGGTTGGGTTGTAGATCACGCGATATTCCAGGCCCTTGGGGAAGGACGTGGCCATCGCCTCCATCTCGGCCGTCACCTTTTCGGCGGCGGCGAGCGCATTGGTGCCGGGGCGCTGGAACACCGCCGCGATGACGGTCGGCTGGCCCGAGAGGTAGGTGTTCGAATTATAGTCCTGCGCGCCAAGCTCGACCCGGGCGACATCGCGCACGCGCACCTGGTGGCCATCGGCATCGGTACGCACGATCACGTCGGCGAACTGCGCCGGATCAACGAGCCGCCCCTGCGTCTCGACGTTGAGCTGGAAGGCATTGCCCTGCGCATATGGTGGCTGGCCGAGCGTGCCGGCGGCGACCTGCACGTTCTGCGCGCGCAGTGCCGAGACGATGTCGCCCGCCGTCAGGTTCAGCGCCGCGGCGCGGCCGGGATCGATCCAGACCCGCATGGCATAATCGCGGCTGCCGAACAGGCGCACGTCACCGACGCCGTCGATCCGCGCCAGCCGGTCCCGCACCTGGGTCAACGCGTAGTTGGAGATGTAGCCGCGATCGAGCGACCCGTCGGGCGAGATGAGGTTCACCACCATCAGGAAGTCGGGTGAGGTCTTGCGGGTGACGACGCCCAGCCGCTGCACCTCCTCGGGCAGGCGCGGCACGGCGACCGCGACGCGGTTCTGCACCAGCACCTGCGCGGCATCGAGGTCGGTGCCGATCTTGAAGGTGACGGTGATGGTGACGACGCCGTCGCCGGTCGACTGGCTCGACTGGTACAGCATGTTGTCGACGCCGTTGATTTCCTGCTCGATCGGCGCGGCGACCGTCTCAGCGACGGTTTCTGCCGAGGCGCCCGGATAAGTAGCGGTCACCGTCACGGTCGGCGGCACGATGTCGGGATATTGCGCGACGGGCAGTTGCCAATAAGCGATCGCGCCGATGATGGTGATGACCACCGCGATGACGCCGGCAAAGATCGGGCGGGTGATGAAGAAGCGCGACAGGCGCATGGCAGGCTCCCCGGAAACGAGGATGGAAGGGATCGGCCCCGCGAGCGGGGCCGAGCTGGGTCAGGCGTCCGTTCGTCCCGAACGGGGGTAATGACGGCTAACGGGCGGCGAAGGTCGCCTGTCCGGGCACTGCACCGGCACCGATCCCGCGGCCGCTGCCGGCAGTGGACGCCGCCTCGCGCGTTGGTGCGATCCGGCCGGCGCGCACCTGAACCCTGGTGCCCGGCATCGCCATCTGCGTGCCGCTGATGACCACCCGGTCGGTGGCAGCAATGCCGCTGCGCACGACGCGTAGGCCATTCACCACCGGCCCCAGCTGAACCGCCTTGACGGCGACCGTGCCGTCATCGCCCACCGTCAGCAGCGTCTTGCGCGCCTGGTCGGTCTGCACGGCGGCGTCCGGCACCAGCAGCGCTGGCGCTGCCCCGCCGCTCGCCAGCCGCATGTTGCCGAACATGCCCGGCGTCAGGAAGAAGTCGGGGTTGTTCAGCACCGCCCGCCCGCGGATCGTGCCCGATCGCGGATCAAGGCCATTGTCGGTGAAGTCGAGCCGCCCGGACCAGCGGAAATCGCCCTCGTCCTGCAGCTTGATCTCCACGTCCGACGGCGGGGTGCCCGCGGCTTGCGCGCGCTTCGTCTTGAGGAACAGCGCCTCGGAACCGTCGAAGGTGAAATAGATCGGGTCGAGCGCGTTGATCGTGGTCAGCAGCGTGCCGTTGGTGTCGCCGCCGGCGACGAGGTTGCCCGGATCGATCTTCCGGTCAGAGACGCGGCCGCCGATCGGCGCGCGCACCTGCGTGAACTCCACATCGAGCGCCCGCGCCCGGACACGCGCCTCCGCGCCGGCAAGCGCGGCATTGGCCGCGCGCAAACGGGCCGTCAGCTGGTCGATGTCGCTCTTCGACACCGCCTCGTCCGCCACCAGCCGCTGTGCGCGATCAAGGTTGGCGCGCGCCAGCTCCACGTCGCTGCGCGCGCTGATCAGCCCGGCGCGCGCCTCGGCCAGTGCGGCCGCGAACGGCCGCTGGTCGAGCGTGAAGAGCAATTGCCCCTTTCGCACGATCGCGCCATCGGTGAAGTGGACCGCAGTGATCGCGCCCGAGACGCGCGGGCGCACCTCCACCGACTTGCTGGCCTCGAACCGGCCGACATAGCTGTCCCATTCGTTGATCGGGCGGACGAGCGGGCTCGCGACCGTGACGGTCGGCGGCGGCGGCGCGGCCTGCGCCGGCTGCTCGCGGTTGAGCGCCGCGCCGGCGATCGTCGCGGCCAGTACCGGGCCCGCGATCAGCGCCCCCGTCCGCCAGCGTGACCGCTGGCGCGTGGCCTGCGGCACCGGCGCCGCCTGTTCCGTGTCGATCCTGCTGTGCATGTTCATGCGTATCTGCCCTTGTTCAGGCGTGCGGCACCGATGCTGGCGAGCAAGGTGCGATATTGGCCAGGAGTGAAGCCGGCAGCCGTGAAGGCCTCCTTCTCCGCGTCGCTCAGCGCCTTGGCGCCGCGATGCCAGGCGAGCACCGCGGTGCGCCGCAAGGCTTCGAGCCGCGGATCGGCGAGGCGAGGATTGTCCTGCCGGCCGAAGAGGCTGCCGAGCGCGAGCGACATCCGGGACGGCTCGCGCAGCGATGAGGGGCGATCGCGCCGGGCGAGCGCCACCACGGACCATTCGAGCGCGGAAAGCCGGTTCGACCGGTCGGCGCCAGGATAAGTGACGGGATTGAATGCGGGACCGGCCGCAGCCGACACCGCGCGTTCGCCGACCGAGCCGTCCCGGTCGAACGCCATATAGGCCATGATATTCCCCTTTGATGGGCGCGCGCCCGCCGCCGCCGACGATCGTCGGACGTTGCGCGCACGAAGGACCATGATCGCGCCGCCGCTGAACGAGCGGCGATGCGACGATCCGGAAAATGGTGAAATGGGGGGAGAAGCAGGCGCCTGCTAACGCGCGCCAACCACTCCGGTCAGACAATCAGCCATGGTGCGGCCTTTCGCTTGGATGCCCCTGTGGCACCCCTTTGATACCGACTGGTATAGAAATCGGTTCAGGCTGCGTCAAGCAGCTTTCTGTACCAGGTGGTATTTTTTATCGCAAGAGGAGCCGGTCGCGGGTCGCAGCCTTTGCGGACAAGCGACGGACCGACCGCCCCTTGGTGCTTGAGCACGTCGACTTAGCCTGCCGAGACCGGCATCTGGATGAGGTTCAGGAAGGTCATCGCCACCGCGCCATCCTGATTGGTCACCGTCATGCGCATCGTCAGCACGCCGCGGTCGGGCTTGCTGCGCGAGACGGCGATGTCGACCACCTCGCGCGTGATCGACAGAACGTCGCCCGGGCGCACGGCCGTCCGCCATTGCAGGTCATCGACCTTCAGCCCCAGCATCGGCGTGTCGCCGAACGGCGCCGTGTCGACGAAATCGCGCATGACGCGGGAGGCGACATGCCAGCCGCTGGCGATCAGCCCCCCGAACCGGCCCGCGGCCGCAGCCTCCTTGTCGACATGCATCGGCTGGGGGTCGAATTCCTCGGCGAAGCGGATGATCTCCGCCTCGGTGAGCGTGATCGGGCCACCGGCCCAACGCTGGCCGATCTCAAGGTCGTTCAGGTACAGCGACGGTCGCAACACGGGGTTCCTCTGTTGCCGGGGCAGCGATCGGGCACCCGGGCGGGTGCCTGTGCGCAATCAGACGCCCCAAGCCAAGGTGGATTGGCGGCAAAAATTGCGATCCTGGACGTCCTCAGGCCGGGCGCGCTCAGGCCAGACGTACTCAGGCGGGGCGGTCGCCCATCCGCTCGCCCAGGCGCACGCTGCGCTCCGGCGCCCAATTGGGGTTGAAGGCGATCACACCGGGGCGGAACAGCATGACGATCGTCGAGCCGAGCAGGAAACGGCCCATTTCCTCGCCCTGCTTCAGCACGATGTTCTGGTCATCATAGCGCCATTCGGAGGTGGCCCGCCCGCGCTTGGCATTGACCACCCCGTGCCAGACGGTCGCCATGCTGCCGACGATGGTTGCCCCGACCAGCACCATGACGAAGCGGCCGTGCTGCGCCGAATCGAACACGCACACGACGCGCTCGTTACGGGCGAAGAGGTTGGGCACCCCGCGCGCCGTGACCGGATTCACCGAGAAGAGCGCGCCGGGGACGTGGATCATCCGCACCAGCCGGCCGTCGCACGGCATGTGGAGGCGGTGATAATCCTTCGGCGACAGATACAGATTGGCGAAGCTGCCATGCCGGAACTCGGCCGCCAGCGCCGCATCGCCGCCGACGAGCTGCGTCGTGGTGAAGCGATGCCCCTTGGCCTGGACGATATGATGATCGTCGATCGCGCCGAACTGGCTGATCGCGCCATCGACCGGGCAGACAAAATCCGCCTGTGCGATCGGGCGGAGGCCGGCGCGCAGCGGGCGGGTGAAGAAGTCGTTGAACGTGGCATAGCCGGCGACGTCGGGGTTCGACGCCTCGCTCATGTCGACGCCGTAGCGCGCCGCGAACAGCCGGATCAGCCGCGTCGTCACCGCGCCGCCCTTCATCCCGGCGACCCGCCCGGCGAGCGTCGTCAGCCCCTGTTTGGGGAGGGCATATTGCAGCAGCACTTTGAGGCGATCGGTCATGGCTGCCGCTATAGGCGCGCTTGGGTGGGATTGTCAGGCGAGCAGATGCTCGATGCGGTAAAAGCGTGCGGCAGCGCCGGCGAACAATTCGCGCTTCTCATCCGCGCTGGCACACTTCGCGATCAGCTTGAAGGCGTTCCACAATGTACCGTAGTCGGCGCCCCAGCGGTCGACCGGGAAGTTGCTTTCGAACATCGCCCGCCGGGCGCCGAACGCGTCGATGGCGGTTTCGACATAGGGGCGGAACAGATCGGCCAGCCGCGCCGCGCTGGTCCGCGTCTCGGGACCCAGCTCGCCCAGCTTGCAGAACGGCATGGCGAGGCCACCGAGCTTGATCGTGACATTGGGGCAGGTCGCGAGTTCCTCGATCGCCCCCTTCCACGCGGCGAACCGGTCATCGTGCCGCCCGGCATAGACGCCAAGGCCCAACGGCGTGCCGACATGATCGAGCACGATCGGCTGGTCGGGAAAGGCGCGGGCAAGCGCCGTCACCTCGGCGATCTGTGGCTCCAGCACCCAGGCGTCGAACGTCAGCCCGCGTTTGCCCAGTTCGGCAAACCCCTCGCGAAAGCGGGCATCGGCATAAAGCGCAGGCGGCGCATGGCCGAGCGGGCCGAGCACTTCCGGGTCGGCATCATGCGCGCCGATGTGGCGGATGCCGCGGAACCGGCCGTTGCCCGCCGCGATCTGCGCATCCAGCACCGCGCCGACGCCTGCGCCCAGCGTCAGGTCGGCCTGTCCGACGATGCCGGCACAGGCGCGAAACGGGCCGTAGATGCCACTCGCCGCGCGCGCTGCAACGCCGTTGACGAATTCCACCTCGCCCACCGGCTTCATCTCCGCCGGGCCGTCCACGCGGTAGAAGGCGCCGCACTGGAGGAAGACGGTGCCGATGACATTGTGCCCGCTGTGGCGGCAATCGCGCAGCAGCTCCTCGAACAGGTAGCGCGGGCTCTGCTTCACGATCGCGCCGAAGGGGTGGTCGCTGTCGCGCGGCGGGATCGGGGTGAAATCCCACAGATGGTGGTGCGGGTCGATGATCGGCAGATCGGGTTCCAGCACGTCCTCGGTCATCATCATCCCCTCTCCATGTCGCGGCGCCCATCTCCCCGCGATCCGGGTGTGTTCCTGCGTCAGCGTCGAAGGGAGTGTGGCACCAAGCGGGGGCGGTAGGAAGTCACCTGTCGGCGGGGGCGGATCCCAGCAGCCGGCGAAGCGTCGCGCGCGGCATGCTGTTGCCGTCCGCCTGCCAGCTGTTCGCCACCGGACTGCCGGTGCGGTCGAGCACGACGATGCCGGGCAGCGCCTTTCCGCCCAGCCGACGAAGTACCGCGTGGCGCGCGCGATCGCACGGCAGCAGCAGCCACGGCATGCGGCTGGTGCGGGCATAGTCCAGCGTCGCGGCGCAACTGGCGTCATCGCCGACGAACAGCATTTCGCTGCCGCGCGCGCGCAGCCGGGGATAGGCAGCGATCAGCTCGGGGACGAAGGCGCGGCACGGCCCGCACCAGCTTGCCCCATAATAGACCGCCAGCATGCGCGTGCCCGCAGGCACGGTGGCGCGGGTGACGCGTCCACGATCGAGCCGCTCGAACGCGCTGCCGGCGGTCCGCGCCAGCGTGTCGTCAGGCCCCGCGCCGATCACCAGCCACGCCAAGAGCGGCAGCAGCAGCCTAGAGGCGCGCATTGATCCGCACGAAGAAGGTGCGCGACAGGCGCGGGCCATAGACATAGTCGCTGTCGCGCCCCGCGCCGACCTCCAGGTCGCGCTGGCGGGCGTCGGTCAGATTGCGGATGCCGAACGTCACGTCGATTTCCGACCCGTCGTCGCGCACCGGAATATGGCGCGTCGCGGTCAGATCGAACACCAGGAACGGGTCGCTGTCGCGAAGCTCCGCCAGGCGGTTGTTCAGCACCGGCATCGACCCGGTGTACCGCGCCGCCAGAAAGGCGTCGAAGGACGGCGTGACGCGCCACATGACCTGCCCGACGCCGGTCAGCCGCGGCGATTTCAGGTAGCGCCGGGTGGCAATCTGCGTCGCGTCGTCATCGAAGATCACCTGCGCCGCATCGTAGCGCGCGTCGATATAGGCGCCGCCGATGCTGGCGTTCAGCGTCGGGGTGAAGCGATAGGTCGCGCTCATCTCCGCGCCCAGCACGCGGCTGCCCCCGGCGTTGGAACGGACGCGAAACAGGCTGCCGTCCGCCCGCTCGCGGATTTCGCCGAGGAAGAAGGTATCGCGCAGCTGCGTCCAATAGGCCTGCCCGTCGAGCGTGAAGGCGCCGTCGCGCCACGTCGGCCGCCAATCGAAGCCGACCGCGACACTGCGCGCATGTTCGGTGGTGAGGCCGGGCGCGTTGACGATGCGGATCGGCTCCGCGCCCAGCACGTCGACGTGAATGTCCTCGCTGAACACCTCGGGCGCGCGGTAGCCGGTGGAGTAATTGGCGCGCAGCACCAGTTGCGGGCTGGGCGACGCCCATAGCCCGATGCGCGGCGAGACGATCACGTCGTCGATCTCGGAATTCTTGTCGAGCCGCGCTCCCAGCACGAGGCGCAGGCCCTCGCTGAGCGACCATTCGTCCTGCACGAAGGCGCCGAGCGTGCTGAAGCGATCGTCGACGATCGTCGCGAGCCGCCGGCCATCCGCATCCTCGCCGCGGTCAACCACCTTTTCGCTGCGGATCTGCACCCCGCCGAGCAAGGCATGCGCGCCCGCGCGCGTCTCCAGCCGCAGCTCGCCATAATGGAAGGTGTCGCTGGTGCGGCCATATTGGGTGCGGCTGGCCGCCTCCGCTTCCGCCAGCGCGACCGGGTCATAGCCGGGGGCGTCGGGGTTCGTCTCCACCTCGCCCAGGCCGCCATAGAAGCTGCGCCGGTTGAGCACGGACAGGGCGTAGGTGCCGACCAGCCGCGTATCGGCGCCGAGCTGCTGCGTGACGCTGAGCGAGCCGCGATGCACGTCGCTGTCGATCTGCTCGGCGATGTTGGCGAGGTGCGCCGGCCGGTCGAGCAGATTGCCGCCGCGCCGGTCCTCGCTCGTGAACTGGTAATCGAACGCGACGGTGGTCGCCGCGCCGGCCGCCCATTCGCCGCGCGCGCCTGCGGTGATCAGCTTGCGACGGGCAAGCTCGGTATAGCCATCATCGTTGAGGTCGATCCCCGGGCTGTGATCGCCCTGCGCGAAGAGGTTCACGAACCCGCCGGCAAAGGTCTTGGCCACCAGCAGCGAGCCGAAGGCGGTGAGCTTCCGGTCGACCCGCTGCACGTCGAGCGCGGCGCGGATACCGTCCTTTTCAGGGCGCATCGGCACGACGTTGACGACGCCCGCCACCGCGCCCGGGCCGTAGAGGACCGACGCGCCGCCCTTCACCACCTCGACCCGGTCGACCAGCACCGCCGGGATCTGCTCCACGCCATAGACCACGCCGACGCCGGTCATCAGCGGCAGGCCATTGAGCAGGATCTGGTTATAGGCGCCGGGCAGGCCGAGCAGCTGAATCTCGGTCGTGTTGCAATTCTGGCAATTGCTCTCCGTCCGCGCGGCGGGAAGGAAATCGAGTGCGTCGGCCAGGTTGCGCGCGCCCGACCGCTCCAGCACCGCCGCCCCGATCACATCGGTCCTGACCGGCGCCTCGCGCATGGTGCGCGGGGTGCGTGTGCCGGTCACCACGATCTGGCCGTCGCTGGCACCCGGCGCAGGGGCGTCTGCCGGTCTCCCCTGCGAATCCCCTGCCGCGGCCACGCCTCCCAACACCAGGGCCAAGGTCACACCAAGCATCACACCCCCCCGCTAAAGGAGTTAGCCAATGCTAAATACGTTGCTCGAGTTCAAGTTCCGATTGGGATTTTCCCGGGGGAGCGGCTAAGGGGGCGGCATGACGCTGTCCGCCGCCGATCGTGCTGCTGCCTTCCGCAAGACGCGAGCCGCGCATCTCACCGAAGTTTCCGAGGATTACGTCGAGTTGATCGGCGACCTCATCGCCGAACAGGGCGAAGCGCGGCTGACCGACGTCGCCGAGCGGCTCGGCGTATCACAGGCGACCGCCTCCAAGGTCATCACCCGGCTGCGCCGCGACGGGCTGGTGGAGAACAAGCGCTACCGCTCGATCTTCCTCACCGACCGCGGGCGCGAGCTCGCCGATGCCTCGCGTGAACGGCACCGGATCGTATTTGAATTCCTCCGCGCGCTGGGGCTGGACGATGCGGTCGCCCATGCGGATTCGGAAGGGATCGAACATCACGTCAGCGAGGTGACGCTGGTGAAGCTGCAGGAACTGACCCAGCGCCTGCGCCGGTCGGACGGGCAATAGCGGCGCGCAGGCCGCGACGGATCATCCCGGCCCCGCAGCCATCCGCGGCGTCAGCGGAAACTCCAGCACGAACTGCGCGCCCGGATCGGCGGAGGCGGCGGCAAGCTCGCCATTGAGCTGCGCCGCGAGGCTGGTGATCACGCGCATCCCGAGGCTGGTCGTCGCGCGGGTGAGATCGAAGGCTTCGGGCAGCCCGCGGCCCTGGTCGGCCACCTCGAGGCGATAGCGTTCCTCGCCGATCGTCGTCCCGATGACCCGCACCTCGCCCTCGCTGCCCTTCGCATAGGCATATTTGTACGCGTTGGTGACCAGCTCGTTGACGAACAGCCCGATCGGGACCGCCATCTTCGCCGAGACCAGCGCCGGGTCAATCCTGACCACCGTATCATGCCTGGGCGCGGTCCTGGCGACCGCGAGGACGAGGCTGGGGAGGAAGACGGCAAGATCGACCGCCTTGGCATCAGCCTGTCGCCACAATTGGTCATGCACGATCGCCACCGCCTGCACCCGTGCCGCGGCATCCTGCAACGCGGCGCGCAGGTCGTCGCCCGCGGTGCGCGCCTGCAGCGACAAGAGCGAGGCGACCAGCGCGAGGCTGTTCTTCACCCGATGGCTGATTTCGCCCATCATCAATTGCTGAAGCTCCTCCAGCTTCTTCGCGCCGTCGATGTCATTGCAGATCCCGATCCACTTCTCGACTGCGCCCGCCTGATCGCGCAGCGGGTTGCCGCGCGCCATGAACCAGCGCCAGCTTTCCTCGCCGGTTCGGATGCGGAAGGCCGTTTCGTAGAAGTGCGCCTGCTCGACCGCCTCCTGCCACGCGGCGGCGGCGGCACCGCGATCGTCAGGGTGGACGATCTGGAGCCAGCCGTCGCCCAGCAGCGCCGACCCCGGCATGCCGGTGAGCAGCGAAAAGGGCGCGTTGACATAGGTGTAGCTGCCGGCGGCATCGGTCTCGAACGCCAGCGCGGGGATCGCCTCGACAACGGTGCGGAAGCGTTCCTCGCGCGCCTGCGCCTCGGCCGCCTTCTGCCGTTCCTCCATCTCGGCAGTCACATCCTCAACCTGGTTGATGATGTTGGTCACCTGCCCATCGGCGGCGAAGACCGGGATGTTGAGCAGCACCCACCAGCGGAGGTGGAACGCGCCGTCCGGGCTCCTGATGTCGAACTTCTGCACCGGTATCCGGTCCGACCGGCGGCTTTCCAGCACCCGCTCCAGCGACCGTCGCAGGTTGCGCGCGCCGGTGGCGAACGGATCGTCGGGGTTTTCGGGGAAGGCATCGAAGATGTTCCGGCCGACCAAATCCTCCTCACGCGTCATGGTGGCGCGTAGATAGCCGGGCGACGCTGCCTCGATGGTGAAATCGGTGGCGAGGACGAGGTGCGCGGTCTGTTGCGCCTCGTAGAGCGAGCGGAAACGGGCCTCGGCCGCGCGCAACGCATCCTCGATCCGCTTGCGGCTGGTGATATCGCGGCTGACCTCCAGCACGCGTTCGGTGCCGTCGGGGTCGACCAGCAGCCGCAGCCGGGACCACAGCACTACCTCCCGCCGGTCCTTGCCATGCTTGCGAAGCTCGCCTTCCCAGCTTCCCGTGGTGCGCAGCGCGCTCAGTATCTCGTCCCACGGGACGGGATAATCGGTACCCAGCAGTTCGGCGGGCGAGCGATGCAGCGCCTCCTCCTCCGAATAGCCGTAAAGCTGCGTCGCGCCGTCACTCCACGTCTCCACGCCCTTGGAGATGTTCCACACGATGATCGGGTCGTCGGAATGCCTGATAAGATCGGCGTCGGACTGAAAGGGATGGGGCCGCCGATGGTGATCAGACATTCTGTGCAGCCTCTTCGTCCACGTCGCCGTGAGGGAAGCCATTCGGGGCGAATGGCGCCGGGCACGGACCCGCCGGCTCCTGATCAACGCTCCCGGTCATAGCGCGGTAGAAGCAGGATCTTTCCCCCTCGCCCGCGGGCCTGCGCGAAGGTGCTGACCGGCAGGCGCCATCTTCCGATGCGCTATGCCCGGTCACGTCACCATGCGTAGTATTGCGTAGCCGCGCGGGGCAGCAACGTCGCGGACCGACGCGGATCAATGCCTCGCTGCTGGGCCTGTTCGGAGAGGTGGGCTTTGCGCAACAATTCCAACGTGCCCACCCGCCGACATGACGGGATCGTCGGCCGGGTGGGCATCCTGTTCCGGCAATAAGTGGAGAGAAGCGCCCCCCCGCTCCAGGAAGGGGAGCCGCTCAGTGCTTCTGCTGTGCCAGCTTGTCGACCCAGGCGATGCCGATCGCCGAGACGATGAACACCATGTGGATGATCGTCTGCCACAGCACCGCGGTCTCGGTCACCCGCCCCGTCGGCGTGCCGATCGCGCCAGCCTCGATAAAGGTGCGCAGCAGGTGGATCGAGGAGATGCCGATGATCGCCATCGCCAGCTTCACCTTCAAGACGCCGGCATTGACGTGACTCAGCCACTCCGGCTGATCCGGGTGGCCATTGAGCCCCAGCCGCGACACGAACGTCTCATACCCGCCGACGATCACCATCACGAGCAGGTTGGAGATCATCACCACGTCGATCAGCCCAAGCACCATCAGCATGATCTGCTGCTCGGTGAACTCCCAGCTGTGCAGCACCAGGTGCGTCAGTTCCTTCAGGAACAGGAACACATAGACGCATTGCGCCACGATCAGCCCGACATACAGCGGCAGCTGCAGCCAGCGCGAACTGAAGATCAGGAACGGCAGCGGCTTCAATCGGGGCGAGGCTGCCGGGGTGTTGAACTCACTCATTATGTATTTGCCTGTAGAACCTGTTTCTTGTTGTCAGTGCGACGGGTTGGAAATGTCGGCCCGCGTCGGTGGGACAGCGGCGGGTCCGGTGTCCGGCACCGTCTCGCCGCGCGTCTTCCAAAGCGAATAGGCCACCCCAGCCGCGATCAGCGCGAACGTCACGCCAAGGCTGATGACCGGCGGGAATTTCGCCCCTCCCAGGAGGAAGTCGGCCACGAAGATCTTCGACCCGATGAACACCAGGATCGCGGCCAGCGCATATTTGAGATAGTGGAAGCGATGCACAAGGGCCGCCAGCGCGAAATACAGCGCGCGCAGGCCCAGGATCGCCATGATGTTCGACGTATAGACGATGAACGTGTCGGTGGTGATAGCGAAGATCGCCGGCACGCTGTCCAGCGCGAACACCAGGTCGGCAAGGTTGATGACCACCAGCGCCAGGAACAGCGGCGTCGCCGCGGTCGCCAGCTTGCCCGTCCTGGTGTCCGGCACCTTGACGAAGAAATGCTGGCCGTGGAGCTGCGGCGTCACCGGGATGTGGCGCGAAATGAACCGCACCAGCGGGTTGTTGCCGACGTCGATTGAATCGTCGTTGCTGAAGAACATCTTGATGCCGGTGAACACCAGGAAAGCGGCAAAGATGTAGAGCACCCAATAGGCCTCTGACAGCAAGGCTGCGCCGCCCGCGATCATCAGTCCGCGCAGGACAATGACGGCGATGATGCCCCACAACAGCGCGCGATACTGATATTTCGCGGGGATCGCGAAATAGGAGAAGATCAGGCTGATGACGAAGACGTTGTCGATCGACAGCGCCTTTTCGATGAAGAAACCGGTGTAATATCGGATGCCGGCTTCCGCACCGCGGGCATACCAGATCCAGCCGCCGAACAGCAACGCAACGCCAATGTAGAACGCCGAGAGCCGGAGGCTTTCGGCAATGCCCATCTCCCGGTCTTCCTTGTGCAGAACGCCAAGGTCGAAGGCAGTAAGGGCGATGACCAGCCCGAGGAAGGCCAGCCAGAACCAGGCCGGCGTCCCCAGCCAGTCAGCGAGAAAGAAGTCCATCACATCTCTCGATCAGAGGTGGTCACGATCCATCGAACCGCCGCGGCCGGGTCATCATGCCGCGGTCAGCGTCGTCCGCGTATCAGTGACGCAGACAGGATCGGCGGGCGCGGGGTACGCCGCCGGATCGGGCCGGGCGGAGCCTGAGACGCGCGATCGGGCGGGCCAGATGGATCGGATGGATCACATCTTCAGGGCGCTGCGCAGCGATGGGCAGCGATCGTCGGGGTTTCAACGCAACATTCCTCCACATGACCAACAGGGTCATCGGAGAATCCGGGGCGCAAGGAACCAGCAACGGGCCTGACCACATCGGATTTTCCGATACGGTCGACATCACGAGAACAGTCTCGCCAGAGGGGCCCGGGCCGTAGGGAGATATTGTCCCAAACCGGCCGTGCTGTCAATTCCTTGGCTCCCCACGCGCCCTTACGAAGGGTCACGCTGAAGCGTGCCGAGCAACTTAGCAGAGAGCGACTTCAGCTCTCCGTATGACAATGTGTGGGCCGCTTGCGGATGGGAAGCTTGTGGGCGGCAGACTGGGAAATGGCGACGTACAGGTGACCACGGACGTGCGGCGAATTAGGATCGTGAGCCGGCTTTCGCCTCTAGAATCGACTACAGCTGCCGCCGCCGTGTGCGGGCCAATCGCGCAGCATGGAGGTATCTACGTAGATCTGCGCCATCCCTCCCCACCTATATCACACGTCGTTGTCTGCCCGAGCTCCAGAGCATGTCTCTGCAGTGTGGCGTGCGCGGGTCGCTCTCGATCCGTTGCAGTCCAGATGGAGACCGAGACGTGGATCACGAACAAGACAAAAGCGGCGAGCGCGTGCTGACCAATCGTCAGGGTCACCCGATCGTCAACAACCAGTCGCAGCGAACGGTCGGTGCACGCGGCCCGGCGACGCTCGAGAATTACCAGTTCCTCGAGAAAATCACGCACTTCGATCGCGAGCGCATCCCGGAGCGCGTGGTCCATGCCCGGGGCTTCGTCTGCTACGGAACGTTCGAGGCGACCGGCAAAATCGGCGACGAACCGGCCTCCAAATACACCCGCGCGAAGCTGTTCCAGTCGGCCGGCAAGGAGACGCCGCTCGCAATACGCTTCTCGACGGTGATCGGCGGGCGCGACTCATCAGAGGTTGCGCGCGACCCGCGCGGCTTTGCGGTCAAGCTCTATACCGAGGACGGTAACTGGGACATCGTCGGCAACAATCTGGCGGTCTTCTTCATCCGTGATGCGATCAAGTTTCCCGACGTCATCCACTCGTTGAAGCCCGATCCGGTGACGTTCCGCCAGGAGCCGAACCGCATCTTCGACTTCATGAGCCAGACGCCTGAGTCGATGCACATGCTGACACATCTGTTCAGCCCGCGTGGCATTCCAGCCAATTACCGGCACATGGAAGGTTTCGGGGTCAACACCTACAAGATGGTCAACGCGGCCGGCGACACGGTGCTGGTCAAATATCATTTCCATCCGCGCTGCGGGGTCGCCTGCCTGACGGCGGAAGAAGCCGCCAAGGTGCAGGGGCAGGATCTCGGATCGGCCTCCAAGGACCTGTTCGAAGCGATCGAGCGCGGCGATTACCCGCAATGGGACATGTTCGTTCAGATCATGGACGATCACGATCATCCCGAGCTCGACTGGGATCCGCTCGACGACACGAAGACCTGGCCGGAAGATCAATTTCCGCTGCGGCACATCGGCGTGATGACGCTGAACCGGAACGTCGAGGACCAGCATACTGAAAGCGAGCAGATCGCGATGGGCACCGGCGTGCTGGTCGACGGCCTCGACTTCTCCGACGACAAGATGCTGGTCGGGCGCACCTTCTCCTATTCGGATACGCAGCGCTATCGCGTCGGCACGAACTATCTGCAGATCCCGGTCAACCAGGCGAAGAACGCCGCCGTCGCCACCAACCTGAACGGTGGCCAGATGTCCTATCGCCGCGATCTGGCCGAGGGCCAAAACCCCCACGTCAATTTCGAGCCGTCGATCCACAACGGTCTTTCGGAGGCGGACCGCGATGAGCCCAACAACCCGCCCGAGATCCACGGGCGCCTCACCCGCAGCGTCATCGAACGGCGCAATGATTATGTGCAGGCGCGCGCACGCTACAACACGATGATGGATTGGGAACGCGACGATCTGATCACCAACATGGGCGTCCTCCTGTCGCAGTGCGAACGCGACGTGAAGGAGCGGATGCTGTGGCACTTCTTCCTGGTTCATGACGATTACGGCGCACGGGTCGCCGACAAGCTGGGAATGAGCCTCGCTGATGTTTCCGGGCTGGAGCCGCTTCCCAAGCAGGTTCTTACCGAGGAGGATCAGCGCCGCCTCAAGTCCCTTGGCCGCAACGGCGATGCGGTCGACCCGAGTGGCTGGGGCCAGTGGACCAGTTCGGTGAAGAACCGCCAGACATCCTCGGAAGAAGTGCTCGCCGGGATGCGAACGCCGGCGGCTTTGGACGAGTACGTCAGAGCATAGCAGCGCGCTGAGAGTGCCGGCCCCGAGTGATGATGCGAGGAGCCGGAGGGAGTCTTCGTCCTACTGAACCGCGGCTCACGGGTCGGCACGGAGCCGATAGCCCACGCCGAGTTCATTCGCGATGACGCCGCCGACCGGCCCTGGCGCCCCCAGCTTCTGGCCGAGAGTCCGTACGACGATCCCGAGGGAATCGCCCCCCGGCGCCCCCCCCGCCACCCACCCCACGCCGGCCACACGGCCCCTGGTCACGACCCCGTCCGATGTGCTCCGCCAACACGCCCAGAACCTCGTACTCCTTGCGGGTCAGGTGAACCTCCTTGCCGTGGCGGCACACGATCCGCCGGTCGAGGTCGATGCTGAGATCGCCCCGGCTGACGATCTTCTGGATCGTCCCGGAGGATTGCTGATGACGCAGCGCGACCCTGAGGCGGGCGAGCAGTTCCTCGGTGTCGAACGGCTTCGTCACGAAATCGTCTGCGCCAAGATCGAGGGCGGCCACCTTCTCGTCGACGGCATCGCGCGCGGACACCACAAGGATGACGAGGTCGCCATGCGCACGCAGCTGGGGAATGATGCTGAGGCCGTCGCGATCGGGCAGGCCCAGGTCGAGCAGGATCGCAGCCGGATGCTCGGCCGCGACCTGACGCAGCGCGACCTTGGCATTCTCCGCCTCGACAATTTCATAGTCCGCCCGAAGCAATGTGTTGCGCAGCAGGCGGCGGATCGCCGCGTCATCATCCACCACAAGCACTTTGGCTGGCATGTCAGGAAGCACCTTCGGTCGATAGATCGCGGACGACCAGCTTGGATGGAAAGATCAGGGTGAACACGGCGCCTTTGCCGTCCGTCCGGTTCGCCGCCTCCACGCTCATGCCCATCGCGTCGGCAAACGCCTTGACGATGGCAAGGCCCAGCCCCGTTCCGCCGATCGCACGATCGGACCCTTCGAAACGGGTGAAGGTCTCGAACACCTCGCCTTCGCGTCCCGGCGGCAGGCCGGGGCCATGATCGAGCACCGCCAGCCGCAAGTCGCCGAAACGGTTGCGCCCTTCGATGACGATCTCGGTGCCCGGTTCGCCGTAGCGCCCCGCATTGTCGAGCAGGTTGAGCAGGCAATGATGGAGCAGTTGCGGATCGGCCCGGACAAGCGGCAGATCGGGCGGCACCTCCAGCCGCACCTCATGCCCCTCCAGCGCGCGCCTGGCATCATGCGCGGCGCCGGTGACGGCATCGCTGAGGTCGATCGCCTCGACGTTCAGTTTCAGCGCGCCGGCCTCGACCCGCGCCATGTCCAGCAGGTTGGCGACGAAGCGGTTGAGCCGCTGCGCCTCGCCCTCGATCGTGCCGATCAGCTCGGGCGTCACGCCATGATGCAGCTCGGCCGCAGCGGCGATGACTGCGGTGAGCGGCGTGCGCAGGTCGTGGCTGACCGATGACAGCAACGCCGCGCGCAGCCGATCGCGCGTGCGAACGACGTCGAGGTCGCGCATCTCGGATTGGAGCCGCAGGCGCTCAAGCACGAGCGCCGATTGATCGATCAGGCTGCTGAGCAAGGGCAATTGATCGGCGCGAATGGGGCTCCCTGCCCTGTCGCTGGCGACGCCCAGCACGCCCAGCACCCGGTCGCCTGCCTTCATTGGCTGAAACAGCCATTCCGATGCGGCGAGCGTGCCCGAACCCTTGCCCGCCGGGCTGCCAGTATCGAACGCCCAGCTGGCCGCCGCATTGTCCATGATGTCGAGGCGGTAGGCCGGGTCGCTGGCCGCCAGAATCTCGAGTTCAGAGCCGGTCGTGCGACCGAGCAGCACGACTTGCACGTCGAGCAGGCGATGGACATCGTCGCAGATCATTTGCGCGGCGACATCGGGATCATTGACCGCCGCGATCTGGCGCACGAAGCCGGCCAGGATGGCGTTGGTGCGTGAACTGGCGGTGGCCAAGTCCGCCTGTGCCCGCACGCGCGCGGTCAACTGACTGGTCGCGATCGCGATGCCGAGCAGGACGATGGCGGAGATCAGGTTCTCCGGATTGCTGATCGTCAGCGTGCCGGTGGGCGGGAGGAAGAAGAAATTATAGGCAAGGCTCGACGCGATCCCGGCATACAGCCCGGTACGCAACCCGAAGAGGCTGGCGGCGGCCATGACGGGCAACAGGTAGAGCAGCGCAACGTTGCCGAGATCGAGGATCTGGAACAGGGCGCTGGCGAGCGCCGTGACACCCGCCACCATCGCCGTCGTGATCGCATAGCCAGATCGCGTTCCCGAATGGCCCGGACACTTCAGGATGCGCGGGTTGGAGGGCGGTGATACCGGCATCGGCAGGACGTGTACGGTGACATCCGGCGTATCCCGGACCAGCTTGTCCACGATCGATCCATGGCGCAGCTCGAACCAGCGCGACCGATGCGATTTGCCCAGCACCAGCTGGGTCGCGCGCAGGTCGAGGAGGACCGACTGAATGCCGCTGACCACATTTTCGGCCGGTACGGTCGCCACCGCTCCGCCAAGCTGCGTCGCAAGCGTCATCGTCGCGGCGACGCGGGCATGCTGCTCATCAGTGAAATGGGCCGCGCGCGGCGTTTCGATGAACACCGCCGTCCACGGCCCGCGCAAACCATCGGCGACGCGCTTTGCGGCGCGGACCAGCGCATCGCAGCCCGGCAGCTCGCTGATCGCCACCACTATCCGCTCACTGCCCGCCCAGGTTCCGCCAAGCCCGAGCGCGCGCACATCGTCGAGCATGCGCGCGTCGACCACTTGGGCGGCGCGGCGCAACGCCAGTTCGCGCAGCGCGGACAGGTTGGACTTGGAGAAGAAGTGGCCGAGTGCGCGCGTCGCCTCGGCAGGCAGATAGACCTTGCCCGCCTTCAGCCGCTCGATCAGCTCGTCAGGCGGAATGTCGACGACCTCGACCTCCGCCTGCTCCAGGATACGATCGGGCACCGTCTCGCGCACGCGGACGCGGGTGAAGCTCGCGACGATATCGTTCAGGCTTTCGACGTGCTGGATATTCACCGTCGAATAGACGTCGATGCCCGCGGCGAGCAGTTCCTCCACATCCTGATAGCGCTTGGGATGGCGGCTGCCCGGCGCGTTGGTGTGTGCGAGCTCATCGACCAGCACCAGCCGCGGACGACGCGCCAGGATGGCGTCGAGATCCATCTCAAGCAGCGTTCGCCCCTCATAGAGGACGCGGCGGCGGGGGATGATGTCGCGGCCGCGGGTCAGCGCCTCGGTTTCGATCCGGCCATGCGTCTCGACCACGCCGATCACGACGTCGACGCCGTCGCGCTCCCGCGCCGCGCCCTCGGACAGCATCTCATATGTCTTGCCGACGCCGGGGGCCGCACCGAGGAATATCTTCAGCCGCCCCCGTCCCTCCTGCGCCGCCTGACGCAGCAGAGCATCCGGATCAGGTCTGCCGTCACCGGATCCCGCCATCAGCGCCCCATGCCGTCCAGCGCCCGGTTAAGGGCGAGGACGTTGACGTGCGGCTCACCGAGGATCGAGCCCTGGACGTGCGCGGTCACCAGCGCGCGGACCTCCGCCTCCGGCAGACGCCGGATCCGGGCAATGCGCGGTACCTGTGCCAGTGCGGCGGCCGGCGACAGATCCGGGTCGAGCCCCGAGCCGCTGGCGGTCACTAGATCCGCCGGCAGCGGCCCGTCGATGCCTTCGGCACGGCGCCTGGCGACGTCAGGCGTCACCCGATCGACCAGCGCCTGCGCGGCGGGGCCGAGGTTCGATCCCGAGGATGCCAGCCCGTCATAGCCTTTGCCGGCCGCCGACGGGCGTGTCTGGAAATAGCGATCCGTGACGAACGCCTGGCCGACCACAGTCGACCCGATCACCCGGCCGGCCGGATCGCGCACCAGGCTGCCATTGGATTGGTGTGGGAACAGCAGCTGCCCGATCCCCGTCATCGCCAACGGATACGCCAGCCCCAGCAAGCCCGCAAACAGGATCGTCATGACGACTGCGGGGCGAAGCGCCGAGGTAAAGTCCTTGCCCATGTGAAAGCTCCCTTACGCGAGGCCGAGGCCGCCGACGACAAGATCGATGATCTTGATGCCGACGAACGGGGCAACGAGGCCGCCGAGGCCGTAGATGGCGAGGTTTCGGGCCAGCAGTGGCCCTGCGCCCATCGGTCGGTACGTGACGCCGCGCAGCGCCAGCGGCACCAGCAGCGGAATGATGACGGCGTTGAAGATGATCGCCGAGAGGATCGCGGACTGCGGCGTTTCCAGCCCCATCACATTCAGCACGCCCAGCTCCGGGTAGAGCGCGACGAACATCGCGGGGATGATCGCGAAATATTTCGCCACGTCGTTCGCGACCGAGAAGGTCGTCAGCGCGCCGCGGGTCATCAGCAATTGCTTCCCCAGCCCCACGACCTCGATCAGCTTGGTCGGATCGCTGTCGAGATCGACCATATTGCCCGCCTCGCGCGCCGCCTGCGTGCCGGTGTTCATCGCCACGCCGACATCGGCCTGCGCCAGCGCGGGCGCGTCATTGGTGCCGTCGCCGCACATCGCCACCAATCGCCCGCCGGTCTGCTCCTTTCGGATCAGTGCCAGCTTGTCCTCGGGCGTTGCCTGGGCAAGGAAGTCGTCCACACCGGCCTCGGCGGCAATCGCGGCGGCGGTCAGCGGATTGTCGCCGGTGATCATCACCGTGCGGATCCCCGTCTGGCGCAGCTCCCCGAACCGTTCGCGGATGCCAGCCTTCACCACGTCCTTGAGGAAGATCGCACCAAGCAGGCGTCCGTCCTGCACCACCGCCAGCGGCGTGCCGCCCCCCCGGGCGATCTCGTCAGTGATGCGGCGAAGCTCGGTCGCCGCCGCCGTCTCGCTCACGCCCGAATTGGCGCGCAACACCGAATCAACCGCCCCCTTCTGGATCAACGAGGCTCCGGCCCTAACGCCGGAAAGCCGCGTCTGGGCGCTAAACGGGATCACCTCCGCCCCCTCGGGCAACGTCGTGATGGTGACGCCGAACGCCTCGCGCGCCAGCATCACGATCGAGCGGCCCTCCGGCGTCTCGTCCGCCAGGCTCGCCAGCAGCGCGGCTTCGGCAAGCGCCTGCACGCTGGTGCCGCTGATCGCGCGAAACTCGCTCGCCGCCCGGTCGCCGACGGTGATCGTGCCCGTCTTGTCGAGCAGCAGCACGTCAATGTCCCCCGCCGCCTCCACCGCGCGGCCCGATTTGGCGAGCACGTTGAACCGCACTAGCCGGTCCATGCCAGCGATGCCGATCGCCGAGAGCAGCGCGGCGATCGTCGTCGGGATCAGCGTGATGAGCAATGCGGCGAGCATCGCCACCGGGATCCCGCCGCCGGCATATGAGGCAAAGCCGGGAATTGTGGCCACCGCGATGAGGAAGATGATCGTCAGCCCGACGAGCAGGATCGTCAGCGCGATCTCGTTCGGCGTCTTCTGCCGTTCGGCCCCCTCGACCAGCGCGATCATCCGATCGAGGAAACCCTTGCCGGGCTCCACCGTCACCTTCACGCGGATCTTGTCCGAGATGACGCGCGTACCCGCGGTGACGGCTGACCGATCACCGCCCGCCTCGCGGATCACCGGCGCGCTTTCGCCCGTGATCGCGGCCTCGTTGACGCTGGCGACGCCCGCGACGACTTCGCCATCGGAGGGGATCAGGTCATTGGTCTCGACCAGCACGATATCGCCGACCTTCAGCTGGCTCGCGGGGACATCGTCATATTGACGGCCGTCGCCCTTCAGCCGCTTGGCGGTCAGTTCCGCCTTGGTCGCGCGCAAGCTGGCAGCCTGCGCCTTCCCGCGCCCTTCGGCCAGCGTCTCGGCAAAGGTGCCGAACAGCACCGTCAGCCACAGCCAGACGGCGAGCTGCGCCTTGAAGGCGACGCTGAGATCGTCGTGTCCGACGACAAGCAGGATCGTCATCAGCAGCGCGACGACCGCGGTGACGAACATCACCGGGTTACGGACGAGTTCCCTGGGATTGAGCTTCAGGAACGAAGCCTTGATCGCCGGCACGACCAAATCGGCCGTGAACAGGCTCCTGGACAAGGTTTTTTGAGATTGGGCTTTTGCCATGGGGCCCCCGATCAGAACAGCTGGCCGCGGATCATCGCGAGATGATCGGCGATGGGACCGAGCGCGAGGCTCGGCAGGAAGGTGAGACCGCCCAGGATCAGCACGATGCCGACCAGCAGGCCGATCCACAGACCACCGGTGGTCGGGAACGAGCCCGCGCTTTCCGGCGTGTGCTTCTTGGCCGCGAGACCACCGGCGATCGCCAGCATCGGCACGATGACGAAGAAGCGGCCGAACCACATCGCGAGCCCAAGCAGCCCGTTGTAATAGGGCGTGTTGGCCGTCAGACCGGCGAAGGCGGAGCCATTGTTGCCCACGGCGCTGGTGAAGGCATAGAGGATCTCCGAAAAGCCGTGCGGCCCCTTGTTGAGCGGACCGGCCAGCCCTTGCGGGAGAACCGACGACAGCGAGGTGAGACCAAGGATGACGAGCGGCAGCACCGCGATCGCCAGCACAGCGAGCTTCACCTCCCGCGCCTCGATCTTCTTGCCGACATATTCCGGCGTACGGCCCACCATCAGCCCGGCGACAAAGACCGCGAGGATGGCGAAGAGCAGGAAGCCGTAGATGCCCGCACCCACGCCGCCGATCACGACCTCGCCAAGCTGCATGTTGAACAGCGGGATCATGCCGCCGAGCGCGGTAAAGCTGTCGTGCATCGCGTTTACCGCACCGCACGAGGCGGCGGTCGTGACGACCGAGAAGAGCGCGCTGGCGGCGATGCCGAAGCGAACCTCCTTGCCCTCCATGTTGCCGCCAGCGACACCCAGTTGGCGCAGGATCGGGTTGCCGGCAGCCTCCTGCCAGTAGGTGACGGTGACGCCGGCGAGGAACAGGATCACCATCGCCGACAGGATCGCCCAGCCCTGGCGCGTGTTGCCGACCGCCTTGCCGAACGTCCAGGTGAGGCCGAAGCCGATCAGGAAGATCGACAGCATCTGGACGAGGTTGGTCAGCGCGGTCGGATTTTCGAACGGATGCGCCGAATTGGCGTTGAAGAAGCCGCCACCATTGGTGCCGAGCATCTTGATCGCCTCCTGTGACGCGACCGGACCGAGCAGGATCGATTGGCGGACACCTTCCAGGGTGTTCACGTCGACCGCGCCCCCCATCGTCTGCGGCACACCCGAGGCGATCAGGAAGATCGCGTAAACGACGCAGATCGGCAGCAGCAGGTAGAGCGTGATGCGCGTGACGTCGGCCCAGAAGTTGCCGATCGCCCTGGCCTCGCGCCGCGCGAAGCCGCGGAACAATGCAAAGGCCAGAGAGATGCCTGTCGCGGCCGACAGGAAATTGTGGATTGTCAGCCCCAGCATCTGGCTGAGGTTCGACATGGTGCTCTCGCCGCCATAGCTTTGCCAGTTGGTGTTGGCGGTGAAGCTGATAGCGGTGTTGAACGCGAGATCCGGCGACAGCCCGGCCAGACCTTGCGGATTGCCCGGCAGCACGCCCTGCAGCCGCAGCACCGCATAGGTCAGGACCAGCAGCGCGACGTTGAACAGCAGCATGTGGACGGCGTAGCGTCGCCAGCCCTGCTCCTGGTTCGGATCGATGCCCGACAGTCTGTAGAAGCCGCGCTCGACCGGGCCGAGCACGGCATGGAGCGGCGTGCGCCGCCCTTCATAGAGCGCGTGGAGCCACAGCCCCACGGGCTTGGTGAGCGCCAGCAGGATGCCGACGAACAGGAGGATCAGGAACCAGCCCTGGAATGTCATGGAGCCGCTCCTTTCAGAAGCGCTCGGGGCGGATCAGCACCGCCACGAGATAGAAAAGAAGGCCAATGGCGGTCAGCGCCGCCAGCCAGAGATCGAGCGTCATCGCGTGAACTCCCTCAACCGTTGTCGCACAGGCGGGCGTAGGCGAGGGTCAGCGCGAACAGCCCGACGATGATCGCGATCCAGAGCAGGTCCTGCATCGGTTTCCTCCAATGATCAGAAGGCTGCCGTCAGCGACACCACGACCGTGCCGTCGGCGATGTTGCCGGTGCCGTCCTGGCCCTTGCTGAAGCTGGGGCGGAGGTAGGCAGCCTCGCGGTTGGAGATGTCGGTGTCGACGTAACTGACGTTGAAGGTCAGGCTCTGCCACGTGGCATCGGCGCCCAGCGACCAGTCCCAGTACCGCCCGGTAGGCGACACCGCCGTCGCATTCGGACCCAGGCCGCTCTGACCCCAGCTGCGCCCGATATGCGCCTTGGCGGTGATCGGCGTGCCAGCCAGCGGCAGCGCACCGTCACCCCACAGATAGAAGTTGTCGTCCTTTGCACCGGGATTGTTGTAGACCCCGTCCGCAGCATCAGTGCCCGTATTGTACCATTTGCCGAGCGCCTGTTGCTTTGGCGCATAGGCGACGCCCGCCGTCAGCGTGGCGGCACCGGCGGTACCGGTCAGCTTGATGTAGGGCTCGGCAAAGTCGGTCTTGTCCGCGCCGCTTGGGTACATGTACCAGGTCAGTCCGACGTCGAGGGTAACGTTGTCGGCAAGCGTCGCCTTGTACCCCCCGATCAGGTCGAGTTCCATGTTGGCGCCGCCGAACGTGCCCCAGCCAGCCAGGTTCGACGCCCAGGTCCCGATATAGAAACCGCTGTCGTGCGCGACGGTGATGCCGCCCTGGACGGCCATTTCCTGATCGGATTGCGATACACCGCGGAAGCGGTAGTCGGACGTGACCGACACCGAGCCGCTGACGGTGATCGCGGGCGGTGGAGCGGTGTCGGCTGCGGCCCCTGCCTTGTCATTGGCCGTGGACTGCGCCTGCGCCTCCACCGGCAGCGCCAATAGGCAGGCGGTTGCGGCAACGAAATGGACCTTCATCATGCACCCCTTCGAGCGGCCTTCCGTCGGATGACGGCGCCTTCAGGGACGTGCGATTAGGCGCACGTTGCGTATGAATTCGAGAGCGATTCCCGCAATTCACATAGTGTTCGCATATAGATGTCGCTTTTAGAGCCGCCGGCAGTCGCGGCAGTGAAGTGATCCTCGGGTCAGGATCCAGTGATGTGAGTGTCGCGGTCTGATTCAGGGTCCGCAACGAGACCGGAATGAGCTGCGCTGGCGAGATGCGCCGAGCGCTAGGCTCGCACAACACGCTCTTCAACCGCTGGAAGCGATGGGGCGAGCGCGGCGTGTTCACGCGAATGATGGAGGCGCTGGCTGCGGGCGCACCGCACGGTGGGCATACAGCCTTGCATCCCGTGCCGGCGATCGCGCAACGACCCGGTCAGATACGATAAGCGCCGCTATCGGCGACGTAACCGGATCGAGATCATGTTCGGTCGCCTCAAAGACTGGCGCCGCGTCGCGACCCGCTACGATCGCTGGCCGAGCGCCTTCTTTTCCGCCGTTGCCGTCGCGGCCAAGGTTGTATTCTCACCGTGATCAACGAGTCCTAACGCTAGCCATGTGCGCCGAACGCCTACAGGGCCCTAAGCCGGCTGAGCGAGGATGGTTGCCGCGCCGGAGCTGGTGCGTTCCAGTTCCTTGGCCAGGCCCTACAAACGACAACGCCGCCCTGAAGGGCGGCGTGTGTGTGTTTGGTTGCGGGGACAGGATTTGAACCTGTGACCTTCAGGTTATGAGCCTGACGAGCTACCGGGCTGCTCCACCCCGCGACACTGTGTTTTTGTCCGTTTTGGAAACACGAACGCCTCCGTGATTAGCG
>NZ_QQWW01000013.1:0-102558 GCF_003950435.1 Sphingomonas sp. ABOLG
GGCCCCTCTCCTACCCCGCCGGCCTTGACCGATCAGGACGTCCTGAACTTCGCGCTGCAGCTCGAATATCTGGAGGGCAATTATTATTCCTATGCGGTCTCCGGACAGGGCATCCCCGCCGCGCTGCAGACCGGCACGGGCGCACAGGGCAATGTCGTGACAGGGACGGGTCCAGGCGCGGCACGCCAGGTGTCCTTCACCGATCCAGTGGTTCAGCAATATGCGCGCGAAATCGCCTTTGACGAGATCGGCCATATCACGTTCCTGCGCGGCGCCCTGGGCAGCGCAGCGACGGCGCAACCCGTCATCAACCTGTCGGGTAGCGCCACGGTCACGGTGGGCAATGCAACGCCGGTTGGCGCCTTCACCGCGGCGGCCCGGGCGGCGGGCGTGGTCGGGCCCAACGCCATCTTCGATCCCTTCGCCAATGACGAGAACTTCCTGATCGGGTCGTATCTCCTCACCGACGTCGGGGTCAGCGCCTATCGCGGCGCGGCGCGGCTCATCACCAACAAGACCTTCCTGGAGGCATCGGCCGGCATCCTCGCCACCGAATGCTACCATGACGGGGTGATCCGGGCGGAACTGTGGCGGCGCGGGCTGACCGTACCCGCCATCTACGATGCCGTCGCGCGGATCTCCGCCGGGCGCGACGCGCTCGATGGCTCGTTCGATCTCGATCAGGACATCGGCAATGCAGCGGTCGCCAATCTGGTCCCGACCGATCCGGGCGGCCTCGTCCTCGGGCGAACCGGGCGGCAAGTGCTGAACGTCGTCTATCTCAACCCGGCGGCTACGCAGGGCGGCGGCTTCTTCCCCTCGGGTGTGAACGGGACAATCCGTGACAGCGGCGGCCCGTAAGCCTCGTCAGCCTTAGCCAGCGGCGGCCGCATCACCTCCCCCGTGATGCGGCCGCATTTGTTATGGAGCCTGCCGGTTCCGCGGCCGATCAATCCTGATCGGCGTCGCTTTCGTCTCGCTCAGCCACGTCGCCGCGCCGGCCCTTGAAGCCCTGCGCCACGACGAACCACTCCACCGATCCCTTGCGGCTCGACGGCGGCTTGGCGTGTTTCACCGTGGCAAAATTCTTCTTCAGCAGCGCAACCAGCGTCGAATCCGCACCCCCGGCGAAAACCTTGGCGACGAACGTCCCGCCCGGCTTCAGCACGCTGATCGCAAAGTCGCTCGCCGCCTCGACCAGCGCCATCGTGCGCAACGCATCGGTCTGCGGATGGCCGACGGTGTTCGCCGCCATGTCGGACAGCACGATGTCGGGTGCACCGCCCAGTTCGGCGATCAGCCGATCGGGTGCTTCGTCCGCCATGAAGTCCATCTGCAGGATCGTCACGCCGTCCAGCGGGTCGACCGGCAACAGGTCGATGCCGACCACCGCCGCCCCCGGCAGCTTGCGCCGCACCACCTGGCTCCACCCGCCCGGCGCCATGCCCAGGTCGACGATCCGCTTGCCGCCACGCAGGAAGCCGAAGCGCTCGTCCAGCTCGATCAGCTTGTACGCCGCCCGGCTGCGATACCCTTCGGCCTTGGCGCGCTTGACGTACGGATCGTTCAGCTGCCGCTCCAGCCAGCGCGTCGACTGCGCCGTGCGCCCACGCGCCGTCTTCACGCGCGTGCGAAGTCCGCCCCCACCCCTCATGCCGCAGACGCCATCAGGCGGCGAAGGATGCCCTCGCGAATGCCACGATCCGCCACGCCCAGCCGCTCGGCTGGCCACAGGTCCAGGATCGTCTCCAGGATGGCGCATCCTGCGACGACCAGATCGGCGCGTTCGCGGCCGATGCACGGCAGCTTCGCGCGCTCGGCGATCGGCAGATGCGCCAGCCGCTGGCTGATCGCACGCATCGACGCCGCCGGCGCGATCAGCCCGTCGACCTGCGCACGATCATACCGGTCCAGCCCCAGGTGGACGCTGGCCAGCGTCGTTACCGTCCCCGACGTGCCCAGCAGCCGCCGTGGCCCCTCGACCTTCGGCAGCCGCGCGGCAAAGGGCGCAAAGCTCTCGCGCACCAGGTTGCACATCCGCTCATAGGCGCTCGCCAGGCCCGCCGCGCCATCACCGTCGCCGCCGCCAGCGCTCTCGGTTAGCGACACGACGCCCCAGGGCGCCGAATGCCAGTCGATCACCGTCGGCACCGTGGTCGATGTGTCGATCAGCACCAGTTCGGTCGATCCGCCGCCAATGTCGAACACCAGCGCCGGGGCATTGCCCGGCTCCAGCAGCACATGGCAGCCAAGCACGGCCAGCCGCGCCTCTTCCTCTGCCGATATCACGTCGAGATGAATGCCCGTTTCCCCATAAGCGCGCTCGATGAACGCGGGTCCGTTAATGGCGCGCCGGCACGCCTCGGTCGCGACCGATCGCGCCAGCGTGACGTTGCGCCGTTTCAGCTTGTCGGCGCAGATCCGAAGCGCGCCGATCGTCCGTTCGATTGCCGCGTCCGACAGTCGCCCGCTGGTCGCCAGCCCCTCGCCCAGCCGGACGATTCGCGAAAAGGCGTCCACCACCGCGAAACCATCGCCCTGCGGCCGGGCAATCAACAGCCTGCAATTGTTGGTGCCGAGATCCAGCGCGGCATAATGGCGCGCGAAATGCTGGCGAAAAGGGGCCGATTGGTGACCCTCCAGTGCCGAACGGGCGCGGCGATGATCGCGCCGGTACGGCAGGTCGGCGTGATGATGCGCCACGTGCCGTCGTCTTTCTTTTGTTCTTCCGTCGCGGGTTGGCCCGCCCGGTGCTTGGTAGCGAAGCTAGCGTGCACCGCCCCCCACTGCAACCCGCGCACGCAATCAGGTGCTTGACCTTGCGAAACAGCGGGATTAGAGGCGCCCTCCTGTCGCTGCTTCATCGCTGCGACGCGGCTGTTGCCCGATCCTCTAATGGTAAGAGAGCGGACTCTGACTCCGTCAATCAAGGTTCGAATCCTTGTCGGGCATCCACCTTTCTATCTTCGCCGGCGCACAAAGGCCGCTGACGTTCCTGCTGGCAAGCCACCACGGCGCCCCCTGTTTTCCTGAATAGCGCGCGGGTTGCCCATGCTGATCCTGTCCTTGCTGCTCCAGGCAGCGGTTGCCACGCCCACGCCCGGCCTGCCGCCTCAGCCACCCGCAACCATGGTGGTGGAACCGGTCGGCATGCTGATCGCGACCTTCGACACCGATGGCGACGCCCGCGTTACCAAGGCGGAGCTTGAGGCCGGCGTTCGCCGCACCTTCGAGGCGATGGACACCGGTCGCACCGGCTCGCTTGGCTATATCGCCTTTGCCGATTGGGCGGAGCGGTATCTGGGCGATCGCAATGCCCTGCCCAGCCCGTTCGAGACTGATCGCAACGCCGACAACCGGATCACGCTGGATGAGCTTCAGGCAACGCTGGCCGGCTATTGCGCGCGTTTCGATCGCGATCGCGACGCGGTCGTGACTCGGGCCGAACTGCTCACCATCCGCGCCAACGCCACGCGCTCAACCCCCGATCTGCCGCCCGACGGCAAGAAGAAGAAGCGCTCCCGCCGATGACCGATCGTTTTGCCTTCACCATCGCCGCCACTGACGGTGCTGCCCGCACCGGCAGCATCGCGATGCACCGCGGCACCATCCGCACCCCCGCCTTCATGCCGGTCGGCACCGCCGCCACGGTGAAGGCGATGAAGCCGGCCGATGTCGAGGCGGCGGGCGCGGACATCATCTTGGGCAACACCTATCACCTGATGCTGCGCCCGGGCGCGGAGCGGGTCGCGCGGCTCGGCGGCCTCCACCGCTTCATGGGCTGGGACAAGCCGATCCTGACCGATTCGGGTGGCTATCAGGTGATGAGCCTGTCCGATCTCACCAAGCGGTCCGAGGAAGGCATCACCTTCAAATCGCACCTCGACGGTACCCGCCACCTGCTCAGCCCCGAACGCTCGATCGAGATCCAGCGGCTGCTCGGCTCGAACATCGTCATGGCGTTCGACGAACTGGTGCCGACCACGTCGACGCGCGAGGTGCAGGCCGCGGCGATGGAGCGTTCGATGCGCTGGGCACGCCGCAGCCGCGACGCTTTCGACAGCGGCGGCGATCATGCCGCGCAGAACGCCATCTTCGGCATCCAGCAGGGCGCGCTCGACGAGGGGCTTCGCCGCACCTCCGCCGACGCGCTGATCGACATCGGCTTCGACGGCTATGCGATCGGCGGCCTCGCGGTCGGCGAGGGGCAGGAGGCGATGTTCGCCTGCCTCGATTTCGCCCCCGGCCAGCTACCCGCCGATCGCCCTCGCTACCTGATGGGCGTCGGCAAGCCTGACGATATCGTCGGCGCGGTGGAGCGCGGCATCGACATGTTCGATTGCGTGCTGCCGACCCGCTCGGGCCGCACGGGCCAGGCGTTCACCCGCTCGGGTCCGATCAACATCCGCAACGCGCGTTTCAACGAGGATCAGGGTCCGCTTGATCCCGAATGCGGCTGCCCGACCTGCGCCACCTGGAGCCGCGCCTATCTCCATCATCTGGTCCGCGCCGGCGAAATCCTCGGCGCCATGCTGATGACCGAACACAATATCTTCTTCTACGAAACGCTGATGGCCGACCTGCGCTCTGCGATCGCCGAACAGAGGCTCAAAGCCTTTGCCGATGCGTTCCGGTCGCGGTACCAGCGCGGCAAAGGAGAGTAAGCGTGTCTGACGAACCCAACGAAATTCTCGCCGCCGCCGCTGCCGCCAAGCAGCATGAAACCGCCGCCAAGGATGCCAAGGCCGCGCGTCAGAAGCGTGGCTGGGATCTGGGCAAGATCGGGCTCGGCGTCGGCATCGGCTCCGCCGCCATCGCGGCCGCCGTCCTCTTCACCCGCAAGAAGGACTGACGCGACAACGGGCGTGCGCCGGTTCGGCCAGCGACACGCCCTCGCTTCTGTTTGCGCCGCCGCGACGGCGCCCCGGTCGAGCGGCGATCATCCCCGCGGCACGCGGATCCGATCACCGCTCCCCCTCAGCCCGCCAGATCCTTGAACGCGGCATCCTTGTCCGTCCGGATCTCGCCCGGCAGGCCAAGCACCCGCTCGGCGATGATGTTCTTCAGGATCTCGTCGGTGCCGCCCGCGATGCGCAGGCCCGGCGCGTTCATCACCGCGCCTTGGAATAGCCCCTTCAGCGGCAGCAGCGCGGGATCGTTGATGATCCCATACTGATCCTCCGCCTCGACCGCGGCATTGCCCAGGTCCTGAAGCACGTTGGCGGCGATGATCTTGCCGATCGAGCTTTCCGGCCCCGGCGTCTGCCCGCGGCTCAGCGCGGTCATCGTGCGCATGCGGGTGTTCTTGAGCCCCTCGGACTGGACGTACCAGTCAGCCAGCCGCTGGCGGAACGCGCTGTCCTTGATCAGCGGGCCGTCCGCCGCGTCCAGATCCTTGGCCAGCGCCAGGATCTCCTTCGGGCTCGCTCCGCTCGCCCCGCCGACCGCGAGCCGCTCGTTCATCAGCGTGACCAGCGCGACCTTCCAGCCGTCGTCCACCGCACCCAGCCGCTGTGCGTCGGGAATGCGAACGTCGGTGAAATACACTTCGTTGAAGTTCGAGCCGCCCGACATCTGGTGGATCGGCCGAATTTCGACGCCCGGCGATTTCAGGTCGAGCCAGAACATCGTCAGGCCCTTGTGCTTGGGCACGTCCGGGTTGGTGCGCACCAGGACGATGCCATAGTCCGAATAATGCGCGCCGGACGTCCACACCTTCTGGCCGTTCACCACCCAATCGTCGCCGTCACGCACCGCGCGGGTACGGATCGCCGCCACGTCCGAGCCACCGGCGGGCTCGGAGAACAATTGCGACCAGATCTCCTCGCCGCGCAGCGCCGGCCCGACGAAGCGCTTCTTGGTGTCGGCATCGGCGAACGCCATCACCGTCGGCACGCACATGCCAAGGCCGATGGTGAAATAGCCGTACTGAACGGGGAACTTGGCCTCTTCCTGGCCAAAGATCACCGACTGGATCGGCGTGCCGCCGGCCCCGCCCCATTCCTTGGGCCAGGTGATCTGCGCATAGCCCGCCTCGGCCTTGCGCCGCTGCCATGCCTTGCCCGCCGCCATGTCGTCGGCGTGGTTCATCGCCTTGTGCTCGGCGACGTTCTTTTCCAGCCAGGCGCGCGCCTTGGCGCGATAGTCGGCTTCTTCCGGGGTATCGTTGAAGTCCATCTCGCTATCCTCTCACGCGCTCAGGCGGCGTTCTTCATTTCAAGCTGGCTCACCAGCCGCTCACGCCACGTCGCGGGCGCACCCGCCACGAGGCTGAGCTGCCGCGAGCGACGGTAATAAAGCTGCGGGTCCGCTTCCCAGGTGAAGCCGATGCCGCCATGCGTCTGGATATTTTCCTTGGCGGCGAACCAGAACGCCTCGCTGGCCGCGACGCGCGCGGTCGCCGCCGCCAGCGGCAGCTCGCCCGCATCGGTATTGAGCGCCCAGGCGCCGTAATAAGCGTTCGACCGCGCGATCTCGTTCTTCACATAGATGTCGGCCAGCTTGTGCTTGATCGCCTGATAGCCGCCGATCACGCGCCCGAACGCCTGACGATCGAGCGCATAGGCCTTAGCCATCTCCAGGCACTTGTCCGCGCCCCCGACCTGCTCGAACGCCAGCAGGATCGCCGCGCGGTCGAACACCGCCTGCATCGCCGCGATGCCATCCTGATCTCCCAGCCGCTCGGCCGGGGCGCCCGAAAAGGTGAGCTTCGCGGCCGACCGCGTCGGGTCCAGCGTCGTCAGCACCTCGGCCGACACGCCCTCGCCCTTCTCGACCAGGTACAGCCCGTCCTTCGCCAGCACCACAATCAGGTCAGCGACATCGCCATCGGTCACCGGGATCTTCTCGCCGGTCAGCTTGCCCCCCGACACGCTGGTCTTGATCGAGCGCGCCGTCACCGGCCCCTTGCCCTCGGCCGTCGCAAAGGCACCGATCACCTCGCCGGCGGCGATCTTCGGCAGCCACTTGGCCTTCTGCTCCTGCGAGCCGAACTTCATCAGCGCCTCGGCGACGAAATACACCGTGGAGGCGAACGGGATCGGCGCGCACGCACGGCCCAGCTCCTCGGCCAGCGCGCACAATTCGACATGGCCAAGGCCAAGCCCGCCGAACTCCTCGGGGATCGCCGCGCCCAGCCAGCCCTGCTCGGCCACGCCCTTCCACAGCGCCTCGTCATAGGCGCGGTCGTCATTGTCGAGCACGCCGCGAACCACCTTGGCGTCGCACTTCGCGGCGAGGAACTTGCGCGCCTCGTCCTTCAGCATCTTCTGGTCGTCGGAATAATCGAAGTTCATCTAAACTCTCCCCGCCCGCGCCGTTCGTGCTTCGGCCATGCCCAGCACGAACGGGAAGCTGCCATCCTGTTGGTTACTTCGGCTGCATCCGGATCGCGCCGTCCAGCCGCACGTCCTCACCGTTGAAATAGCCGTTGCGCAGCATCTCGACCGCCAGCGCGGCATATTCTTCCGCCATGCCCAGCCGTTTGGGGAACGGCACCATCGCCGACAGCGCCGCCTTCACCTGCGGCTTCGCGCGCGCCAGCAGCGGCGTGTCGAAAATGCCCGGCAGGATCGTGTTGCAGCGGATACCCTCGGCCGACAGGTCGCGCGCAACGTTCAGCGTCATGCCGATCACGCCCGCCTTGGCGGAGGCATAGGCCACCTGCCCGATCTGTCCTTCCTCGCCCGCGACGCTGGCGGTGTTGACGATCGCCCCGCGATCCCCGTCCTCGGTAGGGTCCAGCGTCATCATCCCGGCCACCGATCCGACGATGCAGCGGAACGATCCGACCAGGTTCAATTCCAGCGTCTTCTGGAAATTCTCGATCGGATAAGGGACGATCGATCCGTCCTCCTTCGACCGCGCCACCGTCTTGTTCGGCCCGCCGAAGCCGCCGCCCGCGCAATTCACCAGCGCACGCTCCTGGCCATTGGCGGCGCGCGCCTTGGCAAAGCCGGCGTCGACCGATGCCTGGTCCATCACATCGACTTCGCAGAACACCGCGCCGATCTCCTCCGCGACGCCCGGACCGATCTCGGCATTCTTGTCGAACAGCGCGACCTTCACGCCCTGCGCGCGCAACGCCTTGGCGGTGGCCAGCCCCAATCCCGAGGCACCCCCGGTGATGACGGCAGCAATATCCGGTCCGAGCTTCACGCCCCTCTCCCCTAAACTCCTGGCGGCGGCCCCATTGGCCGTCCGCGATTGCAGGATAACTTTAGTTATGTAGAGTGCGCCGTCAACAAGCATCGCAACAAGCATGAGTGGGAGAGGCATCGTGGAATATGAGATGATCTCGGTCGAGCGCCGGGGCGAAGTCGACTGGGTGACGATGAACCGCCCGCACGTCCTGAACGCGCTCAACGATCGCCACGTCGAGGAGCTGAACCACTATTTCGGCGCGCTCCACAAGGATCGCGACTGCCGCGTCGTCGTGCTGAAGGGCGCCGGCCGCGCCTATTGCGCCGGCCTCGATCTGCAGGAGGGCGGCCGTTCCGAATTCGACACGATCGATCGCCTCGCGCACCAGCGCTCGATCGCCGAGATCGTGATGAAGATGCGCTATTGCCCGCAACCGATCATCAGCCTCGTCCACGGCCCCGCGTGCGGCGGCGGCTTCGCCATGGCGCTGGCGTCGGACATCCGCATCGCCGGCGAATCCGTCCGCATGAACGCCGCCTTCATCCGCATCGGCCTTTCCGCCTGCGACATCGGCGTCAGCTACTTCCTCCCCCGCCTGGTCGGCGCGAGCGTGGCGGCCGAATTCATGCTCACCGGTAATTTCATCACCGCCGATCGCGCGCTTGCCACCGGCCTCGTCAGCCGCGTCGTGCCCGATGATCAGATGGAGGAAGCCGCCGCCCCGCTGATCGAACAGATGCTCACCACCTCGCCGATGGGCCTGCGCCTCACCAAGGAATGCCTGCGCATGTCGATCGACGCGCCCAGCCTCGAGGCAGCGGTGGCGATGGAGGACCGCAACCAGATCCTGTGCGCGACCTCCCCGGATTTCGGCGAAGGGATCAAGGCGTTCTTCGAGAAGCGCCGCCCCGATTACACCAAGAAAAAGGAGCAGGCTGCATGAGTGCCAAGAGCGAGAGGGGACTTCAGGGACGCGTTGCACTGGTAACCGGCGGGGGCCGCGGCATCGGGCGCGAGATCGCGCTGCGACTGGCGCGGGACGGCGCCGACGTCGCGGTGAACTACCGCCGCGACGCCGAGGCCGCCGAGGAAGTCGTGCGCGAGATCGAGGGCCTCGGCCGCCGCGCCAAGGCCTATGCCGGCTCGGTCGACCGGTTCGAGGATTGCGAGAAGCTGGTCGACGCGGTCGTCGCCGACTTCGGCGGCATCGACATCCTCGTGAACAACGCCGGCATCGCCAGCCGCGGGCAGAGCGTCGCCGATACCGACCCGGCCGAGTTCGAGCGCGTCATGCGCACCCACTGCTTCGCGCCGCATTACATGTCGAAGCTGGTCCTCCCCTCGATGCGCGAGCGCGCGAAGGAAAAGGGCCGCGGCGACATCATCATGATCTCCAGCGTCGCGACACTCTACCACGCCCCCAATGGCGCGCCTTACTCGATGGGCAAGGCCGCCGCAGAGGCTCTGGCGCTGGTGCTGTCGAAGGAGGAGCGCGGCAACAACATCCGCACCAACATCGTCGCCCCGGGCCTCACCGTCACTGACATGGGCGAACGGCTGGCGAAGGCGACGCGCGGCCATCCACGATCTCGCCGCGCAATCACCCTTCGGCCGCGTCTCCACCCCGGCGGATGTCGCCGCGGCGGTCGCCTATTTCGTCTCGGCCGATGGCGAATATGCCAACGGGCAGAAGATCAACCTCCACGGCGGCGGCTGATCGGGCACGCCATGCCGGGCTCGCCCGGCATGGCCGTCATTCGGCGCGCAGGCGCCGCTCCTCCTCATAGATATAGTCGCGCGTCACCGGCACGGAGAATCGCCCGCGCGTCAGCTGCACCTGGTAATTGCACAGGCCGCCATGCCGGAACGCCGCCGCCGCCCCGGCGAGGTAGAAGGTCCACATGCGGAAGAACTTCTCGTCATACAGCGCGACGATCTCGTCCTTCGCCGCCACCGTGCGATCGTACCAATGGTCCAGCGTCCAGGAATAGTGGACGCGCAGCACCTCGATATCGGTCGGGAACAGCCGCATCCCCTCGTAACCGCGAACGATCTCGCTCAGCGCCGGGTTGTAGCCGCCGGGGAAGATGTATTTCAGCGTAAACTGGTCGGTCACGCCCGGGCCGCCCAGCCGCCCGATCGTGTGCATCAGCATCACGCCATCCTCGGTCAGCAGCTCGCGGCACTTCCCGAAGAAGGCGCGATAATGTTTCACGCCGACATGCTCGAACATGCCGACCGACACGATCCGGTCGAACTGCCCGGTCACGTGGCGATAATCGATCAGCTCGAACCGCACCTTGTCGGCAACGCCCGCTTCCTCGGCACGGCGGCGCGCGACCTTCAGCTGTTCTTCCGACAGCGTCACGCCCAGCACCTCGGCGCCGGTCTTCTGGTGCAGGTACAGCGCCATCCCGCCCCAGCCGCAGCCGATGTCGAGCACGCGCATCCCCGGCTTCAGCGCCAGCTTGGCGGCGATATGCGCCTTCTTGTCGGCCTGCGCCTGCTCCAGGCTGTTCGCCGGGTCGGTGAAATAGGCGCAGCTGTACTGCCGGTCGGCGTCGAGGAAGAGGTCGTAGAGGCGATCCGACAGGTCGTAATGATGCGCCACGTTGCGCTTGGACGCGCGCTCCATGTTGATCCGGCCGAAGCGATGCGCCGCCGCCGCGACCGCGCGCCGCAGGGGGCTCGCCGCCAGCGCCGACCGCCCGTCCTCCCACGGGTCGTTGGACGTCAGCAGCTCGACCAGCGCGCGGATATCGCCCTGCTCGATCACCAGCCGGCCGTCCATGAACGCCTCCGCCGCGCCCAGCCCGGGGTCGGACACGATCGAGCGCCCGACATTCTTGTCGGTGAAGCGGATCACCACATCGGGGAAGCCGGCTTCGGACGTGCCGAAGGTCTTGGTCGCGACATCGGGACGATGGAGGGTCAGGGTACCGCGTGTCACCGCGCGCGAGAGAAACAGATCGATCAGCGCCATGGGCCACCTGCTAGCCGCCTCGTCCGATCGTTACCAGTACGTACCTACCCGTCAGATCCCGGCATACCAGTCATAGTCGACATTATCCTCCCAATAGCCGCCCCTGCCCTTGCCGATCCCGGACAGGCTGGCGACCGCGGTGGCGCGCATCAGATATTTGGCGTGCTTGTAGCCCAGTTGCCGCTCGACCCTGAGGCGGCATGGCGCCCCGTTCATCACCGGCAGGAAGCGGTCGTTCAGCGCCCAGGCCAGGATCGTCTGCGGGTGGAACGCGTCCACCAGATCGATCGATTCATAATAAGGCGCGCCGCCATACATGTCGGCGCAGGTGAACACGATGTAGCGCGCGCCGTCGCGCATCCCCGCCGCCTTCAGCACATCGCCCAGTTTCGGCCCCTGCCATTTGGCGATCGCGCTCCACCCCTCGACGCAATCGTGCCGCGTGATCTGCGCGCGCTGCGGAAAGGCGGCAAGGTCGGTCAGCGCCAGCGACAGCGGCCGTGCCACCAGCCCATCGACCTGCAATCGCCAGTCGGCGAACCGGCCCTCGCGCAGCGCATTATATTCGGGCGTTCCCGGGTCACGTGTGCCGTTGGGCCGGAAGAAGGGCGATCTTTGCTCGGGCGTGAATTCGGGCGCCAATGCGTTGCGGTCGACCAGCGCGCGTTGCAGCCCGCGCTGCATGTCCTCGCCCATGAACAGGATGCGGCGCGCGGCGGGATGCTCGATCACCCTGTCACACCCGGCGAGCAGCGTCGCGCCCCCTGCCACGCCGCCGGCGATCAGGTCGCGTCGTCCGACGATCATGGCCGCGGCTCCTCGGGCACCCGCCACCAGCCGGTGATCATCGCGCGCACCTCGTTGACCGGCCCGGCAAGGATCACCAGCGCCAGATGGCCGACGATGAACACGCTCAGCCCCACCATGCACAGGAAATGGATCGACCGCGCCGATTGCCGCCCGCCGAACAGGTCGAGCATCCAGGGGAAGCCGGCGTTCATCATCGGCGACAGCGCAATCCCGCTAAAAATCACCAGCGGCAACAGCACGAACACGACCGTCACGTACGACAGCTTCTGGAAGATATTGTACGCGGTCGGATCGGCCGGATCATGGAAACGCAGCGCCAGATGCTCGCGCACGTCCGCGGCCAGGTTGTGCGGCGACAAGTCGCGCCGCCGCACCCGCAGGTCCCGGGCGAAATGCCGGTTCAGCAGGCTGACGATCATATAGGCCAGCAGGCCAAAGCCCAGCACCAGCGCAAAGAACAGATGCCAGCGCCGCGACAGCGCCAGATTGTAGTTCGCCGGGATCGTCAGCCAGGCGGGAAAGCGCGGCAGCTCCAGCCACGCCGCATCGAAGTTCGCGCCATAGCGCCCCCAGTACAATCGCGGATGCGCGTTGGAGATGCCCAGCCCCGATCCGATCAGCACGAAAATCGCAACCGCATTGATCCAATGCCACAATCGGGTGGCGAGACGGTGGCGGAAAACGGCGCGCATCGGCCGCAGGCTACCATCATTCCGCGCGGCGTCCATCCGTGGCCGATTGTCGCCGGAAGGCGGCCGCGCCGCCGCCGAAATCAGCCGTAGGCGCGCCAGAAAAAAACGATCGTCGTCGCGCCCGACAGCAGCAGCGTCCACCACCGGATCACCGCCGCGGGCAGCATCTTGCCGATCACCGCCCCAGCCCAGCCGCCGACCAGCGCCCCGATCAGCATCGGCACCGCGGATCCCCAGTGGATCATCCCAGTCGCGACAAAAACGATCGCCGCCGCGGCATTGGCCACCGCCAGCATCAGCGTGCGCGGCGCGAACATGGCCCGCGGGTCCATCCCGGCGAGCAGGCCATAGGTCGCGGTCATCATCAGCCCGACGCCGCCGCCGAAATAGCCGCCATAAATGCCCAGCAGCGCCTGCGCCGCGATCAGCGTGCGGCCGCCGATCGTCACTCGCTGCGCGAGCCACACCGACGCGCGCTTGCCGATCGCCAGCACGACGAAGGCATACAGAACCAGCCAGGGCACGATCACGTCGAACGTCGTCGCCGGCGTCAGCACCAGCAACATGCTGCCGACCAGCCCCGCGACGAATGTCACCCAGCCGAGCACGCGCAGGTCGACGCCGCCCAGCGGCGTGCGCTCATGCCGGAACGACCAGCTGCTCATCGCCGCGCCCGGCAGGACAGCAAAATTGGAGGTCGAATTGGCGATGTTCGCCGGCAGCCCGATGGCAAGCAGCGCCGGCATGGTCGCGAACGATCCGCCGCCGGCGAGCGCATTCATGGCGCCGCCCAGGAATCCGGCACCGGTGACAAGGGCAATAATGGCAAGATCAGGCACGCGCGGCTCTTTGCCGCGCATGCCCTGCTTGTCGAGGGGCCGTGTTGCCGCGACGGACCGCGCGGCCCCCCGCGAATCAGATTCGGCTGGTACCCGTATAGGCGAACAGCAGGTCGGCATCCTCCGACGCATGGAGCAGCTCGGGACCGGTCACCATCACACACTCGCCCGCGCGCCAGGCGACGCCACCAACGACACCCTCGCCGCGGATCGGCACCAGCCAGCCGCTCTTGCCCTCAGGAAGGTCGATCTCGCGCTTGCCGCCGCCCCAGCGTTCCAGCACGAACTTGGGCCCTTCGACCAGGATCGTTCGCCCCGGCGCAACCTCGCCCGGCCGCGGCGGCGCGACATAAGGCTGCAGGTCGGCTACCGCGATGCCGTCATCCAGATGCAATTCACGCGGTCGGCCATAATCGTACAGGCGATAGGTCGTGTCGGAATTCTGCTGCACCTCGATCAGCGTCAGTCCAGCGCCGATCGCGTGGACCACGCCGGAATGCGAATAATAGAAGTCGCCCGCCTTCACCGGCTTCCAGTCGAGCTTGTCCTCGATCGACCCGTCCAGCGCGCTCTGGCGCAATTCGTCCGCGGTCATCGGCTGCTTCGGCCCGATCGCGATGGTCGAATCGGGCTCGGCATCCAGGATCAGCCAGCATTCGTCCTTGCCGCGCGGCAGGCCGCGCTTCTGCGCCTCCTCGTCCGACGGGTGATCCTGCACCGACAGCTTCTCGCTGGTGAACAGATATTTGATCAGCAATTCCGGCTCTTCGGGATGCGGCGACTGGAACCACACCTCACCGATCGGTTCCCCCCCGGGGGCCGGATCGGGAAATCCCGGGTACAGCCTATGCCGCCCCCACGGCTTCTCGACCCGCTTGGTGGCCAGCAAGGTTGCAGTCATATGAGGTCCCATAATGATAAGGCTTAGTCCTATCCGCCGAACGCCGCCGCCCTCAATGCGTTTCATTCACGACGTTTCAGCATTGTTCGCGTGCGCGGCCCTGCGCTAAAGGCCACAACGATGCGTAAACTCCCGTCCCGTCCGCTCGTCGCCCTGCTCCTTGCGGCGATGGCACTGCCGATCGCAGGTTGTGCGCGTAATCGCGCCGGCGGCGATCTCCCGTACGTCGCGCGCGACGTGGGCACCTTGTACACCGCGGCCCGGCAGAAGCTGGACCAGGGCCAGTACAAATTGGCGGCGGCGCTGTTCGACGAGGTGGAGCGCCAGCACCCTTATTCGGTCTGGGCCCGCCGGGCGCAGCTGATGGGCGCGTTCAGCAACTATCTGGCGAAAAATTATACGGAGGCGATCCAGGGCGCACAGCGCTTCCTGTCGGTCCACCCGGGCAATCGCGACGCTCCCTACGCTTATTACCTCATCGCGATCAGCTATTATGAGCAGATCAACGACGTCACGCGCGATCAGAAGATCACCGCGCAGGCACAGGATGCGCTGGGCGAGCTCACCCGCCGCTATCCCAACAGCCGCTATGCCGCGGACGCCCGGCTGAAAATGGATCTCGTGCGCGATCACCTCGCCGGCAAGGAAATGGAGATCGGCCGTTTCTACGAACGGCGTGGCCAGTGGCTGGCGGCAACGCTGCGCTTCCGCAAGGTGATCGACGATTATCAGACCACCACCCACACGCCGGAGGCGCTGATGCGCCTGACCGAGACCTATCTGGCGCTCGGCGTGCGCGAGGAGGCAAAGCGCGCCGCGGCGGTGCTCGGCGCCAACTATCCCGAAACCTGGTGGTACAAGCGCGCCTACGATCTGCTGGGCGAGAACCCGACCACGCCGATTCGTCCGCTCGCCCCGGGCGAGCAGATCATTCCCCAGGCGACCGTCCCCGCGCCCGAGGCGCCGATCCGCAAGGAGGTGGAGGTGCTGCCGGTCGAGGAAACGCCCACGCCGCGTGCCGAGGCGCCGGGCGCCCCGACGCCGGCAACCACCAGCGGCGGCGCCGGCGCGACGCCGGGTGGCAACGCCCCGTCCGCCGCGACGCCGACCGGCGTGCAGCCGGGCACGCCCCCCGCTCCAGCGGACGTCCCGCCGCCGCAGGACCAGTGAGCGCAGCACCGCTGATGCACCGCCCGGCCGTTCGGGCGTTGGGCCCTTCATGCTGACGGCGCTCTCGATTCGCGATGTGGTCCTGATCGAGGCGCTTGACCTCGATTTCGGCCCCGGGCTTGGCGTGCTCACCGGTGAAACCGGCGCAGGCAAGTCGATCCTGCTCGACGCGCTCGGCCTGGCGCTCGGCGCACGCGGCGACAGCGGACTCGTGCGGCACGGCGCGGCGCAGGCCAGCGTCACCGCCACCTTCGATCCGCCCGCCGGCATCGCCGCGCTGCTCGACGACAACGGGCTTGAGGCGGAGGATAGCGAACCGCTGATCATCCGCCGGGTGGTGAAGGCGGACGGCGGCAGCCGCGGGTTCGTCAACAATCAGCCCGCCTCGGCTGCGCTCCTGCGCGAACTCGGCAGCCGGCTAGTCGAGATCCACGGCCAGCACGACGATCGCGGCCTGCTCAACCCGCGCGGCCACCGTGCGCTTCTCGATACCTTCGCGCGACTCGACACCGCAGGCGTCGCTGCCGCCTGGCACGACTGGCGCGCCGCCGAAGCGTCGCTGGCGTCGGCGCGGGACGAAATCGAGACTGCCGCCCGCGATCGCGAGTGGCTCGACCACGCCGTCACCGAACTCGATTCGCTCGCGCCCGAGCCCGGCGAGGAGGAAACGCTCGCCGAGCGCCGGCGCATCATGCAACGGTCGGAAAAGATCGCCGAGGATCTGAACGCGCTCGTCGACGCGCTCGACGGCTCGGACGGCGCACTGGCCAGGATGCGCCAGGCAGCGCGCATCCTCGACCGAATCGCCCCCGACCATCCGGCGCTGACCGAGGCGCTGGCCGCGCTCGACCGTGCGATGGTGGAAACGGGCAACGCCGGCGATCAGGTGAGCGAGGCCAGCCGCGCGCTGGCGTTCGACCCCCGCGACCTCGAACAGGACGAGGCGCGGCTGTTCGACCTGCGCGGCATGGCCCGCAAGCACCGCGTACAGCCCGATGATCTCGCCGCTTTGGCCGATGAATTGCGCGAGCGCCGCGACCGGCTCGAGGCGGGTGAGGAAGGCATCGCCGCACTGGAGCAGCGCGCGCGGGCGGCGCGCGACCTCTATCTCGCCGCCGCCGCGTCCCTGTCCACGGCACGCGCGGCCGCCGCCGAGCGGCTCGACGTCGCGGTCGCTGGCGAGCTTCCCCCGCTCAAGCTCGATGCCGCGCGTTTCCGCACCACCATCGCGCCGCTGCCCGAGGATCTCTGGGGCCCGGCCGGCCAGGATCGGGTCGAGTTCGAGATCGCGACCAATCCCGGCGCGCCCTTCGGCGCACTGATCAAGATCGCGTCCGGCGGCGAACTGTCACGCTTCATCCTCGCGCTGAAGGTCGCGCTCGCGGAAGAAGGCGGCGCGGCAACGATGATCTTTGACGAAATCGATCGCGGCGTCGGTGGCGCGGTCGCCTCGGCGATCGGGGAGCGGCTGCATCGCCTCGCCACGCAGGCGCAGCTCCTGGTGGTCACCCACTCGCCACAGGTCGCCGCCCGCGGTGCCGCGCATCTGCTGATCGCCAAGCGCAATGACGGCATCGTCACGCGCACCGGCGTGCGTCAGCTCGACAATTCGGAACGGCGCGAGGAAATCGCCCGGATGCTGTCCGGCGCGACGATCACCGACGAGGCCCGGGCGCAGGCCGACCGCCTCATCGAAACAGCCTGATCGGAAACGCCTAAGGTCGGCACCGGGGCTCATCACCCCGGCACCATTCTCGCTCGCTGCTCAGACCCGCATCGGCATCAGCACGTACAGCGCCGGCGCCTTGTCATTCTCACGGATCAGCGTCGGCGCCGCCGCATCGGCCAGGTGCACCTCGACCACGTCGCCATCGATCTGGCCCAGGATGTCCATCAGATACCGGCTGTTGAAGCCGATCTCGAACGGTGCGGCGACATATTCGCCGGGCACTTCCTCGGCTGCGGTGCCATTCTCCGGGCTCGTCACCGACAGCGTGATCTTGTCGCGATCCAGCGCCATCTTCACCGCGCGGGTCTTCTCGGTGGCGATGGTCGACACGCGATCCACGCCCTCCATGAACGCCGACGGGTCGAGCTTCAGGATCTTGTCGTTGCCGGTCGGGATGACGCGGCTGTAATCCGGGAAGGTACCATCGATCAGCTTGGACGTCAGGATCGCCTGACCCAGGTCGAACCGGATCTTGGTGCCGCTCAGCGACACGCCGACCGAACCGTCCACCTCATCGAGCAGCTTGCGCAACTCCGCCACGCACTTCCGCGGCACGATCACATCCGGCATGTTCTCCGCGCCCTCGGGCCGCGGCAACGTGACGCGCGCCAGGCGATGGCCATCGGTCGCGGCAGCCTTCAGCACCGGCTGCGATCCGCCATCCTCCGACACGTGGAGGAAGATGCCGTTCAGATAATAACGCGTTTCCTCGGTCGAGATCGCAAATCGCGTCTTGTCGATGATCTGCTTCAGCGCCTCAGCCGGCATCTCGAACTGGGTCGGCAGCTCGCCCTCGGCGATCACCGGAAAATCGTCCCGCGGCAGCGTCGCGAGCGAGAATCGCGCCCGCCCGGCGACGATCGTCATCCGGCCGTCGGCGGCGCTCAGCGACACCTGCGCGCCCTCGGGCAGCTTGCGCGCAATGTCGAACAGCGTGTGCGCCGACACGGTGGTCGCGCCCGGCTGTTCCACGGATGCCGCGACACTCTCGTTGATCTGCAGGTCGAGGTCGGTCGCCATCAGGCGCAGCGCACCCTCGACCGTCGCTTCGATCAGCACGTTGGACAGAATCGGAATGGTGTTGCGGCGTTCCACCACGGACTGGACATGGCTCAGCCCCTTCAGGAGCGTTGCGCGTTCGATCGTCGCCTTCATCACTTGATCCCCCGGCCCGCCGGATTCGACCAGGGGCAACTCGCCCGTTTCCTAGCCAAACAGAAAGGGCCGGAGCAAGCGCCCCGGCCCTCTTTTCGGTGGATTGTTCACATCCACCGCCTGTCGGGCGCGGCCAGCGGCCGCGCCCGTCCGCATCAGAAGCGGAAGCCGAGGCCGGCCGCCACCTGGTGACGGTCGGTGTCAACGCCGAACGTGCCGGTCGTCGCGCCGTTCGGGTAACGCAGCTTCGCCTCGCCGTAGTTCGAGTAGCGATACTCGAGCTTGGCGTAGGTGTTCGGCGAGAGCGACTGCTCGACACCGGCACCCAGACGGAAACCGTCGAGGTTGAAGTTGCGGCCGGTCACCGTCGTGGTGTCGTCGCGGGTCAGGTCGAGGCGGGCGTTGGTGTAGCCGACCTTGCCGTAGATCAGCGTGGTCGGGGCGGCGATCACGCCGATACGGCCACCGATGTACAGGTCACGGCCAGCCTTCACGCGGCCATAGCCGAAATCGTTCGGGTTGCGCGGATCGTTGGTCACCTTGCCGGTCGAACCGGTGATTTCGGCCTCGGCGCCAACCACCAGGTTGTTGAACGCCACGTCATAGCCGATGTCGCCACCGTACAGGAAACCGTCGCTGCCCTGATCGCCACGGATCAGAGAATCCTGCGTGTCGCCGGGGCGCAGCGCGTCATAGCCCAGGATCACGCCGGCGCGCGGGCCGGTGAACGGGCCGGCGTCCTGCGCAGCAGCCGGAACAGCAACGGCAGCGGTGGTGGCGGCGAGCGTCGCCAGGATAAGCTTACGCATAAACAACTCCATTTGCGTTTCCGTCCCACAAGCGTGGGCGGGTGACGGTCAAATGATGAATTTCGCGGGCTGTTGCATGAACCTCAGATAAACAAGGATTTTCGTTGTTTTTGCGCCACAGGGGCTTGAACAACGATCCTGCCGACCTATCCGCGACAAGCCGTTTGTTTCGTTGGAACCTCGCTCGGACACGCGACGTCTTGACGACCGGTTTGACTGTTTTCGCGCGCGCTCAACCGGCAAAAATCATTGCTTTCGCGTCCCGTCCGACCAAAAGCAGCGCCATGGCAATCGATCCCACCCAGCGGCGTGGCCGCGATTTCGTCGCCCGTCACGGCGAAACCGTCTTCAACGCCGCGCGCCGGCTGCAGGGGGATGCCCCGCACACCCCCCTCACCCGCGCCGGCTTCGCTCAGGCGGAGGAGATGGGCCGCGCGCTGCGTGCGCATCTCGGCGCCAGGCCGAAGCTGACCATGTGGGCCTCCTCGACGGGTCGCGCGCTGCAGACGCTTGCGATCATTGCCGAGCATCTCGAACTCGACTGGCACGACGCCCGCCACGACGATCGCCTGATCGAAATCGGCATGGGCGCATGGGGTGGCCGTTATTACGCCGATGTCGTCGATGAAGTCGGCCCGGTAATCGACGAACGTGGGCTGCTGCGCTGCGCCCCCGACGGCGAGCGCTATGAGGCGATTGCGACGCGGGTCGGCGGCTGGCTCGCCGATACCGCTGACGACGATGGCGATCGGCTGGTCATCATGCATGGAATCTCCAGCCGCGTGATGCGCGGGGTGATGACGGGTGCGCCGATCGATCCGTGCGGCGCGCCGGTGCTGCCCGGCCACCCACAGGGCACGGTGACGATGATCGAGCGCGGCCGCGAGACGGTGGTGCATCTGGGCACCGGCCACGCCCCGGCCTGATCCTGGCCGCGTGGTCCTGTGAGCATGATCCTCGTCGCCGCGCTCCTGCTCGCCGGGGAGCCGACGGCGATCGGCGTGTACGACGCGTGGGGTGCGTTTCGCGCCGGGTCGCCACCGCGCTGTTATGCGATCACCTCTCCCGTGCGCGCAGGCAACGGCGCTTTCGCCAGCATCGCCGCGCGCTTCGGCACCAGCCGCCGCCCCGCGCTCTACGTCCGCCTGTCGCGCCCGCGCGATGCGGCAGCGCCGGTCACGCTGGCGATCGGTGAGCGGCGCTTCGTGCTGACCGGCAACGATCGCGCCGTGTGGTCGCCCGACGCCGCCACCGACCGCGCGATCGTCGCGGCGATGCGCGGCGCGCGCAGCATGAGCGTCTCGACGCTCAACCGCGCCGGTCGCCCCTTTGCCGACAGTTATGCGCTGGGCGGTGCCGCCACCGCCATCGACGCCGCGACGCTGGGCTGCGCCGGCTAGGCGCCGCTGTCCGGCGGCCGTGCTGGAAATTCCCCCTGTCCTGCGCTATATGCGCGCGATGCAGACAGTGTCGGCCGCGCCCATGCCCATCCCGGGGCACTTCGATCCCGTGCCCGTTGCCCGTGCGGTCACCCCGCGCGCCGATGGCCGCATTGACCTCGTCGGGCTGTCCAAGGACGAATTACGCGAGACGCTCGCCGCCGCCGGGCTTGAGCCGCGTCAGGCAAAGCTGCGCGCCAAGCAGATCTGGCACTGGATCTACAATCGCGGCGCGACCGATTTCTCGTCCATGACCGACATCGCCAAGGCGCAGCATCCGTGGCTCACCGAACGCTTCGTCATCGGCCGCCCGCAGGTGGTCGAGGCGCAGGTGTCGTCGGACGGCACGCGCAAGTGGCTGCTGCGTTCGGACGACGGCCAGGATTTCGAAATGGTCTTCATCCCCGATGCGGACCGCGGGACGCTGTGCGTGTCCAGCCAGGTCGGCTGCACGCTCAACTGCACCTTCTGCCACACCGGCACGATGAAGCTCGTGCGCAATCTTACCGCCGGCGAGATCGTCGGTCAGGTCATGCTGGCGCGCGATGGCCTTGGCGAATGGCCCAGCCAGCCGGAAGGCCGCATGCTCACCAACATCGTGATGATGGGCATGGGGGAGCCGCTCTACAATTTCGACAATGTGCGCGACGCGCTCTCGGTGGTGATGGACGGCGACGGCCTTGCCCTGTCTAAGCGTCGTATCACCCTTTCCACCTCGGGCGTCGTGCCGATGATGGCGCGCGCGGGGGCGGAGATTGGCGTCAACCTCGCCGTGTCGCTCCACGCCGTGACGAAACCGGTGCGTGACGAGATCGTGCCGCTCAACCGCAAATACGGCATCGAGGAACTGCTCCAGGCGTGCGCCGACTACCCCGGCGCCAACAATGCCCGCCGCATCACGTTCGAATATGTGATGCTGAAGGACAAGAACGATTCGGACGATGACGCGCGTGAACTGGTGCGCCTGCTGCGCCACTATCGCCTGCCGGCAAAGGTCAATCTGATCCCGTTCAATCCCTGGCCGGGCACCGCCTATGAATGTTCGACGCCGGAGCGGATTCGCGCCTTCTCGAACATCATCTTCGAAGCGGGCATTTCCGCGCCGGTGCGCACCCCGCGCGGCCGCGACATTGACGCCGCCTGCGGCCAGCTCAAGACCGCGGCCGAGCGCAAGAGCCGCGCCCAGCTGGATCGCGAAGCAGCGGCCGAAGCTGCCGCCGCCTGATCCCATCGGCACAAACGCCATGAAGGGGAGGGCATTGCCCTCCCCTTCTTGCGTTCAGTCGCGGCGGTCGCCGCGTGGGCTGAGCTGCCCCGGGGAGATGAAGCCGATCGGCTGGATCGATGCCGCGTCCTGCTTCAGCCGGGACGCGATCTGCTGGTAATCGCGCTCCATCTCGTCGGTAACGCTGGCGCGCGATTCGCCCAGCGCCGCCTCGAAGTCGCCCATGTAGACCTCGCGCGCACCCAGCGACCGGCGAAGCGCGATCAGGCCCGCCCGCCGCACCACGTCGCCAAGGTCAGCGCCGGTGAACCGCTCGGTCCGCCGCGCCACCACGTCGAGATCGACGTCATGCGCCAGCGGCATCTTGGCGGTCTGGATGCCAAGGATCCGCCGCCGCCCGGCCTCGTCCGGCACGCCGACATAGATCAGCTCGTCGAACCGCCCGGGCCGCAGCAGCGCCGGATCGACCAGATTGGGCCGGTTGGTCGCGCCGATCACCACCACCGACTGCAATTCTTCCAGCCCGTCCATCTCGGCGAGGATGGTGTTCACCACCCGCTCGGTCACTTGCGGCTCACCCAGCCCGCCGCCACGCGCGGGCACCAGGCTGTCGAGCTCGTCGATGAAGATCACCGTCGGCGCCACTTGCCGCGCGCGCTGGAACAGGCGGGCGATCTGCTGCTCGCTCTCGCCATACCATTTGCTCAAGAGGTCGCTCGATTTGGTGGCGATGAAATTCGCCTCCGCCTCGCGCGCCACCGCCTTCGCCAGCAGAGTCTTGCCGGTGCCCGGCGGGCCATAGAGCAGGAAGCCCTTGGCCGGCCGGATGCCGAGGCGCCGGAACGCATCCGGGTCCTTCAGCGGCAGCTCGACGCCTTCCTTCAGGCGCATCTGGGCATCGTCCAGCCCGCCGACATCGTCCCAGCGCACCGTGGGCGCCTGCACCATCACTTCGCGCATCGCGCTCGGCTGGACGCGCTTCAGCGCCTCCATGAAATCCTCGCGAGTCACCGCCAGCGTGTCGAGCACCTCGGGCGGGATGGTCCGCTCCTCCAGGTTCAGCCGCGGCATGATCCGGCGCACCGCCTCGATCGCGGCCTCGCGGGTCAGCGCGGCAAGGTCCGCACCGACGAAGCCGAAGGTCGTGCGCGCCAGCTCACCCAGGTCCACCTTGTCGCCCAGCGGCATGCCGCGGGTGTGGATGCCCAGAATCTCGCGCCGCCCGCGCTCGTCCGGCACGCCGACCACGATCTCGCGATCGAACCGCCCCGGCCGACGCAGCGCCTCGTCCAGCGCCTCGGGTCGGTTGGTGGCGGCAATGACGACCAGGTTCGCCCGCGCCTCCAGCCCGTCCATCAGCGTCAGCAACTGCGCGACAACGCGCTTCTCCGCCTCGCCCGATACCTGCCCGCGCTTGGGCGCGATCGAATCGATCTCGTCGATGAACACGATCGACGGCGCTGACTTGGACGCCTCCTCGAACACCTGCCGCAGCCGCCCCTCGCTCTCGCCATAGGCGGAGCCCATGATTTCGGGGCCGTTGATCAGGAAGAATTGCGCGTCGCTCTCGTTGGCGACGGCGCGCGCCAGCCGCGTCTTGCCGGTGCCGGGCGGGCCGTGCAGCAGCACGCCCTTGGGCGGATCGACGCCCAGCCGCTGGAACAGCTCCGGGTAACGCAGCGGCAGCTCCACCATCTCGCGCAGCTGGTCGATCGTCGCCGCCATGCCGCCGATATCGTCGTAGGTGACGTCGGCACGCCGCGCCTCGTTCGGCTCCTCATATTCGGGCCGAAGCTCGACCTCGGTATTCTCGTCGATGTGGACGATGCCCTTGGGCGCCGCGGAGACGACGACCAGGCGGATCTCCTGCAGCGCATAGGCCGGCGCGTTGACGAACTGCTGCATGCCCGGCGGCATGTTCGCCACGCGCTGATGCCCTGCGGTCGCCACCACGTCGCCCTGCGCCAGCGGCCTGCCGATGAAGGTGCGCTTCAGCGCCACCGTCGATCCCTGCAGCCGCAAATTCTGCGCCGCCGGCGCGAACACCACCCGCGTCGCGGGGTTCGATTCGGCCTTGCGCACTTCCACGAAATCGCCCGAGCCGACGCCGGCATTGGCGCGCTGCAGGCCGTCGATCCGGACGATCGCCAGCCCCTCGTCCTCAGAATAGGGCCCAACCGCGCGCGCCGGAGTCGTTTTCTTGCCGACGATCTCGATCACATCGCCTTCCGTCAGGCCCAGCGATGCCATGAACGCACGCGGCAGGTGGGCGATGCCCCGGCCGCTGTCCTCCGGCCTCGAATTCGCGACCTGCAGCTTTTGCGCCTGTGTCTCGACGTCCGCCAATGCACTTCTCCTCCGGGCTAGGCGACGATAGATATGGAAGCGCGCCCGCGTTTTTAGAGGGGTGCCACCCGTGATCGTAACGCTTCGGGTCGGACGACGTGCCCGCGCGCGCGCGACAGGCAAAAAAAAGGGCCGGTCCGAAGACCAGCCCATGAAAGTTTTTAGGAGAGGATGCCTGAAAGGCCCGCCCTAATTGCCGTCGGGGTGTCTTTTGTGCAAGTGCGAAGAAACGAATGATGAATGCAAAACCTGCAATCGTCACTCGTGCCGCTTGTTCCGGCACCGGGCCGGTCTCATGATGGCCGGATATAGGGGAATGATCAGTCCATGCGCCGTTTGCCGCCGCTGACTGCGATCGAGGCCTTTGTGGCCGTGGCACGGCTGGGCTCGATCAAGGCCGCCGCGCAGGAACTGGCGCTGTCCAATCCTGCCTTGAGCCGCCGGATCCAGACGCTCGAACGCTTCCTTGGCCGCCCCCTGTTCGACCGGCGGCATCAGGCGATGGTGTTGAACGGCGATGGCGAACGGCTGCTGGCGCAGATCGCGCCGCTGCTCGATCAATTGTCCGACGCGGTCGAATCGATGACCAGCGCGGTCGACGTGCTGCGCCTGCGCCTCGGCGTCCTCCCGCTGTTCGCCTCGCAGCGGCTGTTCCCGCGGCTGGGCGAGTTGCGCAGCGCGCACCCGGAAATCCATCTCGACATCGATACCGGCGCCCACGGCATCGCCCGGCTCGGCGAGGGGCTCGATGCGGTCATTGCGCTCGCCCGCGATATCGACCCCAGCCTCTATGCCCGCCGGCTCGACCGCAACAGCGTCTATGTCATCGGCAGCCGCACCTTGGTGGATCGCGCCGACCCGATCGTCCGGCCGCAGCAACTCGCGACGCTGACCGCGCTCGTCCATCGCGAGATGCCCGACACCTTCACCGCCTGGCGCCAGGCGGCGGGGCTCCACGATATCGAGCCGCTGGCGGTCGACCATTTCGATTCGGGCGCGCTGATGCTGGAGGCGGCGGCACAGGGGCTCGGCGTTGCCTTCATGCACGAAAGCCATTTTCAGGACGCGGCCGATCCGCGCCTCGTCCGGCTGTTCGATATCGAGGTGGTGAGCCCGTACAGCTATTGGTTCGTCTGCCGCCCGCGGGCGCTGCAGCTCAAACAGGTGCGGATCTTCCGCGACTGGCTCGTGACGACGCTCGCGGCCGAGAACGTCTGACCGTCAGCGGGTATCGGCAGAATACCGGGCGGCGCGGACGGATCTCTCCGCCCGCGCCCCGGCCGAACAGTCACGCAGCCACCCGGCGGCGTAACCTGTCGCTTACTCGGCGCGTGCCTTGACGATCTTGCCCGGCTCGCGCGGCGGCTCGCCCTTGGGCAGCGCGTCGATCAGCTCCATGCCGTTCGTCACTTCGCCCCACACGGTGTACTGGCCGTCGAGGAAGCGCGCGTCGTCGAAGCAGATGAAGAACTGCGAATTGGCGCTGTTCGGATCATTGGTCCGCGCCATCGAGCAGACGCCGCGCACGTGCGGCTCCTTCGAAAACTCCTGCTTCAGGTTCGGCTTGTCCGACCCGTGCATGCCGGTGCCCGTCGGATCACCGCCCTGCGCCATGAAGCCCGGGATCACGCGGTGGAACACGACGCCGTCGTAAAAGCCCTCGTTGGCCAGTTCGGCGATGCGCTTGACGTGCTCGGGCGCCAGATCCGGGCGCAGCTTGATCGTCACGTCGCCGCCATCCAGCGTCAGCGTCAGGGTGTTGTAGGTATCGGCCATCGCAAGCCTCCTTCGGGTTATCCGGAAAGCCGGCGCCCTACCCGTCGGCCCTCCCGAACGCAAACCCGCAGGCGGTTGGCACGCGACTTTCCGCCCGCTAGGAGCCGCACGGATCAACCCGCCGGAGGAGGCCAGCGATGAGCGAAACCGAACTCCGTCATGCCGATCGCGCGGGCGAGGATGAAGGCCAGCTCGACGCGGATGATCGGCTGAAGCCCGATTTTGTCGATGCGGTGCTCGATGCGGTCGAGCGCGGCGATACCGAGGAGGCGCAGCGCCTCGTCGAACCGCTCCACCCCGCCGACATTGCCGACCTGTTCGAACTGACGCCGGAGGACCGCCGCGCCGCGCTGGCGTCGGCGGTGGCGGACCTGCTCGACGGCGACGTGTTCGCCGAGATGAACGATTACGTCCGCGAACAGCTGATCGACGCGCTCGACGCGCGGCAGGTCGCAGACATCGCGTCCGAACTCGACACCGACGACGCGGTCGCGATCATCGAGGATCTCGACGCCGACGACCAGCGCGAGGTGCTCCGCGCGATGGAGCCCGACGATCGCGCCGCGATCGAGGAGGCGCTGAGCTACCCGGAGGAATCCGCCGGCCGCCTGATGCAGCGCGAGCTGATCGCGGTGCCGGAACATTGGACGGTCGGCGACACGCTCGATTTCCTGCGCGGTGACGAGGAACTCACCACCGACTTCTGGGAAATCTTCGTCGTCGATCCGCAGCACAAGCCGGTCGGCACCTGCGCGCTGTCCTGGATCCTGCGCACGCCCCGCGCGATCGCCATCTCGGACGTGATGGCGCGCGAACAGACGCTGATCCCGGTCGACATGGACCAGGAAGAGGTCGCGCTCCGCTTTCAGAAATACGCGCTCATCTCGGCCGCGGTGGTCGACAATTCCGGCCGCCTGGTCGGCATGATCACCGTCGACGATATCGTCCACATCATTCAGGAAGAGGCCGGCGAGGACGCGCTCTTGCTCTCGGGCGCTGGCGAAGGCGACATCAACGAGCCGGTGTTCGACAGCTACAAGGCGCGCGTCCGCTGGCTGATCGCCAACCTGTTCACCGCGCTCCTCGCCTCGTTCATCATCTCCCGGTTTGAGGGTACGATCGAACGCATGGTCGCGCTCGCCACCTTGATGCCGATCGTCGCTGGCGTCGGCGGCAATGCCGGCACGCAGACGCTGGCCGTCACCGTGCGCGCCATGGCCACCAACCAGCTGACGCAATCCAACACCGCGCGCGCGATCGGCCGCGAGATCCGCGTCGCCCTGCTCAACGGCGCGACCATCGCGCTGGTGATCGGCACCGGCGTCGCGCTGATCTTCGCCAACGTCCTCTTGGGCGGCGTGATTGCCGCGGCGATGATGACCAACATCCTCGTCGCCGGGCTCGCCGGCGTCCTCGTGCCGGTGGTGCTGGAACGGCTGCGCGCCGATCCCGCGGTCGCCTCCTCGGTGTTCGTCACCATGACCACCGATTCGATCGGCTTCCTCGCCTTCCTCGGCCTCGCCAGCGCCTCTGGCCTGGTGGGCTGACACTCCCCACATGGCAGCCTCCCCTGCTGCCGGAGAGCCATGCCGCTTCACATCACGAAAGTCGCTTTCGGCCACACGGCCGTCGAGCATCTCGCCGATCGGCTGCGTGAGCGCGGCGAGGAAGGCCCGCTGTTCCTGACCACCCGCTATCTGCCCAAACGGCATGAGGAGATTGCCGGCCACGGTTCGCTGTTCTGGATCATCAAGCACCAGCTCGTCGCCCGTTCGCCGATCCTCGGCTTCGGCGAGGCGGAGGGCGGCCGCGTCGCGATCCACATCGATCCGGTGCTTCGCCTCGTCGCCGCGCGGCCCAAACGCGCGCATCAGGGCTGGCGCTATCTGGAGGATGCCGATGCCCCGGCGGATCTCGGCGGCGTCGGCAGCGGCATGGCGACCTTGCCCCCCGCCCTGCTCGGCAAGCTGGCGGAGCTTGGCCTCGTATAAGCGGGCGCGCCGATCAGATCAGCGCGCGCACCGTCTCCATGAACCGCACCAGGCTGATCGGCTTCGACACATAGGCCTCCGCCCCCGCCGCCCGGATCCGCTCCTCGTCGTCGCGCCCGGCATAGGCGGTGACCGCCATCACCGGGATACGCTGCAATTCCTCGTCCGCCTTCAACTCCAGGATCAGTTCATAGCCCGTCACATAGGGCATCTGGATGTCCATGATGATGAGGTCGGGCAGGCAGGCGCGCGCCTGCGCCACCGCCTCGCGTCCGTCGCGCACCGGCTCTGCCTCGAAATCATGCGCCCGCAACAGGTCGCAGAACAGCTTGAGGTTGAGTTCGTTGTCCTCGACAACGAGCACCTTCTTTGCCACGCGCGTTGGATCCCCCGATTGGTGAACGACAATAGGCAATGAAAACAGCCGATTCAAACGGAGAACCTGCCGACGCGCTCGCGCTGCAGGCGCTGGCCTGGACATTGTCCGATTCCGACCGCGCGGGACGCCTGCTGGCGCTCACCGGGCTTCACCCCCATGATCTGCGCGAACGCATTGGCGAGCCCTCCGTCCTCGCCGCCTGCCTCCTGTTTCTGGAGGCGCATGAACCCGATCTCATCGCCTGCGCGTCTGTGCTGGATTGCAAACCCGAGGCGCTGGTGCGCGCCCGCCACGAACTGGAGAGGCTATGACCCGACCGCTGCTGATTTCCGATTGCGACGAGGTGCTGATCCACATGGTGCGCCATTTCGGCGACTGGCTGGATGAGGCGCACGATATCGAATTCACGCCCTCGAGCTGGGAACTGGGACGCAACATGCGCCGGCGCAGCGGTGGCGACGCCCCCAGCCGGGAGGAGATGCGCGGCTTCCTCGATGGCTTCTTCCCGGCCGAGATGCACCGCCAGACGCTGGTCCCCCACGCGCGCGACGCGCTGGCGCGGATCGCCGAGGTTGCTGACATCGTCATCCTCACCAACCTGCAGGACAGCTGCCGCACCCACCGCATGGATCAGCTTGCCGCCTTCGGCATCGCGCACCGCGTGGAATGCAACCAGGGGCCAAAGGGCGGCCCGGTCGCCGCGCTCGTCGCAGAGCATGGCAATCCGGTAACGGTGTTCGTCGATGATCTGCCGATGCACCATGAATCGGTCGCCGAACATGCGCCGCAGGTCCATCGCCTGCACATGGTGGCCGAGCCTGCGCTTGCCCCCGGCGTGCCCGCCGCCCCGGCCGCGCACGCGCGGATCGATGCCTGGCCGGATGCGCTTCCCTGGATCATCGATCGTCTCGCCAGCGGTCAGCACGCGCCCACCCCGCTGCGCACCGCCGCCGCGCACGGTTGACCGCGAACGGCGGCTGGTGTTCTACCCCGGACCATGACTGACCGTATCGATCGCAAGCTCGAAGAGCTCGGGCTCACCCTCCCCACGGCGGCTGCGCCCGTCGCCACTTATGTCCCGACGGTCGAGGCCGGCGGCCTGCTCCATGTCTCGGGCCAGCTGCCGTTCCGCGATGGCAAGGTCGTGACCGGCCGCCTCGGCGACGATCTCGATGTCGCCGCCGGTTCGGACGCCGCGGTGCTTTGCGCGCTGATGGTCGTGGCGCAGGTGAAGGCCGCGCTTGGCGATCTGTCGCGCGTCGCGCGCATCGTGAAGCTCGGCGTGTTCGTGAACTCGGCCCCCGGCTTCGGCGATCAGCCCGAAGTCGCCAATGGCGCGTCGGACCTGATGGTCGCGCTGTTCGGCGATGCCGGCAAGCACGCCCGCGCCGCGGTCGGCGTCGCTGCCCTGCCGCGCAACGCTGCGGTCGAGATCGATGCCATCATCGAAGTGGCGCGCTGAACCTTCGCGCTACCCGGTCGTTCCGGCCAAGCCGTGCGCTTGCCTGACCAGATCTTTTCCGAATCGGCGCCAGCCGCGGCTTATCCCCGCGCGCTGGCGCGCTTCCTCCATCCTGTCTGCCCCCCGGACATGACGGGGACTGTGGCCGAATGAACCTCTCGGCCCGCATGATGCACGGCGTCGCCAGCATCTCGGCGGAACAGTGGGATGCCTGCGCCGGCACCGCCCATCCCTTCGTCAGCCACGCCTTCCTCTCCGCGCTGGAGGATTCGGGCAGCGTCGGCGGTCGCACCGGGTGGCAGCCGGTACCCGTCGTCGTCGATGGCGCGGATGGCGCGCCGATCGCCGTCGCCCCCGCTTATGCAAAGGCGCACAGCCAGGGAGAATATGTCTTCGACCATGCCTGGGCCGATGCGTGGGAGCGCGCAGGCGGGCGCTATTATCCCAAGCTTCAGGTCGCCGCCCCCTTCACCCCCGTGCCCGGCCCCCGGCTGCTGTTGCGCGATCCCAGCGCCGCGCCGGCGCTGATTGCGGCGCTGGAGGCGGTGACCGATCAGCATGATCTGTCCTCCGCCCATGCCACCTTCGTCGCCCCCGATCAGATCGACGCCTTCGAAGCCGCCGGCTGGCTGATCCGCGAGGGCACGCAATTCCACTGGCGCAACCAGGGCTTCGCCAGTTTCGACGATTTCCTCGCCACCCTCGCCAGCCGAAAGCGCAAGGCGATCCGCAAGGAACGCGCCGCCGCCGTTGAGGGGCTGACGATCCGCCACCTCGTCGGCGATCAGATCGGCAAGCGCGAATGGGACGCCTTTTGGACCTTCTACCAGGATACCGGCAGCCGAAAGTGGGGCCGCCCGTATCTCACCCGCGCCTTCTTCCCGATGCTGGGCGAACGGATGGGCGATCGCGTGCTGCTGATCCTCGCAGAGCGTGACGGCCAGCCAATCGCCGGCGCGCTCAACCTGATCGGCGCCGACACGCTCTACGGCCGCTATTGGGGCTGTACGGAGGACGTGCCGTTCCTGCACTTCGAGCTGTGCTATTATCAGGCGATCGACATTGCGATCGAACGCGGGCTTTCGACGGTGGAGGCCGGCGCGCAGGGCGAGCACAAGCTGATGCGCGGCTATGCGCCCGTCCCCACCTGGTCGGCGCATTATTTCCCCAACCCCGGCTTCCGCCGCGCGGTGGCCGATTTCCTCGCCCGCGAACGCGTCGCGGTGGAGGCAGACCAGGAATTCCTCGGTCAGCTCACTCCCTTCCGCAAGGGCTGATCGCTACCGCACGCGCTCGCGGTCGGGCAGCGGCTGCAATCCCGGCCCGGTCGTCGGCACCACCTTGGGCGGGACGATCTTGGTGGACAGCTGGAACGATATGCCGATCACTGCGGCATGGTTCATGTTGGCGCGGCCGTTCACTGCCCGCTGTCGCTGGTTCAGATAACCAAGCTCCAGCGCCGCCGCCTCCGAAATGGGCGTGCGCACCCCGGCAAAGGTCCACAGGTCGTCATATCCCTTGCGCGCGCCCCAGTCGGCGTTGGTCAGGTTCCAGTACAATTCGACCGAGACGACGCCCACCGGCCCGCCGCTTTCCTTCTTGGTCAGCGGCGTCGCCAGCAGCAATTGCTGCGCCACGCGCAAATTCCAGTCCTTGCCGGTCGATCGCTGGCGCTGCTCGAAGCGCGTTTGCGCGCGGACGCCGACCCGCCCGATCGCCCCGATGCGATAGGATGCCTGTTGCAGGAACCGGTTCTCGTGCAGGTCCTGCGGCAGCCGCGCACCATCAATGAAGGCATAAAGATAGCCCGCCGACAGGATCAGCGACTCGCTCTTTCGCCAGGAAATGATCGGCGGGATGACCGTGATCGGTGCGGTCGCGGCATTCTTGGTCGACCAGCGTGGCTGTATCTCACTGGTGATGAAAACATCGTCGGAAAGCGGCGCCGTCACCTGGATCCCGCCCCAGATCTGCCCGCCGTGGTTGGTCTCGGCCGCCACCGGTAGCGCAACCCCCATCGCACATGCAGCCACAGCTGCCGCCCAGCATCGGTTCAATGGCCGGTCCTCCCCTCTCCTTCTTCAACACCTTAAGGATCGGAAGGGTGCCGCAGCGCGGCGCATTTTTTTGCGCTGCGGCTTTATGAGGGTTCAGCCCAGTGCACGGGGCGTCACGAACGCGGTGGCGGCGGCAGCTCCAACTTGCGCTCGCGCATCCGCCGCTCCCGCAGCTCCAGGAACCATTTGGGGTACAGTTCCTCGTCGGCGATCTGCGGCGTGGGACGGTCGCGGTTCACCTTCAGCAGCGCGCTCGCCCCGGTCGGCGACCGCCATACCCGATCGAGGTCGCTGGCATAACGCGAATTGAACGGCGGCGTGCGGATCAGCCACACATAATCGAACGCCTCACGAGGGAATCGCGCCATCGAAAAATCGATCGGCTTCCACCATTCGCGCGGGCACCAGCCCGGCGTCACGATCTCCGAGGGATCATGCGCGAACATGCCCGCCTTGCTGTATTTCGCGGTCAACAGCTGGGCACCCGGCATCGACCATTGGTCGTTGGCATAGGCCAGCCGCCGGGTCAGCGCGATGGCCGGCAAATGCTCCAGCCGGCTCATCTTCCATTCGTTGCGGCAATTGGTGCCGACGAACGTCACGACCCGCGCGCCCTCCGGCAATTCGTCCAGCGCAGCAAGCTCGGTGTCGTAATCGCGATCGAACAGCCAGTAGCTGACCGTATTGCCCGCGATCCGCGCGACGAAGAAACTGGTCGCCAGCATCGCCAGGATACCGGCCTTGCGCGCGCTCATTCCCGGCAGCGGACGGATCGCGATCAATGTCACCGCCACCACGAACGGCGCCAGCCGCATGTCGGCATAGGCCGATCCGAACACGATCCGCGGCAGCAGCGCGTACACCGCCGCCAGGAACAGCGCCGACAGCACGAGGTTGCGCGAAAAGCCAAGCACCGGGTCCCGCACCGCGTAGAACAGCAGCAGCAGGTAAACCGCGGTCGAGGCGACGTCCCACAGCTCCCACCGATCGCGCAGCACCATCAGCAGCCAGGCGACTTTCGCTTGCCAGTTGAACCAGTCCGCCGTCTGGCCGGTGACATGGTCGCCCGACCGCCAGAAGATCATCAGCAGCATCGGCAGCGCCAGCGGCACGCAACCCAGCCCCGCGCGGATCCAGCTTTCCACCCAATGGCCCGATCCCGCATCCTTGCGGATATCGTGCTGGCGGATCATCTCGGCGGAAAATGCGAGCACGCCCAGCACGCCCCAGCCGAACGTATGGCACAGCCACAACAGGCAGGAGATCGGCACGAAGATGATCGCGCGCAGCCGCAACCGGCCGAGCCGCGCCAGCCGCAGCCACAGCGCGAACAGGCACAGCGCCAGCGCCATCGACAGCGAGAAATTCACGAAACCGAACTGGAACGGGTAGCAATAGGCCAGCGGCAGCGCGAACATCGCCGTCGGCGGGATCCGGCCATGCACTTCGCGCGCGATCCACAGCAAACCGGCCACCGTCAGCGCCGGGATCGTCATCACGATCAGCTTGACGCCCAGTTCCAGGCCGAAAACCTTGGCAAAGGGGACGACCAGCAGGTCGATCCCCAGGTTACCGATCAGCGACCATTGGAAATTATACCATTCGGCCAGCCATGGCGCCTGTTCCACCGGCGTCAGCTGAACGCGGTAGCGGCCCATATGCCCCGGCAGGTCGACCAGCGGCGGAATGTCCGGCCAGATCAGCGGCACGATCGAAATAAGCGTCGCGATCACGACAAACGTGCGCGTCTGCCACCAACGAAGGGGCGCCCCCATGTGATCCATCGCTTTGCCTTACGGGCGTCGGGCGACGGGGGGCAAGGGCCGAATGACCCGCCACGCCAGCGCCGGGGTGCCGGTCTCGACCGGCTCCAGCCAGTCGAACCGCTCGCCAGCTTGCAACCGCGCCCAGAAGCCTTCCGGAAAATCGCGGCGATAGATTTCCGTCTCGCTCAGCCCCGGGCAGCCGGCGAGATAGGAAGCGCCGCTCGCCATCACGATCTCTCGCGCCCGTTCGGGCGACCCGGTGAAGGCTTGAATAACGGTCGCGATAACCGTGGGAGATCGATGATAACCGCTCCCCACCCCGCGGTGATGCGTCGTAGCGATCAGATCAGGCGCGACGTCCAGCGGCGTGAACACGATTCCGCGCGGCAAGGTGCCGATCGTCCGGATATCATAGAGTTCACGACAGATCTGCCGGCTCTCCCTCAAGGCTGCGCGCTTCTGCACGGCAGGATCGACACGGCTCGCGATCGCTGCGCCTGCCAAAGCAATATAGGCCGGGCTGACGGCCAAAAAGGCAGCGGCTGTTGCGACAGTCCGCCGCCCCACCGTTGGGATGGTACGCGCGCGTGTCAGCAGCGCGAGCAGCAGCGCTGCTGCGCCGGGGATGGCGAGCGCGTTGGCCGTCGCGCCGGCCCGCTCTACAAACAGCATCACACCGCTTGCCGCTACCAACAGCCCAAGCAGCATCGCCCAGACAAAACGCTGGTCGCCGTGCGCGTTGCGCCATTCCCGCACTGTGGCGAACAGATCTACAGCGGGTAACGCCGCTACCATAAGCGCGTGGCTGACAGGCTGCTCCCATAAGGGTCGCCCCTCCAACACGTTCAGATACCAAATTCGATAAGCGACTGGTGGAAGCGTGCCAAATGGCCCAGCAAGGCAATCCGTCGATAGGGCGAGCGACGTCGTCGCCGTCGCAGCAGCCGCGGCGCCCAGGGCGACGATGCGACCGGCGAACATAGCAGGCCGAAGGATTGTTGCGCCTGTGATCCCGAGCGCTGCGATGCCCAATGTCGCCAGCCACGCGAGTGAAATTGCGTCACAGGCGGGTGCGAAGATCCCCGGCCCACGGGTCACCACGTGAAGAACGACCGCTCCGACGAACAACGTCCATGTCAGACTGAGGAGGAAGGCTCGTCGGCTGGGATCCCACGCCCATGCCATTGCTGCGACCCCCACCACAGCGGCAGCCATGGGCATGCCCTCAAGCGAGATCGTGAGCAGCCATGCCAGCGCAAGCCCAGACGCGAACCCCGTACGGATACGCGGGACGGCGACAAGAAAGGCAGCGGCCGCTACCGTCAGCACAATTTGCCATCCGTGGTGGTCAATCCGCATCGGACGGACCTGGGCCAAGAGCGGAATTGCCATAGGCACCAGCAAGACCGAGAGCCGACTTGCCTCACGGCCCGCCACCCGACGCGTGATGTACGCCAACAACATCATCACTGTCAGCAGAAGCAGTAATGGAACGAGGATCATGGCCACGCGCGCGCCATGTTCAGCGCCCACAAGCGGCTGGGTCACGGCAATGATCGCTCCAAGCGGAAGATCGACCAGCCGCGACCAGTGCATCGGGAAATTTCCGCCGTTGAACCGATGCTGCCCAACATTCCACCAGCTCTGACCAGCCAGCCAGTCTCGCACTTCCAGGAGGCGCATCGCGTCATCGGGGTCCGGGAAACGCAGCGCCATTATGTCCGTAGACGCGGCAAGTATCAGCAAGACAGCGACGAAAAACCAGACGGTGATCGTGCCTTTGGCCTCCCGGATATAAGGCGCCGGGCCGTCATCCGCTCGCGCTGAGGTCCTGCGCATACCCTCCCGGTCCGCCAACGATGAGGTGGTCAAAAATGACACTCCCACATCACGCCGCCTTCAGGCGTTCCGGCACGGCGCGCACGCTGGCGAGCGCGGCGCGCTCCCCCTCGTTGCCGCTCTCATGATATTCGGCGTCCTCGTTCACCGCCCAGATGTCATAGACCCGCGCGCCGGCTTCGATGTTGCGCACCGTCAGCATCGCGGTCATCATCGCGTGATCCTGATTGTTGTAGCGGTGCATCCCGTTGCGCCCGACACAATGCAGCGTCGGATAGCGCGCCTCGATCTCCTGGCGCAGCACCTCGACATTGGCGGCATAATCCTCGTCATAGACGGGATAGGCCTTCTCCTGCCGTACCACCGTGCCGCCGACCACCTGCGCCGCCGCGCATAGCCCGAGTTGCGCCATCTCCTTCGTCGCCAGCGCAACGAGTTCGTCGTCACTCGCGGACCAGAGCCCGTCCCCCTCGAAGCAGAAATATTCCAGGCCAACGCAGGCAAGATCGGGATCGGGCACCATCTCCGGCGACCACGACCGGAAGTTCTGCACCCGCCCCACCTTCACCTTCGAATCGTGGATGTAGATCCAATTGTCCGGGAACAGGTCGGGCGAGCGGATCATCAGCGCGACGGTCAGGAAGTCGCGATACTTGAGGTTCGCCGCCTCGGACAATGCAGCCGGCAGCGGATGCAGCCGGCTCGCCAGTTCGCGCATCGGGGCGGAGGAAATCACGTGCGCCGCCTTTATCGCGACCTGCGCACCCTCGCCGTCGGTGGCGGTCATCGTCCACTGTTGCGTGACGTCGTTGAACGCCAGCTGCTTCAGCTTGTGATCCATCAGCACATGGTTACCGTGCGCGACCACATGATCGCGCGCCGCTTCCCACATCATGCCCGGCCCGAGCCGCGGATAGCGGAAGCTTTCCAGCAACGTCTTCACCGCCATCCCGTCGTTTGGCCGCTTGTTGAGGCCAAGGCTCCGCTTCAGCCCGTCGGTCACCGCGCCCCACAGGCTTAGCCCCTTGATCCGCTGCGCCGCCCAATCGGCGCTCATCGCATCGCACGGCATGCCCCACACCTTCTCGGTGTAGGTTTTGAAGAAGATCGAATACAGCTTCCATCCGAAGGCGTTGACGGTCCAGTCCTCGAAGCTCTTCACGCTCCTGTTGGGCAGAAGCTTGGCCTTGGCGAAGCTCGCCATGCACAACGCCGATCGCCACACGCCAAGGTTCCACAGCGCCTCGAACGCGCGCAGCGGATAGCTGTAGAATTTGCCCTCGTAGTAGATACGGCTCATCCGCGGCCGCTCGATGAAATCGTCGGGCAGGATCTCATTCCAGAGGTCGACCACCTCCTTCGATCGCGAGAAGAAGCGGTGCCCGCCGATGTCGAAGCGGAAGCCCTCATGCTCGACGGTGCGGCTGATCCCGCCGACGTAGCGCGGGTCCTTCTCGATCACCGTGACGGAATAGCCCGCCTTTCCGAGCAGATAGGCCGCCGTCAGCCCCGCCGGTCCCGCGCCGATGATCGCCACGTCCACCGTGCCGACAGGATTCGCCATCTGATGCTGCCCCATAGCAATGCAGCATCGGCAATGAAGGACGATGATTGAGGCGTGGTTAATGCGCCGCCCGCGCGGCGCACCAGATCACCGGCTGGCGAGATGCTGCAGGGCGGGCGAATCGCGATCATAGACATCGGCGACATATTTCACGCCGCGTCCCGTCTCGGAGGGACTGGCCGTGAAATACATCAGATACACCGGGACCGGCTCGGGCACCGGCACATGCTGCTCGGGCTGCGAGCTGTCGGGCTTCAGCGGGCGATCGAACAGCCACCGGCCCAGCCGCGGCGCATCCTCCAGCCGGACGCAACCGTTGGAGAAATGCCGGTCCGCCTTGGCGAACAAATTCTTCTGCGGCGTATCGTGCAGGTAGATGCCGTGATCGTTGGGGAACATGAACTTGACCGACCCCATCGAATTGCCCCGCCCGGGCAGCTCGCGAACGCGCGGCTCGACCGTGCCGTCTGCCACCCCCTGCCAGTCGATCGAGGCGGAGGGAATGACGGTGGCGTCATGCGTCCAGTCCGACAGCGCCTCATAGCCCTGCCGCTCCAGCGAGGTACCCGCCAGCACCTTGGGGGCGATCCGCTTGCGCACGAGGTCGACCGGGACATTCCAATAAGGATTGAGCGTCGCGTAACGCACCAGCCCCGCCATCATCGGCGTCTGCGTCTCGGGCGTGCCGGCAACGACGCGCATCGTGCCCTGCTCCGCCCCGCCACCGTAATACCACAGGCGCGCGGCGGCCGCGTCGACCACGATATGCCGGGTATAGGCATCGGGCAGCAGCCGTGCGCGCTCCAGGTTCAGCCGCAATTGCGCGATCCGGTCCTCGCTCGCCCCGCCCTCGCCGTTCAACGCGGCGATCGTCTGTGCGCCCGCAATGCCATCGACCGGTAAGCCGCGCGACGCCTGGAAGCGGCGCACGCTGGCCCTCAGCTCCGCATCGTAAGTGTCGCCGTCCGCCAGCCCCAGTCGCTGCCGCAGCAGCATCACGCGCTCGCCGGTCATGCCCGGCTTCAGCAACGGCCCGCGCGGCACGGTGACGTCGCTCCCGGGTACATCACGGTCATCGTCCGGCGCCGTCGTCGGCAATGCCGCGCGCAGCTGCACGTACAGCGGGCTCATCCAGCCCATGTTGCGCACATAATCGGTCATCGACTTGGCCAGCGCCGCGCGCCGCAGCACCTCTTCCGGGCGCAGGCGCTTCGGCTTCAGAGATTCCTCGAGATATTCGATCTCGATCGTCGGCTCGCGCATGTCGCGGACCAGATTGCCGAGCGCGCCGCTCAATGCCACCTCAAGATAGGCGAGCGCGCGCGGATTGCCGTCCTGCCCCTCATCGATCAACCGGCGCAACCGGTCCGGCGAATAGCGATCGGGGTTGAGGCCATCGACGCGCACGCTTTCGATCACGCCGACCAGTGCTTCGGCCTGCGGGCCGGGCCGGTCATCGACGATCCACAGCGGCCAATAGCCGCGCGCGCGATAGAAATCCTTCAGCCGGCCGCCGACCTGGCCCCGAATTGCCTGGGCAACCGCGTTGGTCGACTCGCCGACCGGAACATCGTCCTGCGCGGCGGCGACGCTGGGAAGCGCCGCCACCGGCAGGAGCAATGACAGGATAAGCGCCAGCCGGCTCGCGCGCCGCGCCGGCGCGCCCTCGCCGGCCGACAAGCTCAGCCTCGTTCGCCGCGCGGGGTGGGCGGCGGCGGGGGCGGCGGCGGCGGCGGGCACGGCGGCGCCTGGAACGCTACATAGACGCCGTCCGGCGTGTAATAGCCATCGACGAGGCCATCGCCGTTGCGATCAGCTGCGACCGTTCCGGCCAGTGCACCCGGGCCAAGCGGCGGCGCCGGAGCGACCACGTCCTGGCGGTTTTCGGCGCAGGCGGTGAGCACGGTGGCCCCCAGCAGCAATGCGCCAAATGTTGCACCCTTCATCGCAATCTCCCTCAGACTCGGGGCCTTGAGCCGCCCCAGGCGCGGAAAGAACGTCGATGGCGGCAGGATCGTTCCTGATTGACAACGATCATACGCGTTGTCCGCAGTGGCCGGCACGCCGGAGATGGCAGGAATCCTCCCCCGGCGTGCGATAGGCCGATTACAGGCGGTCGCGACGGCCGAGCAGGCGCAGGCGCAGCGCGTTCAGCTTGATGAAGCCTTCCGCGTCGCGCTGGTCATAGGCGCCCTGGTCGTCCTCGAACGTCACCACCTTCTCGCTGTAGAGCGAGTTGGGCGACTTGCGGCCGACCACGTTGACGCTGCCCTTGTACAGCTTCAGCCGCACCGTGCCGGACACCTTCTCCTGGCTATAATCGATCGCCGCCTGCAGCATCTCGCGCTCCGGCGCGAACCAGAAGCCGTTGTACACCAGCTCGGCGTAACGGATCGCCAGCTCGTCCTTCAGGTGCGCCGCGCCGCGATCCAGCGTCAACTGCTCGATGCCGCGATGCGCCAGGTGATAGATGGTGCCGCCCGGCGTCTCGTACATGCCGCGGCTCTTCATGCCGACGAAGCGGTTCTCGACCAGGTCGAGCCGGCCGATGCCATGCTTGCGGCCAAGCTCGTTCAGCTTGGTCAGCAGCGTCGCGGGCGAACATGCCTCGCCGTTCAGCGCCACGCCGTCACCACGCTCGAAATCGACCGTGATATATTCCGGCGCGTCGGGCGCGTCCTCCGGGTTCACCGTGCGCGAATAGACGTAATCGGGCACTTCCTCCCATGGATCCTCCAGCACCTTGCCCTCGGACGAGGTGTGCAGCAGGTTCGCGTCGGTGGAGAACGGCGCTTCGCCGCGCTTGTCCTTGGCGACCATGATCTGGTTCTGCTCGGCGAACTCGATCAGGCGGCTGCGGCTGGTGAGATCCCATTCACGCCACGGCGCAATCACCTTGATGTCGGGTGCAAGGGCATAATAGCCCAGCTCGAAACGGACCTGGTCGTTGCCCTTGCCGGTCGCGCCATGGCTCACGGCATCGGCGCCGACCATCTTGGCGATCTCGATCTGGCGCTTGGCGATCAGCGGCCGGGCGATGGAGGTGCCCAGCAGGTACAGTCCCTCGTACGTCGCGTTGGCGCGCATCATCGGGAACACGTAATCCTTGACGAACTCCTCGCGCAGGTCGTCGATGAAGATATGCTCGGGCTTCACGCCGGCCAGCTCCGCCTTGCGGCGCGCTGGTTCCAGCTCCTCGCCCTGGCCGAGGTCGGCGGTAAAGGTCACGACTTCGCAGTTATAGGTCTGCTGCAGCCACTTCAGGATGACGCTGGTGTCGAGGCCGCCGGAATAGGCGAGCACGACGCGCTTGATGGAGGAGTCGGTCATGGCGCGCGCGTCTATTCGCTCGCCGCCTTGACGGCAATCGCGTTTAGATCACCGGGTCGTCGAATGCCGCGACTTCCTGCTCATCGGGCTCCTGCAGCGCGAACCAGCAATAAGCGAACAGCGCGACGCAGCCGACCGCCGCGATTAGATACGGCAGCGAATGCCAAAGGCCGTACAGGCCGACGCCGATTGATGGCCCCAGCACGAAACTGGCGCCATTGACGCTCGTCACCTTGCCCGCGACCGATCCTTGCGCGGCGGGCCCGACGGCAAGGCTCGAGCCCGCGGTGAAGCCCGGCCGCGTGAAGCCGAAGCCAAGGCTGGCGAGCGCATAGCCGGTGGCGATGCCGTACAGCGACGTGGCAAAGCCGGTCATCACCGTCCCCGCCGCAGCAAAGACGAGGCCGACAAGCACCAGCGCGCGCGGCGCGAGGTTCAGCGTCGGGATAATGCCCCATTGCGCCAGCAGTGCGGTGCCGGCACCCATCATCAGCACGATACCGGTCGGCTCCAGCGCCTGCGAGGGCGGCAGGTTCAGCCGGTCGATCACCAGGAACCCGATTGCCTGGCCCGTCATCGCTTGCGCATGGCCCATCACCAGCCCGGCGATCATCCAGCCACGGATCCGCCGATCGAAATAGCTGACCTTGACGCCGCCCTTGGGCGCGGTTGCGCCGCGCACGCTGGCCCCCGTGCCCTGCCCGCCGATCGACGGATAACCGGTCGTCCCGCCGTGGCCGCCCAGCGGCGTCGCGCGATCCTCCGGCAGCATCGTGCGCACGGTCAGGAACATCGCGATGCCGAACAGGGTGAACACGAACGCCGGCCCGGCGAGCCCGATCTCGATCTCCCCGATATGCCCCAGCAGCAGATAGGGCGCGATCGCTGGTCCCAGGATCGTGCCCAAGCCGAACGCGCTGGCGATCAGCGTCAGCGCGCGCGTGCGCTCCTCGCGCGTCGTCTCGCCCGCCACGATCGCCTGCACCGCGGGCGGCGCGGCCGATCCGAACGTGCCGTAGATCAGGCGCGCCATGATGAAGAGCAGGAATGCCGCCGATCCGCTGATCCACCCGTTGATCCCCGCGGCCAGGAATAGCCCGCAGGTCGCGAGGCTCACGCAGAATCCGCCCATGCCCAGCAGGATCATCAGCCGTCGGCCATAACGGTCCGATCGATTGGCCCAGAACGGCGCCGCGATCACCCACAGAAGCGCCGATACCGAAAATGCCGCCGCGACCGCGCTGTCCGCCACACCCAGCGAGCGGCCCAATGCGGGGAGTACCGATTGCAGTGCCGTATTGCCCGCTGCGATGGTCAGCATCACCATGAACATCAGCGCAAACCGACGGTCGAACGCGCGTCGAATCCTCGGGCGCCTGGGGATGGCGCTCTGCTTGTGCCCCCGTTCCTCTACCATGACGCTCGATTAGGCGCTTGGGAGCGCCGCGCAACCCCGCTATGGCAACTGTCTAGGCCGTGCCGCGTTCGGCACAATTGACGACTTTTCCGGGGAGTTACTTTTCCTCCATGCCCAGCTCAACCAGTGCGGTGCGCCGCGCCCGAACCAGCAAGGCCGGCGTGCCGAAGCCGTGGCAGATGTTCTTCTCCGGCTTCCTGAAGCATCCGGTGATGGTGGGTTCGGTCATCCCGTCCTCCGCCAAGCTGATCGACAAGATGCTGGCGCCGGTCGACTGGGCCAATTGCAAGGTGTTCGTGGAATATGGTCCGGGCGTCGGCACCTTCTGCCGCCCGATCCTGGAGCGGATGGCGCCGGACGCGACGCTGATCGCGATCGACACCAATGCGGATTTCGTTCGGTACCTCGATCACACGATCGTCGATTCCCGCTTCGTGGCCGTCCACGGGTCCGCGGCCGACGTTGAGGCGATCGTGGCCGAAAATGGCCACGAACAGGCCGACTTTGTCCTGTCGGGACTCCCCTTCTCCACGCTGCCGGCCGGGATCGGCCCGGCGATCGCGGAGGCGACGCACCGCGTCATCCGCCCCGGCGGCGCCTTCCTCGTCTATCAGTTCAGCCCCAAGGTGCGCGACTTCCTGTCCCCGCACTTCGCCCGCATCGACCATGACATGGAATGGTGGAACGTGCCGCCGGCGCAGCTCTACTGGTGCTGGAAGGACTGATCGCGGCGAGGATCTGGCCCGTCTGGGGGGAGCAGGCGCATCGCCGCTCCTCTCCCGCCGGGCCGCGTGACAAGTCGCGCCACCACAATGGCTTGAGGCACGAAGCTCAGGCCCCGTGATACAGGAAGCCCCGCCGGTCGATCGACCTGCGGGGCTTTGTATATGGTGGGCGCGACAGGGATTGAACCTGTGACCCCACCCGTGTGAAGGGTGTGCTCTACCGCTGAGCTACGCGCCCGGAGAGCCTTTCAGCTCGAAACCGGAAGCGGGCCTTTAGGAGGCATCGCGCCGCCTGTCCAGCCCGCCATCATCAAATTAGTTCAACGAATCCTTCAGCACCTTGCCCGCCTTGAACTTCGGCTGGCTCGACGCCTTGATCGTCATCGGTTCGCCAGTCCGCGGATTGCGACCCGTCGACGCCTTGCGCTTCGTCACCGCAAAGGTGCCGAAGCCGACCAGGCGCACTTCATCGCCCTTCTTGAGCTGCGCAGTAATCGTGTCGAACACGGCCTCGACCGCGCGCGTGGCATCGCCCTTGGCGAGTCCCGACGCGGTCGCAACCGTCGCGATCAACTCCTGCTTATTCATGCACCGACCCCCGTTTGGCTTTGCGGATATTCGAAAAAATACGGATTCGGCCCGCGCGAGGCCGCTCGTTCCAGTAAGACGGCTGGCCCGTTCAGTGTCAAACGAAACCACGGCGGTCGCGATGAACCGCCGTGTCCCGTTTTCGCTGCCTTAAAGGAACTTAGTGGTGAAGCTCCCCCCCGGCCGGCGCGATCGGGGCCGGCGGCTGCGCCGCCAGCTCGTCCGCGTCGGTCCAGTCGATCGCTTCCAGCGGCTCGGTCAGTGCGAGGCGAAGCACCTCGTCGACATGCGTCACCGGTACGATCTTCAGGCCGTCCTTGATGTTCTGCGGGATGTCCGCGAGGTCCTTCTCATTCTCCTGCGGGATCAGCACCGTGGTGATACCGCCGCGCAACGCCGCGAGCAGCTTCTCCTTCAGGCCGCCGATCGGCAGCACGCGGCCGCGCAGCGTGACCTCGCCGGTCATCGCCACTTCCTTCTTCACCGGCACGCCGGTCAACGTGGAAACGATGCAGGTGACGAGGCCGATACCGGCCGACGGGCCGTCCTTCGGCACCGCGCCTTCCGGCAAGTGGACGTGCACGTCCTTGCGGTGGAACAGGCTCGGCTTGATCCCGTAGGACGGCGCGCGCGCCTTGATGAAGCTCATCGCCGTCTCCGCCGATTCCTTCATCACATCGCCCAGCTTGCCGGTCAGCTTGATCGCGCCCTTGCCGGGCACCGTCACACTTTCGATCGTCAGCAGTTCGCCGCCCACCTCGGTCCAGGCGAGGCCGGTCACGGCGCCGATCTGGTTCTCCTCCTCGGACAGGCCATGGCGATACTTCTGCACACCCGCGAACTCGTGGAGGTTCTCCGGCGTGATGGTGACGCTGGTCGCCTTGCCCTCAAGGATCTGGCGCAGCGCCTTGCGGGCGAGCTTGGCGATCTCGCGCTCCAGCGTGCGCACGCCGGCCTCACGAGTATAGCGTTGGATCAGCGCGCGCAGGCCCTCCTGGGTCAGCGTGAACTCGCCGTCCTTCAGGCCATGCGCCTCGATCTGCTTGGCGATCAGGTGACGCTCGGCGATCTCCACCTTCTCGTCCTCGGTGTAGCCTTCGAGGCGGATGATCTCCATGCGATCGAGCAGCGGCTGCGGCAGGTTCAGCGTGTTCGCCGTGCAGACGAACATCACGTCCGAAAGATCGATATCGATCTCCAGATAGTGATCATTGAACTTGCTGTTCTGCTCCGGATCCAGCACCTCGAGCAGCGCCGAGGCGGGATCGCCGCGGAAATCCTGGCCGAGCTTGTCGATCTCGTCGAGCAGGAACAAGGGGTTCGCCGCCCCTGCCTTGCGCAGGTTCGTCACGATCTTGCCCGGCAGCGAGCCGATGTACGTCCGGCGATGGCCACGGATCTCGGCCTCGTCGCGCACGCCGCCCAGCGACTGGCGGATGAACTCGCGGCCGGTCGCCTTGGCGATCGACTTGCCGAGGCTCGTCTTGCCCACGCCCGGCGGGCCGACGAGGCACAGGATCGGCCCCTTCAGCTTGTTGGTGCGCGCCTGGACCGCGAGATATTCGACGATCCGGTCCTTCACCTTCTCCAGCGCATAATGATCCTCGTCGAGGATCGCCTGCGCCGCGGCGATGTCCTTCTTCAGCTTCGACTTCTTGCCCCATGGCAGGCCGAGCAGCACGTCGAGATAGTTGCGCACGACGGTCGCCTCGGCGCTCATGGGCGCCATGGTCTTCAGCTTCTTCAGCTCGGCCGTGGCCTTGGTGCGCGCTTCCTTGGAAAGCTTCAGCGTCGCGATCTTCTGCGTCAGCTCGCCGATCTCGTCGCCTTCGCCTTCCTCGCCCTCGTTGCCGAGCTCGCGCTGGATCGCCTTCAGCTGCTCGTTGAGGTAATATTCGCGCTGCGTCTTCTCCATCTGGCGCTTGACGCGGCTTTTGATCTTCTTCTCGACCTGCAAGACGCCGAGCTCGCCTTCCATGAAGGCATAGACCATCTCCAGCCGGCGGGCAGGATCGGACTCGATCAGCAGCGACTGCTTGTCCGCAACCTTGATCGAGATGTTGCCAGCCACCGCATCGGCGAGGCGCGAGGCGTCTTCGATCTCGCCCAGCTGCGAGGCGGTTTCCGCGGGCAGCTTGCGGTTGAGCTTGGCGTAATTCTCGAACTGGTCGATCACGGACCGCATCAGCGCCGACACCTCGGTGCCCTCGGCCTCAACCTCCTCGATCGGAGTCACTTCGGTCGTCACATAGCTGCCAGCGTCGACGAGACCGCCGAGCCGGCCGCGCTGCTTGCCCTCGACGAGCACGCGCACCGTGCCATCAGGCAGCTTCAGCAGCTGAAGCACCGTCGCGGTGACGCCAATATCATAGAGGTCGTCCGCCTTGGGATCATCCTCGGCCGGATCAAGCTGCGCGACGAGGAAAATTTCCTTGTCCGCGGCCATCGCTGCCTCAAGCGCAGCGACCGACTTGTCGCGACCGACGAACAGCGGCACGATCATGTGCGGGAAAACGACAATGTCGCGCAGGGGCAGAAGAGGGTAGGTCTGGGTCATGCAAACTCCGGCGCCGCTTCGAACAGGCGGCGATTTGCAGTGTATATGGGGTGGCGCGCTTGTCCATCAATCGCCGCATGTCGCTTGCGGAGCCGATAACGTGCTGCAGCATTCTTATTCTGCATGATCTCGCTTCTTCTGCTGATCGCGGCGGCATCCTCGCTGCCGGACAAGGGCCAGCCACCACTGACCGCCCAAACCCGAATGTCCGGCGGACCGAGGCCGGCCGAGCAGACTGCGGTCCGCTTTGACCACGCCGACCTGTCGTTCGAAGTCGTGCCGCGGCAGCGCCGCATCCGGGGCGATGCGCTCCTGACCTTCACCGCGCGCGCGCCATTGGCACGGCTGGTGATCGATCTGGATCGCAATCTTCCCGTATCATCGATCGCGATCGACGGATCGCCCCTGTCGAAACGGGCGTGGAGCAATCCCGAGGGGCAGCTGGTCATTGCGCTGCCGAAACCGTTGGCCGCCGGCGAGAAGGTGCAGGCGCGGATCACCTATGGCGGCACGCCGCACGTCGCGCTGAACGCCCCCTGGGATGACGGTATCGTCTGGAGCAGCACGCCCGATGGTCGCCCTTGGGTCGCCACCACCACGCAGGGCTATGGCTGCGACCAATTATGGCCATGCCTCGACTTCCCTTCGGGCGAGCCGGCGCTGGTCGATCTCCACATCACCGTACCACCGGGGCTGAAGGCGCCGTCGAACGGGCGGTTGATCGGCGTCGATACGCTCAGCGACGGGCGGACGCGCTGGAACTGGCGCGCCCGGCAGCCGAATACCTATGCCATCGCGCTCGCCGTGGGACCGTTCGAGGAACTCACCGGCACGTACCGCAGCCGCTACGGCAACGAAATCCCGCTGTATTACTGGTACTTGCCCGGAAAGACCGAACAGGCGAAGGCGTTGTTCGCCGAATTTGCGCCGACCCTCGACTTCTTCGAACAAGTCATCGGCCCCTACCCTTTTGCCGATGAAAAGGTCGGCGTCGTCGAAACGCCGCACATGGGCATGGAGCACCAGACCATCAACGCCTATGGCAACAATTACGCCAAGGCACCGGAAGGCTTCGACTGGCTGTTTCACCATGAGTTCGCGCATGAATGGTTCGGCAACCAAGTAACGGCGGCGAACTGGGATGATTATTGGCTGCATGAGGGCTTTGCCCAATATATGCAGCCATTATACGGTCTCTGGCGCGAGGGCGACGCGCGTTACCTCACCATGCTGGAGACACAGCGCAACCGGATCACCAATCGCGCGCCAATTGTCCGGGACAAGTTGCTGAGCGAGGAGGAGGTGTATGAGCCGTCCCTCGGGGGCGCGGGGACCGACATCTACTATAAGGGCGCGCTGACACTGCACACGCTGCGAGGGCTGATCGGCGATGACGCTTTTTATCGTGCGATACGCCGGCTGGTCTACGGCCGTAAAGATCCTGCACCCGGCAACTTCCGGCCGCGTTTCGGCTCCACGCGGGAGTTCGAGGCGATCGTAAAGGAGGAAAGCGGCCAGGATCTCGGCTGGTTCTTCGATGCCTATCTTCGACGCGCCGAACTACCCGACCTGACCGTACGGCGTGACGGTGACACGCTGCGGCTGGAGTGGCGCGAGGGCAGTCGCTTCCCGATGCCGATGGAGGTGAAGATCGGCGATCGCGTCGAACGGATCGCGATGGCGGGTGGCAGCGGGACCTTGACCGTTCCTGCGGGTCAGCATGTTGTGGTCGACCCGATGGCGCGGGTGCTGCGCCGTTCGTCAGCGGTGGAGCAATATCAGACGTGGCAGGCGCGCGCGCGCCAGTAGTGCTGGTCAGCCGAACAGCCGCCGCAGGCTTCGTTCCAGCATCACGAACTGCCACAAGGTCCGTCCATGCTCGGCCCGGCCGGAGCGATGCGCTTCGGCGAGATCCGCCAGCGCGGCAAGATCGAACCAGCCGGTATCCGCGAGGGTGCGCGACCGTGCGAGAGCCGCGGCTTCCCCGGCGAGCGGCCCACGGAACCAGGCGCTGACCGGCGTCACGAAGCCCATCTTGGGCCGGTACAGCACCTGCTTGGGCAAATAGCGCTCCATCGCCTTCTTCATCAGCCACTTGCCCTCGCCTCGCCGCAGACGAAGCGAGGCGGGGAGCGACGCGGCGAAGGAGACCAGCCGGTGATCGAGCAATGGTTCGCGCGCCTCCAGGCTGACGGCCATGCTGGTGCGATCCGTCTTGGCCAGGATATCCCCCGGCAGCCAGATCTTGATGTCGGCATATTGCGCCCGGTCGATCGCGTCGCGAGCGGGGGCCGCAGCCATGGCGGCGACGTAGCGATCCTCCGCCCGATGCCCGCCGAGCGCCCGACGCGCGGCATCGGTGAACAGCCGGCGTCGCAGCGCTGGATCGGTCACGCCGACGGCGCGTGCATATCCCTCCCCGCCGTCCATCGCGAGCGACAGCAACGTCGTCTTCGCGCGCAGCGGCCGCGGCGCCCAATCCGCCTTCGGATAAGCGGCGCCTACCGCGCCGAAGACCCGACGGCGCCACTCAGCGGGAAGGATCGCGCGCACGCGTTCCTCCGCCGCCTGGAAACGATAGCGACGGTATCCGGCGAATATCTCGTCCGAGCCATCACCCGACAGCGCCACGGTCACCTTCTCCCGCGCCAAGGCACAGACCTGATAGGTGGCGAGCGCGGACGCGTCAGCGAAGGGTTCATCAAAGGCGGCGACGATGCGGTCGATCAGACCGAAATCGTCGGATCGGACCACCCGCTCGCTATGATCGGTGCGAAAGCGATCCGCGACCAGCGCAGCATAGCCACGCTCGTCATGGCCTGCCTCGTCAAAGCCGATCGTACAGGTGCGCACCGCCTGTGGGGTCGCCTCCGCCATCAGGGCAACCACCGCCGAACTGTCCACCCCGCCCGACAGGAACGCACCCAATGGTACATCCGCGACGAGGCGCGACCGCACCGCGGTGCGCAGATGGTCGACCAGTTCCTCTTCCAGCGCGCGCACCGAGCCACGCCGCCGATCGGCAAAGGATACGTCCCACCATTGAATGGGTGCGGGGACAGGCTTGCCGCGCTCCACCAACAGGTAGTGGCCGGCGGGAAGCTTACTCACCCCGGCGATGATGCAGGCGTCATCCGGCACATAGCCGAAGGCCATGAAGTCCTCGACCGCGCGCACGTCTGCGACGCGGCGCAGCAGCGGGTGCGCCAGCAACCCCTTCAGCTCGGATGAGAAGGCCAGCGCCCCATCAGCAAGGCGGGCATAGTGTAGCGGCTTCACGCCCAGTCGGTCGCGCGCCATGAACAGCCGCTGCGATCGCGAGTCGTGCAGCACGAAGGCGAACATCCCGTCGAGCCGGTCCAGCATCGCCGGGCCCCAGGCGGACCATGCCGCCAGCAGCACTTCGGTGTCGCCAGCGGTCTGGAACGCCCACCCCTTCGCGCGAAGCTCCGCGCGCAATTCGCGATAATTGTAGATGCAGCCGTTGAAGAGCACCGACAGCGCGCCCGAAGGATCGTGCATCGGCTGCGGCGAGCCTTCGACGTCGATGATCGACAATCGCCGGTGACCAAAGCCGACGCCCGGCGCGGTCCACACCCCCTCCCCGTCGGGGCCGCGCGCGGCCATGGCGTCGATCATCGTGCGGATGCGCGCGGGATCGACCGGCTTGGGCGTCTCGGGATAATAGAGACCGGCGAGGCCGCACATCAGCGCATCACCGCAGCGGTTACCTCATCGAGCGGGCCAAGTGCCGCGCGGAAACGTGCCACGTCGGCTGCCGGATCGACATCGGGCGCCTTCACCGCGGACAGGTGAAGCGCGACCGCCCCCGGCTCACCACCGAGCAGACGGGCGCGCAGTGTGGCGAGTTTGACGATGGCGGGCTGGCTGGTCACGATTCCGCCGACCCGGTACCATGTGACCACGAGACGCTCCACCGGCTTCCCATCGCTTGCCGCCGCGGTGATCCGCATGGCCGAACCACCGTCTATTGGCGGCGGGTTTGCGATACGGACCCAGCGATCCCCTTCGCGCAGGACGCCGGTGCCATAGGAGATGATCTCCTTGCCCTCTTCCTGGTGGCCGAACACCGCGATCGCCACGTCGACGGCGCGCCCCTGAGCATCGACGTAGCGGCCGATCACCTGATGATCGGCAGAGGGATAGAAGGGTTGCCACGACGCCCGGGTGCTCAGCGGCGCGCGCGTCCAGCCCGGCACCTCCGGCAGGTCGATCCCCCTCGGCAACGGTTGCGTTCGCGCGCCAAGTCCGCCGGCCCATGCCGGGAAGATCGCGGTGGTGGCGATCACTAGAAGGGCGGCGACCGGCGCGGTAATGACCCTGGTCGAAGGCGCTGGAAGCGTGGCAGGATCAAAAGCGGGATCATCGGGCGCTCGGTCGAACCACCGCCAGCCGACCGCCATGACGACGGCCATGACAAGCGCGAAGAACAGCCAGCCGTACACGATGTGGTCAAATCCGGTGGCGGCCTGGAGCCCGACGAGTTGCGCAGCGTAGATCGTGCCGAACGCACGCACCCCGTTGGCGAGCACCGGCAGCACCAGCGACACCGCAAGGAATATAGCCCGGCGGCGGCGCGACCGGAAGCAAGTGTTCGCCACCAGCGCGGCGAAGGCGAGCATCGACAGCACGAACTTCGACCCGGAACATGCCTCTGCCACTTCAAAATAATAGGGGCCTGCATGGATCAGGACGCCGTCCGCCGCGGCCGGCACACCGGCCAGATGCAGGAGCGGCATGACGATCCGCACCGTCACCTGTTGCAGCGGCGGCTCAAGCCATTCGCCGAAGGGGATCGCGAAAAAAGCGTAAGCGAGAGGAAAGAGGAGCGCGCGGCCGACATGCGGCCCCAGAATGGTGACGACGGCACCCTCAAGCGTGATCAGAACGCCGAAATGACGCGCAGCCGCAACCCCGGCGGCCTCCCCCATCAGCCATCCCGCCCCGCCAGCCGCCACCAGCGCGAGGCCGGGCCACCAGGCGGCGGGGCGCAGCGCGGCAAGTTCCCGCCCCCGCGTCCAGACGAGCCACCCGACCACTGGCAGGATGAACAGGCAGTGGCCGTAGGTCGTACTGGTCCACCACAGCGTCAGCAGGTCGGCAACGTCGCGACGGAACAGCAGGAGGATCGCCGCCGACGCCAGCACAAGCAACGAGAGATGCACCCTCCACGCTGCGGCTGCCGGGGCAGCGGGGCGAGAGAGCGCGAGCCTCATGCCGGCCCCAGACCGAGAAGCGTGTCGAGCGGCTTCAGCCGGGCATCCCAGCCGTAGCGGCCGATCACCTGCCGCCGCGCAGCTGTGCCGAGTTGGTCGGCCTGCTCAGGGCCGGCGAGTAGTTCCCGGATCGTGGCCGCATAATCCTCCGGCTGCACCGCGAGACGAAGGGTGCCGGCATGATCGATGCCCTCCGCCGCGGCAGGGCTGGCAACCACCGGACGAGCCATCGCCATTGCCTCCAGCACCTTGTTCTGGATCCCGCGCGCGAGATGCAGCGGTGCAACGACGACGTCCGCAGCGGCCAGCCAGGAGCGAACGTCGGCGACCTCCCCCGTCACCGTGACGCGGGGGCCAGCCAATGCGCGAACCCGGGGCGTGGGCGCACGACCGACAATCGCGAAATGCGCATCGGGGAGCAGCGGCATGACCCGCTCGGCAAACCAGGCAACGGCGTCCACATTGGGGCGATAGTCCATCTGGCCCGTGAAGACGATCAACGGATGGGCTGCGGGCACCGGCGTGACCAGCGCCGGATCGTAGCGGAGCGTGTCGATGCCGTTTTCGACAGCCAGGCTTCCGGGAAGAAGCGCGGCCTCGGGTTCGCTGACGAACAGGCTGGCGGTAACGCGACCCGCAACCTGCCGCTCGAACGCGTGGAGCAGCCGTGCCTCGCGCTGCATCATCCACCGCATCGGTCCGTGTGCATCGGCGGCGTAGGCGGCGAACTTCGCGGAATCGAGATCGACGAAATCCATGATGACGCGCGGGAACTGCCCCGGCAGATATTGCGCCATCTGCCCCGAAAAGGCGTAGATCGCGTCGATCGACCGGCGGGCGAGCAGATCGTTCACCGCGGTCTTGATCCGGCAGTCGGCGAAGGCAGTCAGCGACACTGGGCGACCGGTGGCGAGTGCCTCGGCCGCGGCACGCACGTGCGGCTTGGTCCGGCGCACCAGGATGCATTCGTCGACCCGCGCTCGGTGCTCTGGCGCAATGGCTCCGTCCTCCTCGACAAAGGCGACCAGATGCACCCGCGCCCGCGCTGCCAGATACAACAGGATGTTGAAGCTGCGGATGCGATCGCCGCGGTCAGGCGGGAACGGCGCACGATGCGCCAGGAACAGGATCTCCACCCTAGCCGAGCCCGCGGCTGATCCAGGGACCGACAAGTGTCGCCAGCGGAAGCGGCAGTTTCTTCCACCCGCGCACCATCAGGGCATATTTCGGGTTGAGGGGATTAACCTCTCGCGCGGGGCCGTCCGACCATCGCGCGTAGGTCAGCGGCACGCCCTCGAACCCCCAGTTCTTCTTGAACGCCGCGGGCCCGGTCCCCGTCTTGGACCGGCCAAAGTCGAAATGCGTGCAGCCACGCGCGCGGGCATGCGCCATCAGCGCGAAATACATCCGGTCATTGGCGCGCAGCGCACGCGCCGCCACGGTGCCGCCGCCCCAAAAGGGATAAGCCACGCCGTTGAAATACAGGCTGAGGACGCTCGCCACGGCGCGGCCCTGCCAGCGCACCGTCAGAATGTCACTGTCGAGACGCGCCAGCGCCTCGGTAAAGAGGCGGCGGGGAAACACAGGCGTGCCCAGGTTGCGAACCGAGTCGGCGTATACCCGGTAATGTTCGCCAGCGAGTTCAGCGCCGCCGGTGACCACCTCAAGATCGCTGGTGAGCGACTTGCGCACCTCGGCGCGCTGCTTGCGGGGGATGGCGAGCAGTTCGGCGTCGTCATCCGCCGCGAGCGGTCGCGCAAAGCCGAGATAGCTGCTGCTGTCGCTCGACCAGCCGTCCGGCACCGGACCGCCGCGCAACTCCACGGAGGGACAGCCAAGCGCGCGGGCGGCGGCGGCGAGCGGCCGGGTGCCTTCGCCCAGCACGCCCCCGCCGACGGCGAAGCCAGCCGATACCAGCGCCTTGCCGAAGAGGGGGGACCGCATCTCGGTCAGCGGCAGCAGGCCGATAATTACTCCGTCGCGTTCGGCGATCAGGAAACGGCCACGCTGCCCGCAACCCACCTCCACCGCTTTCGTCCAGCCGGTCAGATGAAAGGGGGTGGCATCCGGGTGCGCGCGCACGAAGGCATCTATACGCTCATCCTCGCCGACGGCATCGCGAACGAGGACCCGGTCCGCGACGGCACCCAGCGCGCCGCTCACCAGCGCCGTTCCTGCACGGCCACGGCGTCGACACGGCCCCAGCGATGGCGTCCGAGCAGGCGGCGCAACTTGCCGGCCATGGCGCCGAGCCGGCTGTAGTGCCGCAGCCTGGAGCGAAGCGGGGCTCCAGCGACGCGCGGCTGGGCCGGATCGACCTCCCAGGGATGAAAGTAGAACATGCCCGCGTGGCCAGCCTGGTTGGACTGGCGTACCGCCGTGTCGGTCAACGCGGCCGGCAGCAGGCGGAAGAAGCCACCTCCGACGGCCATGCGCCGACGCGCCAGCTCGGCAGTGGAAACCGGCAGCTCGATCAACGATGCGTCGGCGAGGGGTCGCCACGGAAAACGTGGGCTCTCCCGCCAGCCATAATGGTCATGCGCCACAGGGGCCACGCTGGAGGAATAGGCATAGCCGTCCTCCGCCAGCACGGGATGCGCCCATGGCGTGCGCGTGTCGATGGAGAAGCTGGGCGCGCGATAGCCCGTCACGGCGACGCCGCCGGCATCCTCCAGCGCGATCCGTGCCCGCTGCAGATCGGCACGGAACTGGTCCGCGGTCATGGTGAAAACCCGCTGATGATCCCAGCCGTGGCTAGCGACCTCATGCCCTTCGGCAACGATCCGCCGGATCAATGCCGGGTGACGATGCGCCACCCAGCCGAGCGTGAAGAATGTGGCCGTCACCCCTGCCTCGCCGAACAGGTCGAGGACGGTGCCGGTGTTCGCGACGACCCGGCTTTCGAGGCGATCCCAGTCGTTCTTGTCGATGGTGCGTTCGAAGGCGCCGACCTGGAACCATTCCTCCACGTCGACCGACATTCCGTTGACGATGGGCATGTCATGCAGCCGCGCCGCGTATTGCCTCCAGGCTGCCGCGCGGGGCGGGCGTGTCGCTTTCCACCCAGTCGACCAGCAGCGTGAGGATGCGGCGCAGGGCGGCATCCTGCTCCTCCACCCGCGACTCCAGCGCGGCAATGCGCTGCCGCAGCTCGGCGTCGGTGTCGGCGCTAGGAGACACGGCCTCCAACGGCGCGGACCGGATCGGGTCGGGCACGGCGCGCACCGCCGGCGTCACCCGTGCAGCGCTCGGCAGGTCCTTGGCGGCGTCGGCGCGCACGGTGTTGACCAGCGCCGCATCGATCACCGTCGCGTCGGTGATCGCTGCGTGCAGCAGGACACGGCCCATCAACTGGTTCAACCGCCGCGGTACGCCGCCGGTCGCACGGTGCAAAACCTGGAACACGTTGTCGGCGAAATCGGGTGTGCCCTTCCACCCCGCAATGCGTAGCCGGTGGGCGACGTAATCGGCGACTTCCTCTGGCTCCATCGGGTCGAGATGATGGATGGCGATCACGCGCTGGCGCAGTTGCTCCAGCCGGTCGGATCCGTTCAGCCGCTCGCGGAACTCGGGCTGGCCCAGAAGGAATATCTGCAGCAGCGCGCGGTTGCCGGCCTGGAAGTTGGACAGCATGCGAAGCTCTTCGAGCGCCGACACAGGAAGCGCCTGCGCCTCGTCGACGATCAGCAACGTGCGCCGGCCAGTCCGCGCGACTGCGTGAAGCCCGCGTTCGATCAGCGTCAGCAGCTCGGCCTTGGTTCGGCCTACGGGATCGATATCAAGCCCGCTCGCCACCACCCGCAACAGATCGTCCGCCTCGATCGCGGTCGACACGATGGTAATGACCGAAAGGTTCGCCGGATCAATCTGTTCGGTCACGTGGCCCACCAGCGTCGTCTTGCCGGCGCCGATGTCGCCCGTGATGACGATGAAGCCCTCACCCTGCGCAAGGCCATAGCCGAGATAGGCCATCGCCTTCTTGTGCGTGGCCGAATCGAACCAGTAACGCGGGTCCGGCGTCAGCTGGAACGGGCGTTCGGTCAGGCCGAAATGATCCTCGTACATACCAAGCTTCCTCAGAAGGTATAACGCGCGCCGAGCAGCGCCTGTGCCGACCATTGGCTATCGAAGCGTTCCTGGTCGAAGGTGTAAACGCCCAGCGACGCCACCGTGCCGATCCGGCCGAACTGGTGGCTGTAGGTGCCCGTGGCGCCCAGGTTGAACACGCCGTCCGCGCCCGGCAGCCCGCTTTCATAATAATTGGCGAACAGATTGGCATCGACCTGCGACACGCGGCTGAGCGCGCGTGACCAGAAAAGCTGCGCATAATAGCTTTCGTCGGTGATCCCGTAGGCGACGGTCCCCTCCGCAAGCTGCGGCACGTTGAGCCGGCGGTTGGCGTAGCCCGCGCCAAAGCCATATGCGGTTCGGCCACGACGGGTGGAGATCACGCCGTCGATGCCCCGCGCGCGATAGCTGGCGGTGGAGATCGACTGGAAGACGTCGTTGAGACATGCCCCTGCGCCGCCGACGGCGCCTCCGCCGGGGTTGCCGCCGAAGACACAGCCGTTGAACTGCTGACCGAACGGGTTGGCCGAGCCCTGAAAGGCGGTGGGCAGATCGCGCAGGCCGTTGCGCAGCTGTCGCCCGAACGTACCGATGCCATCGTACAGCACGATCTGGAGCCCGCTGTCGCGCGCGATGTTCCAGTTGAGCGAGCCGAAATAGGTGTCGCCGCCATAGCGGTATCCAGCGTTGGCCTGAAGCTCGAGCCGGGGGCTGGGCCGCCAGATCACCCCGGCATCGTAGATGAGGCCGTCGGTGTTGTAGGCGATCCGCGCTGGTGAGCCCGGATCAGTCACGAAGCGTCCGTTGCGATCGATCACCGGATTGCCGCTCGCGTCGAGCAGCGCGTCGCGCTGGGTCGTTTCGATCTTTTCGTAGCCCGCGCCCGCCCGGAGCGCGACGGTGCGACTGACCGGCACCGTCACGTCGCCCCGCGCGAAATACCCCTCGTATGTCTGGTCGAGCTGGCCCGCCTCCTCGCGTTCATACGCGCCACTGACCGTCACGCCGACGGGCAATACGGTGCCCGCCGCAACGCCGGCCGACGCCTGCGCCACGACGTTGCGCGAATCATCGTAGTAATCGAGCCGCTGCTGCCCTGGTGCGACCCCAGTCGCACGCGGCGCTTCCACCTTCGTGTAGCCGGCAAAGGCGGATGCTGCGATCCGCACTGGCCCGGCCTGCGTCGTGACGCTGGGACCGGCGTAGAGCGAATAGACCTGGGTCAGATTGTCGGCCGGCCCGACAAATGTGCCTGGCGCCGCACCGCGAATGTCGCTGCGCGCCCGCGTCGCGATGGCACCGCCCTCGATGGAAAAGCCCGGGGCGACCCGCGCCGAGGCACGGGCGAGGCCGGTGTGCACGCTATCGTCGGCGTAGCGATCGTTCCACTGGATCCGCCGTTCGTAGCGGTAGCTGACCTGCCCCTCGACATTCCGGCCCGAGACGCCGGCATCGACCCCGACCGCAACCTGAGAATAGGTCAGCACTTCATCGTTGGTGAGATCCGCTGCAACGACCTGCGAAAGCTCAACATAAGGCTGCACATAGCGGGTACGCGCCTCGGCTCCGCCGGACGCCACCAGCGCCGCCAGAGCCACGCCGCCGGCCAAGTGATGCCGCACGCCCACCGGGTTACCCCTGATGACCATAATAGCTGCCAAAGCGGCCGCCGCCCGGCTCATAGGACCGCGAATTCAGCACCAGACTGATCTGTTCACAACCGTCGAGCAGCGCGACGGCCTCGCGCACATCCGCTTCCGTGGTCCGGTCGGCACGAACGACCAGCATCACCTGGCCGACCAGCAGGGCGAGGACGGAGGCTGGCGACGCGGCGAGCGCCGGCGGCGTATCGAATACGATGATGCGGCGAGGATCGTTGGCCAGCAGCTGATCGATCACGTCGCCGGTCCGCGCGCTGGCGAGCAGTTCCGTATCGGAATGGCTGCGCTTGCCGGCGGGCAACAGCGACAGTTGCGGCACGTCGGTGCGGACGACAAACGCCTCGGGATCGAGCGTTTCGTCCGCCAGGATGTCGAGCAAGCCGGTTGAATCATCGAGCCCGAGCGAGGCCATGATGTCGGGCTTCGCGAAGTCGCTGTCGACGAGCAGCACCTCGACATCGCGCTCGGCGGCGAGGCTGATCGCGAGATTGATCGCGCAGAAGGTCTTGCCGTCACCAGGCTTGCCGGACCCCACCAGGATCGTGCGGGACCGCTCGCCCAATGGCCCTTTCGCGATGGCGCGGGCGTTGAGCAGCAGCTGCCGCTTTACCAGCCGGAACTCCTCGGCCAGCGCGCCGATCGGTGCGCCCGGGACGAGCATGCCCTTCTCCGCCAGCATTGCCCGATCGATCCGCGCGATACCGTCGTCGTAGAGGATCGGCGCATCTTCTTCCTCGGCCCCAGCGCGAAGCTCGGGCGGAATGGCCATCAGCGTTGCGGCGGCCATCGGTGACAGAGCCTCGGCCCCCTCCGGCGCAGGCGGCGCAGCAGCGAGAAGGTCAAAGGTGAGGTCGAGCGGCTCGTCGTCAGCCGACGGTTGATCATGCGGCGCCGCCTCTGGCACGGTAGCGTCGACCGGGTCGTCCGCAGCGGGGGGCAAAGCAACAGGATCGTCGGCGAGCAACCGGGTGGCGACCGGATCCTGCGCTGGCGCCTCCGGCTCCGACGCCGGCACCACGTCGCGGCGGCGGAGGTGAGCGCCAAAGTCATAGACCTGCGCTGCACGCTCGATCAGCGACTCTTCGCGCTTTCTGGCGTTGGTCATGCCGCTAATCCCCGCTGGAGCATTTCGACGCCAAGCAGCGCCACGTAGCTGACACCCAGCGCGCCGACGCCGCCAGCAAACAGCTTCAGGCGCTTGCGCCGCAGTTCGGCCTGCCGACGCGTCAGCATTTCGCCGATCGACCCGATCACCGGCATGCCTGACGCCTTCTCCAGCCGCTGCGCCGTCGGGAACGTCGCCTGCACCCGGGACATGGCGAACGCGCCGCCGATGCCGCCAAAGATGCCGGCGATCAGCACGCCCGTCAGCAACAGCACCCGGTTGGGCGCGGACGGAGCGCGCGGTTGGGTGGGCGGATCGATGACCGAGAATTTGACTGCGTCTGTCTGGGTCTGGGCCTGGCTGCGCAGGTTCACCTGTTCGCGCTGTGCGAGCAGACGATCGTATTGATCCTTGAGCACCGTGTAATTGCGCTCGATCTCCCCCTGTTGCGCGGCGACCTCGGGATCCTCGGTCAGCTTCGCGTTCAGCGTGTCGAGATCACCCTGCAATTGCTGGCGACGGATGCGCAGCGCAGCGACATTGGCCTGACGGTCCGCCATCATCGATTGCAGCGACACATGGGCGGGATTCGGGACCCCGCCGGCGGCAGCGGCGCCCGCCGGTTCGCTGCGCGCAGCGGCCTGTGCCTGGGCGAGTTGGGCCTTCAGGGCCACCACGTCCGGATGATTATCGGTATAGCCGCGGCCACGCGCGTCGGCGAGCTGGCCCTGGATCGCAGCGACCCGCGCGCGTGCAGGGCCAACACCCGGCGCACCGCCCCCGCCGCCCGCGATCGTTGCAGGCGTACCGGCGAGTTGCCCCTGCAACGCAGCGAGGCTGGTCGAGGCAGCGGCGAGATCGCCGTCCACCTGGTTCAACTGAGCGCGCGCCGCGCCGATGCGGTCGCTGACCGATCCGGTGCCCGGCAGCGAGCCGAGGTAGCGGTTCTGAAAATCGGCGCGCTTCGCCTCGGCATCCTGCAGCTTGCCGCCGAGCGTTTCGAGCTGGCCGTCGAGGAACTGCAGCGTCTGGCTGCTCTGCTGGCGGTCGTCCGACAGGTTGGTTTCGACGAAGATGTCGATCAGCTTTTGGGTGATGCTGGTGGCGAGCTTCGGCGACGCTGCGGTCGAGACGATCTCGAAAAGATTGTCCTGCTGCGCGGTGATCTTGATCGCATTCTGCAGCCCGGCAGCACGATCCGCGATGTCGCGATCGGACGAGACCGTCTTCGCCAGGTCGGTGCCGCGCACGACCTTCTGCAGGTTGACCGACGAGGTCAGCGTCTGGCGCACGGTATCGATGTCGCGCTGCTGGTCGCCCATCGCCGAAGGGTCAGCGCCGGCGGGCAGGATGGAGCGCATCTGAACGAATACGCGCGCCCGGCTTTCATACCGGCTCGGGATCTGGCTGACGGCGAGCCAACCCAGGATGCAGATGCCCCAGGCGATCGCCAGCGCCAGCCAGCGCCGCGTCCAGATCGCATGGGCCGCGATCCTGATCTCTTCGTAAAGGCCGGTCACGCGATCGTCCTTTTAGAACATGCTCTCGGGGATGATGATCACATCGCCCGGTTCGAGCCTGACGTTGGCGGATGAATCGCCGTTCTTCAGCAGCCGGTTGATGCTGAGCTTATATTCCTTTTGCTTGCCGGTCGCGCGATCGTAGCGGATCAGCCGCGCGCGGTTTCCGGCGGCATATTCGTTCAGTCCCCCGACGGCGATCATCGCGTCGAGCAGCGTCATGTTGGCGCGATAGGGTAGCGCGGCCGGCTTTTCGGTCGCACCGACGATGCGGACCTGCTGGCTGTACGTTCCCGAAAAACTGTCGACGATGACGCTGACGATTGGGTCCTGGATATATTCCGCGAGCGCCAGCTTCATGTCGTCGGCGAGCATCGCCGGGGTCTTGCCAACCGCCGGCATGTCGTTGACCAGCGGCGTCGTGATGCGGCCGTCGGGGCGCACCTGGACCTTGGCCGACAGTTCCGGGTTGCGCCACACGAAGATCTGGAGCGAATCGAGCGGACCGATGACATATTCCTCGCCCGGTTGCTCCTTGCTGGCGACAAAGGCGGCCGGCGGCAGTTCGGGTCGGGCGCCGCCATTCGTCGCGCAGCCCGCCAGCATGGTGGCGGCCAGCAAGACCGGTGACAGCAAACTCAACCCACGCGAAACACGCATCGAAAAACCTCCGTCGGGCGCACACAACCGGCACGGAAAACATGGTTCCCGACCAGCATCGCTCACGGTCAACTATGTAAGTAAGATGTGAAGATAGCGTTTAGGGGCGCTGGACGACACACTCTACCGCCGGGGGGTGTCCCAGAAAGAGACCGGGGCTCGCCGTCGCGCCATAGGCACCAGCGATAAAGATCGCAATCGTGTCGCCGACATCGGCACGCGGCAGGGCGACCTTGTCGGCGAGGCGATCGAGCGGGGTGCACAGGCAGCCGACCACCGACACCTCCTCGTCACCCGCCTCGGCCATGCGGTGCGTCACAGCGACTGGATAGTTGCGCCGGACGACGGTGCCGAAATTACCGCTGGCGGCGAGCTGGTGGTGAAGCCCGCCATCGACCACCAGGAAGGTTTCGCCGCGGCTTTCCTTCCGGTCGATGACTCGGGTGAGATACACGCCGCTTTCGCCGACCAGCCAACGGCCCAGCTCGATGGCAAAGGTCGATCGAAGCCGGGTGCGACTTAGGGCGTCACCAAGCGCCGCGCCGATCGCTGCCAGATCGATCGGCGTGTCGCCGGCAAAATGCGGGATACCGAAACCGCCCCCAAGATTGACCAGGGGCGGCATATGCCCCGCCTCGTCGCTGAGACGTTCGGCGAGTGCGAGCGTCGCGGCCTGTGTCTCGATCAGCGCCTGGCTGTCGAGCGCCTGGCTGCCAGCGAAGATGTGAAAACCGCGCCAGTCACCCCCACCAGCGACGATCGCCCGCACGAGAGCGGCGGCCCGTTCCGCATCGACGCCGAAGGGTGATGGGCGCCCGCCCATCTTCATGCCGGACCCCTTGAGCTCCATGTCCGGATTGACGCGAACCGCGAGCCGCGGCGCTGTTCCAAGTCGCCCGCCGATCGCCAGCGCGCGCGCCGCCTCCCCTTCGGATTCCACGTTAAGCGTGGCGCCCGCAGTGATCGTAGCCTCCAGTTCCGCATCGCGCTTGCCCGGACCGGCAAAGCTGATTGCGCCGGCTGGCTTTACGCGCAGCGCCTTGTCGAGTTCGCCGGCCGACGCGACGTCCAGACCGTCGACCAGCGGCGCCATCGCCTGAAGCAGCGCCGGGTGCGGATTGGCCTTGATCGCATAATGAAGATCGACAGCCGGGAAGGCCGCGCGAAAAGCGCGTACCCGGTCGGCCACGATCGCTGGATCATAGACAAAGAGCGGCGATCCGTGTGCGGCCACCCATGCCGACGCGGCGCGATCGCCGATCATCAGCTCACCGCGCTGAGCGGCAAATTCCGGGGGTAGCGGCCCGAATGGCTTGCTCATGCTTTTTCCTCGCCGAGCGCGGCAGGCGCCTGCCGCGACAGCATCGCCGCGCGCAGCCCCGCACGGTCCAGCTTGCCATTGGCGTTGCGCGGCAGATCGTCGCGCCACTCGAACTGCGCCGGCTGCATGAAATTGGGCAGATCTCGCCGCAGTCGGTCGCGCAACGCGGCTTCGTTCGCCGGATCACCCCGCACGATGACCATGATCGTCTGGCCCAGGCGAGGATCGGGAACGCCGATCGCCACCGCCTCCAACGCCTCGCCGCCGGCCACGATTGCTTCCTCCACCTCGCCCGGGCTGATCCGGTTGCCCGCCGACTTGATCATCTCGTCGTCGCGACCGACGAAGCGGAGCAATCCGTCCGGCCCGCGCAGCGCGGTGTCGCCCGACCAGACAGCGACGCCGCCATAGCGCGAAAAGCTCGGGGCCGCGCGAAAGCGTTGCGCGGTCCGTTCGGGATCGCGCCAATAACCCTGCGCTACCAACGGTCCAGCATGGACGAGCTCCCCCGCCTCTCCCGGACTGGCCTCGCCGCCGTCGGCGCGGACGATCATCACCTCGGCATGGGGGACGGCCGCACCGATCGCATCCGGATGAGCATCGACCAGCGACGGATCGAGGAAGGTCGATCGAAACGCCTCGGTCAGGCCATACATCGGGTACAGATCAGCCCGCGGAAAACGCGCGCGCAGGTTGCGGACGAGCCGGGGCGTCAGCGCGCCGCCGGAATTGGTCAGCCGTCGCAGCCTGGCCGCCGTTTCGGTTGGCCATTCCGCCTCAAGCAACTGAACCCACAGCGGCGGGACGCCTGCCAGCGTGGTGGCACCGACACGCTCCACGCCCTTCACCACGTCGCGGGGCGTGAGATAATCGAGCGGAGCGACGGTGGCGCCGGCCGCCCAGGTGGAGAACAGCTGGTTCTGCCCATAGTCGAAGCTGAGCGGGAGGACGCCGAGCACCACGTCGTCGGATGCGAGGCGCAGATAATGCGCCACGCTGTTGGCGCCGAGCCACAGGTTCGCGTGGCTGAGCATCACGCCCTTCGGCCTGCCGGTGGAGCCGGACGTGTACAAAATGGCCGCAAGCGAATCCGGGTCGGCCGCGGACGGGGGGATGGACGGCCCGTCTCCGGCCAGCACGTGAACGGCGATGCCGGTCGTGTCCGCCGGATCGAGAGTCGCCGCCCGCGCAGGCTGGGTGAGCAGCAGCCGGGTACCGCTGTCGGCGAGGATGTGCGCCACCTGCGCGCGTTTGAGCAACGGGTTGATGGGCACGTGCACCAGACCTGCGCGGGGCGCGGCCAGCGGCATCAGACATGCCTCGCGCGTTTTGGGCAGCCAGGTGGCGACTCGGTCGCCCGGCGCGAGGCCCTGTGCCGCCAGCCAGCCGGCGAGCCGCGCCACGCGATCCTCAAGCTCGACGTAGCTCAGCGTGCCCGAACGATCGACCAGCGCGGGCGCGTCTGCTGCACCCGCGAGAACGTGATCGATCGGCTGCGGAAAGGGGTCGAGCGGCACCATTGCGCCATCCTTGCCCCGGAAAGTTGCGGAATCCATCCCCCCGGCTTAACGGCGGTGCAACAAAATTGAGGGGACGCAGGTGATTCCTGAAGGCAAGCCCGAAGTTGACGCCACGTTGCGCGCGATACTCAAGGACGTGCTTGGTCTGTCGAACGAACAGGTGGCTGGGTTCGACGATACCACCCCGCTGTTCGGCGCGTTGCCGGAGCTCGATTCGATGGCGGTCGCCGGCGTGCTGACCGAGATCGAGGATCGGCTGGGCATCGTGATCGACGATGACGAGGTCGATGGCGAGATGCTGGAGACATTCGGCGCGTTGAGCACCTTCGCGTCCGCCAAGGCGCTGGTCTGAGCGAATGGCCGGGGCGTCCGGCCTGACCATCAGACATTATGACTGGTCCGGCGGGCGTGAGGCGATGCTCCGCTTCGGACCGGATCGGGGACCGGTCGTGGTCGCCGCCCTGCCCTTTTACGAAGAAGCCAACCGGACGCGCGCCGCGCTGATCGATGTGCTTCGGCGACTGGCCGCACGGGGGATCGCCGCCGCCCTGCCCGACCTGCCGGGCACCAACGAAAGTCTGCTGCCGACCCGCGAGGCGACATTGGCGATGTGGCGCGATGCCTTTGCCGCTGCCTGCGCCAGCGTGTCGGGACCAGTGCACAGCATGGCGTGGCGGGCCGGCGCGCTGGTCGATGGGACCGCCGAGGTGTCGAGGCGCTGGTATCTGGCGCCGCAGACCGGGGAAGCGGCCGAGCGCGAGCTGCGGCGCCTGCAACGGGCGGGCGGCGGCGAGGACGCTGGCGGCAATATCATCTCGGACGCGATGCTGGCGCAGCTGGCCGGGGCACAGCCGACGACCGAGGGCAGCGTTCGCGTGGTGCGGCTGGAGAGCGACCCCAGAGCCGCCGATCGCAAGCTTTCCGGCAGCGCCCTGTGGCGTGCGGCCGAGCCGGGCGTGGACCCGGCGCTACAGGCGCTGATCGCGGACGACGTGGCGCGCTGGATCAACGGGGATACCGCTTGAGCCGCCGGCTGCTGACCTTTCCCTGCGAAGGCGACACGCTGGTCGGGACGCTGGATGGTCCACCTGAGGGGGGAGGCGGCGCGACCGGGTTGCTGATCGTCACTGGCGGGAACGAGATACGGGCTGGGGCGCATCGGGGGATGGCGCAGCTTGCCGCGCGGCTGGCAGCGGACGGCACGCCCGTCTTTCGCTACGATCGGCGGGGCGTCGGCGATGCCAGCGGGATCAACAGCGGCTTTCGCGGCGCGCGCGACGATCTGCTCGCTGCGGCGGCGACATTCCGCGCGGTGGCGCCGCGCGTCACGCGGCTAGTCGGGTTCGGCAATTGCGATGGCGCGACCAGCCTGGCCTGGTGGGGCCGCGAGGCCGGGTGCGATGCATTGGTGCTTGCCAACCCCTGGGCGGTCGAGCCGAGCGACACGCTGCCGCCGCCGGCCGCGGTTCGCGCGCATTACGCGGCGCAGCTACGCGATCCTGCGGCATGGGTGCGGATTCTGCGCCGCGGCCTGTCGCTGCCCAAGCTGGTGCGCGGGTTGCGCAGCATCGCAGCATCGCCGCGCGACGATGGCGTGACTGGGCAGACCATCGCGTCGATTGCGCAATGGGGGGCGGACGCGACGATCGTGCTGGCGCGCGGTGACGGCACCGCCATCGCCTATGCCGATGCGGCGCGGCGCGCGGGGATTTCCTCGCGCACCGTCACCCTGGACACCGGATCGCACAGCTTCGCCCGCCCCGGCGATGCGGCCGCGCTGGAAGCGGCGATCCGGCAGGTCCTCAGCGCGCCTTGATGAAGGCGCGGATGTCGTTCGACAGCTTCCGCAGATCCTCATCCCGAACGTACATCATGTGGCCGGCATTGTACCAATGCCAGCTGATGCGCCCGTCATTGGGGATGCCGGTGCGGTTGAGCGAATATTCCGCGCCGAAGAAGGGCGTCGCGAAATCATAATAGCCCTGGCCGACGAACACGCGCAGGCCGCTGTTCTCGCGCAGCGCCTTGCCGATGTAGGGCGCCACGTTGAGATAGCCCTCCCCGCCACGCGGGCCGCCGATCTTCCAGTCCCAGTCACGCACGCCACCGATCGACACGTACGTCACGTCGGGCGAGTATTTCAGCGTCTCGCGCGAGTAGGCGTTCATCGCCGCGGTATAGGCGCCGTCGATGGCGTAGAAGCTGGGATCATTGTCGGGCGTTTCGCCGGCGTCGTCATAATCCTTGCCGACGTAGCGCGTGTCGAGGCGGCCGATCGTCTGCCCACGATCGCGCAGCAGTTCCTTGTAGAAGCGGCCGGGCGAGAGGCGAAGATCGGCGCGGGCAAGGTAATCCTGCGACACGCCGGTGTAGCGCGACAGCTGCGGCAGAACCTGCTGGCGCTCCTGCGCGGTGAGCGAATTACCCTTCAGCAGCGCCGCGGCATAAGGGCCGATGGCAAACGCCTTCGCCTCGGCGATGAATTCCTCGACCGTCGCGGGGCGATTGGCGACCTTGTTATGATACCAGGCGGTCGCCGCCATCGACGGCAGGTTGGTGACATAGCCAAGCTCGTTGCCGGGCGAATCCGCCGCGACGCTGAAATCGAGGATCGAGGAGATCAGCAGGATGCCGTTCACCGCCACGTCGGTGTAGGTGCCCTCCAGCTCGTTGATCACCGCCGCCGAGCGCGTGGTGCCGTAGCTTTCGCCACCGATGAACTTGGGCGCGTTCCAGCGGCCATGTTCGTTCAGCCAGAGGCGGATGAAGTCGGCCATCGACTTAGCATCCTTCGTCACGCCCCAATAATCCTTGGGATCGGTCTTCCCCAGCGCGCGGCTGAAGCCGGTGCCGACCGGATCGATGAACACGATGTCGGTGACGTCGAGCAGCGAATCGACATTGTCGATGACGGGATAAGGCGGCGCGCCATCGTCGCGGGCGTCCGAGGGAAGCACGACGCGCTTCGGCCCGAAGGCGCCCATGTGGAGCCACAAGGAGCCGGAACCCGGGCCGCCGTTCCACAGGAACGTCACCGGACGCTTGGGATCAACCGGGCCCTCCTTGATGTAGCTGTATGACGTGATCGCGGCGAGCGGCTTGCCCGCCTTGTCCTTCAGATAGGTTTCACCGGCGATCGCGCGATAATTGATGCGGGTGCCGCCGAAGGTGCCGGAATGGCGGGTGACGGAGACGACTGGCGGCGGAATGCTGGTGTCGTCGGCGGCCTGTTCGGCCTTGCTGTTCGGCTTGTCCTGCGCGCTCAACGGCGCGGCAACGAGCGCGGCGCCAAGCGCCAGCGCGATGCGTAACTTCATGCAATCCCCCAAATAGGCCGTGCCGGCCCTACCCCGGCATCCACTCTTTTTCCGCGTGATAAACGCGCGCCGAGACTGCGGCAGGGTGGATGCCGGGACAAGCCCGGCACGGCTGTTTTTTGGAGGTTTACTCTGCGGCTTCGGCCATTTTCTCGAAGTCCGCCTCGGCGAGGAAGCGTTCGGCGTCGAGCGCGGCCATGCAGCCGGTGCCCGCCGCGGTGATCGCCTGGCGATAGGTCTTGTCCATCACGTCGCCGCAGGCGAACACGCCGGGCACGCTGGTGCGCGTCGAGCCGGTATCGACCTTGATATAATGATCCTCGTCCAGTTCGAGGTGGCCGCGGAACAGCTCGGTCGCCGGATGGTGGCCGATCGCGACGAAGCCGCCCTCCACGTCGAGGCGGCTGTGCTCACCAGTGACCGTATCGACAAGGTCGAGCGCGACGAGGCCGGCATTGCCGCCGCCGTCGACGAACTCACGCACTTCCTTGTTCCACAGCACCTTCACCTTCGGATGGGCGAACAACCGCTCCTGCAGGATGCGCTCGGCACGAAGCGAGTCGCGGCGGTGGATCAGCGTCACGTCATCGGAATGGTTGGTGAGGTAGAGCGCCTCCTCCACCGCGGTGTTGCCGCCGCCGATCACCGCGACCTTCTTGCCGCGATAGAAGAAGCCATCGCAGGTGGCGCAGGCGGACACGCCCTTGCCCTTCATCGCATCCTCGCTGGCGAGGCCGAGCCACTTGGCCTGCGCGCCGGTGGCGATGACGAGCACGTCGCCCTCATAGATATCGCCGCTGTCGCCGGTAAGGCGGAACGGGCGGCGCGACAGATCGACCGAGACGACCGTGTCCCACACCAGCGTGGTGCCGACATGCTCCGCCTGCTTCTGCATCTGCTCCATCAGCCACGGGCCCTGGATCACCTCGGCAAAGCCGGGGTAATTTTCCACGTCGGTGGTGGTCATCAGCTGGCCGCCGGGCTGGATGCCCTGCACCAGGATCGGCTTCATGCCCGCGCGGGCACCATAGATGGCGGCAGAAAGGCCAGCGGGGCCCGAGCCGAGGATGAGCATGCGAGTCGAGTGAGTGGTCATGCCCGCGATGTAGGATGCGGCGCGACCCAAGGGAACCGCGCGTTGCGCCGACGGTGAAGTCCTGCTTTGCTGGCCCGATGACCGACTTTTCCAGCCTTCTCGCCCCCGACCGGGGCCAGCCTGCCCGCACCATCCATGTCGTCCACCCCGACCGGTTCGAGGAATGGCTCATCGCCCAGCCGGCGCGCACGCGCACCGCGGTGGCGGCCAACAAGGTGGTGGGAAAGCCGGGCAATCGCGCGATCCTTCCCGGCGATGCGCCCGACGACTGGGCGATGCTGCTGGTGTGCAACGAGGATGTGACATCGCCGTGGCGGATTGCGTCGCTGGGTGATGGCCTGCCCGAAGGCACGTACCGGCTGGCGGAGGGCGAGCCGGGCGCGGCGATGCTGGGCTGGTGCCTCGCGCAGCATCGCTTCACCCGCTATCGTAGCGCGCCCGACGCGCAGGGGCCGCGCGTGCTGCTGACCGGCGAGCCGGGGCGGATCGAGGAGATCGTCCGGCTGGCGGAGGCGACCGCGCTGGTCCGCGATCTGGTCGACACCGGCGCATCGGACCTGGGGCCGGCGGATCTGGAGGCGCAGGTCGAGCTGCTGGCGAAGGCGCATGGTGCGACGACGCGAGTGACGCGCGGCGATGCGCTGGCGGTGGAATATCCGATGATCCACGTCGTCGGCCAGGCAGCGAGCAAGGAACGTGCGCCGCGGCTGATCGAGCTGGAATGGGGCGATCCTGCCCACCCCCGCATCGCGCTGGTCGGCAAGGGCGTCTGCTTCGATTCGGGCGGGCTCGACGTCAAGACGTCGGGCGGGATGCGGCTGATGAAGAAGGACATGGGCGGCGCGGCGCACATGATCGCGCTTGCCGGGCTGGTCATGGGCGCGAAGCTGAAGGTGCGGCTGCACCTGCTGGTGCCGGCGGTGGAGAATGCGATTGCCGGCAATGCCTTTCGTCCCGGCGATGTGCTGCGCAGTCGGGCGGGGCTGATGGTGGAGAATACCAACACCGATGCCGAGGGGCGACTGATCCTGGCCGACGCACTGACCCGCGCGGTGGAGGATCGGCCGGAGTTGATCGTGGACTTTGCGACGCTGACCGGTGCGGCGCGGGTTGCGCTGGGGCCGGACCTGCCACCGTTGTTCGCCAATGACGAGGAGCTGGCGGCCGACTTCCTTGCCGCAGGCACCGCCGCGCATGACCCTTTGTGGCGGTTGCCGCTGTGGGATGGCTATGACGACATGCTGAAGTCGGACGTCGCAGACATGGTCAATGCGCCCGATGGCGGCTTTGCCGGTGCGGTGACGGCGGCGCTGTTCCTGCGGCGCTTCGTGCCCAAGGATATCGCCTGGGCGCATGTCGATACATTCGCGTGGCGCCCTGCCCCCCGGCCGGGCAGGCCCAAGGGCGGCGCGGCGCTGGGGCTGGCCGCCGCCTGGGGTGTGCTGCGCAAGCGCTACGGCTGACGCTTCTGCCAGCGTCCGGCGTCGCGCACGGGCGCGACGCCGTGGCGCGGATCAGCCGGCTGCTTTGATGATCGGGACGAACTTGGCCGCGGTCAGGCTGGCGCCGCCGACCAGCGCGCCATCCACATTGGCCGCATGGAGAAGGCCGGCGGCGTTTTCCGCCGTCACCGAGCCGCCGTAGAGCAGGCGGATGCTGTCCGCCTGATCCACACCCAGCGCCTCTGCCAGCGCCGCGCGAATGGCGGCGTGCATCGCCTCCACATCGGCGACCGTCGCAACCTTGCCCGTGCCGATCGCCCAGATCGGCTCATAAGCGATCGACAGCCAGTCACCCGACGCGCCATCCGGCAGTGAGGCACGCAGCTGCGCCGTGACGACTGCTTCCGCCTTGCCCGCCTCACGCTGCTCCAGCGTTTCGCCGACGCACAGGATGGCGGTGAGGCCGTGGCGGTGCAGCGCCTCCGCCTTGGCCTTCACGTCGGCGTCGCTTTCATGCTGGCCCTGCCGCCGTTCGGAATGGCCGACGATCGAGAAGGACGCGCCCGCCTCCTTCACCATCGGAGCGGAGACGCAGCCGGTATGCGCGCCGCTGTCGGCGCCGTGCACGTCCTCGGCACCAATCGGAAAACGCGCGCGGCCAGCGGCCGGATGGATCAGGGTCGCCGGGACCGCGATCGCCACATCGACACCGCCGTCCGCCGCGTCATTGATCGCATCGAGCTCGGCCAATGCCGCGAGGCTGCCGTTCATCTTCCAGTTTCCGGCTACCAACTTGCGCCGCATGATCTCTCCCCACTTGGTTGTGCCGTTGCGGTAACGAAGGCGGCACCCTAAAGCGAGCGTCGTTCAACGGATTGGCGCTGCATGCTCGGGTTCTTTCGTCGTATCATCAATTCGCGCGTCGGCGTGATCGTCACCATGGGTGTCCTTGGCCTTATCGCGATCGCGTTTGCGCTGGGTGACATCACCGGCCTCCAGACCGGCGGCGCGTCTGGCGCGACCGTCGCCAAGGTGGGCGGCCAGAGCGTCAACGAGACCGAACTGACCCGGCGCGTGCAGGACGAACTGCGCGGCGCGCAGCAGCGCAACCCGGGGCTCGAGATGAGCCAGCTGGTCGCCGAGGGCGGCGTCGAGGCGATCCTCGACCGGATGCTGAACGGCCTGGCGCTGCAAGCGTTCGGCCGCGACCAGGGCATGGTCGTCAGCAAGGCGCTGGTCGGCAGCGAATTGCGCAACATCCCCGGGCTGCAGGGCCCGACGGGCAAGTTCGACCAGGCGGTGTATGAGCAGGTGCTCGCCCGCAACCGGCTGACCGATGCGCAGGTGCAGGAAGACATTGCGCGCGAGACGATGGTGCAGTTCCTGTTGCGGCCGCAGATGGGCGCGACGCAGGTGCCGGAATCGCTGGCGCTGCCCTATGCCTCGCTGCTGCTGGAGCGTCGTGCCGGTCAGGTCGCGCTGATCCCGGCCGCCGCGATGCCGGGCGGTGCCGCGCCGACCGACCCGGAACTGCAGGATTGGTACAAGCGCAACATCGCACGTTACTCGCTGCCCGAGCGTCGCATCGTTCGCTACGCCATGGTGACGCCCGAGTTCGTGAAGGCCCGCGGCACGCCCACCGATGCCGAGATCGCCGCAGCCTACAATGGCGACAAGGCCCGCTGGGCAGCGCGCGAGACGCGCACCGTGTCGCTGGTCACCGTGCTTGACCAGAATGCCGCCAATGCCCTGGCGACCAAGATCCGCGGCGGCACCCCTGTCGCGGATGCGGCGCGCGCCGCCGGGCTGGAGGCACGCCGCCTCGAGGCGCAGGACAAGCAGGCGCTGACCGGCGCGACCTCTGGCGCGGTGGCCGATGCCGCCTTCGCCGCGCCGGCCAATGGCGTGATCGGCCCCGTCCGCGGTTCGATCGGCTTCGTCGTCGGCAAGATCGAGAAGGTCGCGCAGTTCCCCGGCAAGACGCTGGCCGAGGCGCGCCCGACGCTGGTCGAGGAATTGACCAAGAAGAAGACCGCCGACGCTCTGACGGCGATGCGCGACTCGCTGGAAAATGCGATCGCTGACAATGCCAACTTCTCCGAGCTGGTGGCCGAGCAGAAGCTGAGTGCCGCGACCACGCCGGCACTGACCGCAACCGGCGCCAACCCGGAGGCTCCGACCGCGCAGCCTGACGCGGCGCTGATGCCGATCCTGTCCGCCGCCTTCCAGTCCGAAGAGGGCGACGATCCGCAGGTGGTGCAGACCGGGCCTGACGGCAGCTTCGCCCTTGTCGCGCTCGACCGGATCGTTCGCGCCGCGCCGCGCCCGATCGCGCAGGTCCGCGACCAGGTGACCAAGGACTTGCAGGAGGATCGCGCCCGCCGCGCCGCGCGCACCGCCGCGAGCAAGGCACTGGCCGCGATCAACAAGGGTGTGGCATTCGACAAGGCACTAGCCGAGGCGGGCGCCAAGGGTGCCAAGACCGACAGCGTGGTCGCCGCCCGCTCACAGATCAACGCCGATCCGCGTGGGCCGAACCCGGTACTGGCCCTGCTGTTCAGCATGAAGGGCGGCACCGCCAAGATGCTAGAAGCGCCCGATCGCAGTGGCTGGCTGATCGTCAAGGTCGACAAGATCTCGCCCGGCGACGCCGCCAAGGCGCCGCAGGTGATCGCTGCCACGCGTCAGGACCTTGGCCGTGCGATGGGCCCGGAATATGCCCAGCAATTCACCGAGGCGGTGAAGCGGGCGATGAAGGTGTCGCAGAACGCGGACGCGCTGGCCCGCGTGAAGGCCAGCCTCTCCGGTGAGGGGGGCTCCAATCCGTAACGCTGGGCAGGACGCAGCCGCGGCTGCGCTGACGAACGGGCGGCCGGCGCTGCTGTGGCGCCGCCGCATCGCGGACACCGAGACGCCGGTCGCCGCGGCGCTGAAGCTGATCGAGCCGGGGCGCGGCGATTACCTCCTCGAATCGGTCGAGGGCGGCGCGATCCGCGGTCGTTACAGCATGTTGGGGCTTGCGCCTGACCTCGTCTTCCGCGCCGAAGGAAACGACGCCGCGATCAACCGCCAGTGGCTGACGGATCGGTCGGCGTTCGCGCCATGCGACACCCCGACGCTGGCCGCGCTGCGCGCGCTGGTCGCCTCCTGCCGGATGGACGTGCCAGCGGAACTACCGCCGGCGCTCGCGTGCCTGGTCGGCTATTTCGGTTATGAGACGATCGGGCTGGTCGAGAGCCTGCCCGCGCCAAAGACCGATGCGCTTGGCCTGCCGGACATGATGTTCGTCCGCCCGACCGTGATCCTTGTTTTTGACCGGCTGGCGGACGCCCTGTTCCTGGTGGCGCCTGTTTGGCCCGACGACCAGCGATCGCCCGAGAGCGTGATCGCCGCGGCGGCCGAGCGGCTGGACGCGATCGAGGCGCGGCTGGAGGCCACTGCCCTGCCCCCGCGCGTTCGGGCCGAGGCCAGCGACGTGGCGCTGTCCCCGGTGCTGCCGGAGGGGCGCTATGCCGAGATGGTGCGCGCCGCGAAGGACTATATCGTCGCTGGCGACATCTTTCAGGTCGTCCTGGCGCAGCGTTTCACCGCGCCGTTCACGCTGCCGCCGTTCGAATTGTACCGCGCGTTGCGGCGAATCAATCCGTCGCCGTTCCTCTACCACCTCGACCTGCCCGGCTTCGCGCTGACCGGATCGAGCCCGGAGATCCTGGTGCGGGTGCGCGATGGCGAGGTGACGATCCGGCCGATCGCCGGCACCCGCCCGCGTGGCAAGACCGCGAGTGAGGACGAGGCCAATCGGACCAGCCTGCTTGCCGATCCGAAGGAACGCGCCGAGCATCTGATGCTGCTCGACCTCGGGCGCAACGACGTGGGCCGCGTGTCACAGGCCGGGTCAGTCACGGTCACCGACAGCTACACGGTCGAATTCTACAGTCACGTCATGCACATCGTGTCGAACGTGGTCGGTGCGCTCGACCCCAAGCGTGACGCGATCGACGCGCTGTTCGCCGGCTTCCCGGCGGGGACGGTCAGCGGCGCGCCCAAGGTGCGCGCCTGCCAGATCATCGCCGAACTGGAGAGCGAGAAGCGCGGCGCTTATGCGGGGGGAGTTGGTTATTTCTCGCCCGACGGATCGATGGACTCGTGCATCGTCCTGCGCACCGCAGTGGTGAAGGACGGCACCATGCACGTCCAGGCGGGCGCGGGCATCGTGGCGGACAGCGACCCGGCCTATGAGCAGCGCGAGTGCGAGGCGAAGTCGGGAGCGTTGCTGGCCGCCGCGCGCGAGGCGATCGCGCAGGCGAGTGCCGGCGGCTTCGGCCAGTGAGCGACGGCGCAGCCACCGACGGCCATTTCCTGCTGCGATACGAACTGGCGGCGGACTATCTGGAACGGCGCGGTACGTTGCGCGACGCTCATCTGGCGCTTGCATGGGAAGCGGCGGATCGCGGCGCCTTGCTGCTGGGCGGCGCGGTGGGAGAGCCGATCGAGTCCGCGCTGCTGCTGTTCACCGACCGCGCGGCGGCCGAGGCCTTTGCCAATGCCGATCCTTATGTGCGCGAGGGATTGGTGATGCGCTGGCAGGTCAGCCGCTGGCACACCGTCGTCGGATCGGGTGCCGCGACACCGCTGCGCTGAGCCGGGCGTAACCCGCGGGCTTCTCAACCGGCGATCCGCCCGATACGCACGGGGCATGCGCCTCCTTCCCCTGCTGCTGATCGCCGCCGCCGCGCCCGCCGCTGCCCAGACCACCCAGCCCGTCGCCACGCCGGCGAACCCTGCGCCCGCGCCGACGAACTGGCCCACCAGGGAAGGCGATGTGACGCTGCCGGGCTTTCGCTTCGGTACGGGCGAGACGATGGACCTGAAGATCCACTACACGACGCTCGGCACGCCGCGGCGCGGTCCTGACGGCGCGATCAACAATGCCGTGATGGTCCTTCACGGCACCGGCGGCACGGGCAAGCAGTTCCTCTCGCCGCAATTCGCCGACGAGCTTTACGGTCCCGGCCAGCCGTTCGACCTCAAGACGACCTATGTCATCCTGCCCGACAATATTGGTCATGGCGGATCGTCCAAGCCGTCCGACGGGATGCGAATGACGTTCCCGAAATATGATTATGGCGACATGGTCGCGGCGCAGAAGGCGATGCTGGAGAAGCTGGGCGTCACCCGGCTGAAGGTGATCCTGGGCACGTCGATGGGGTGTATGCACGCCTTTGTCTGGGGGCAGACCTATCCGGGCTTTGCCGAGCGGCTCGCGCCGTTCGCCTGTCTGCCGGTGCCGATCGCCGGGCTGAACCGCATGTGGCGCAAGCTGTCGATCGACGCGATCAAGGCGGATCCGGCCTGGAATGGCGGCAATTACACCGCGCAGCCGGCCCAGGGCCTGCGGACGGTGGCCAGCCTGTCGATCATCGCCGGTTCCAACCCGCTGGCGCTGCAACAGCAATATCCGACGCGCGAGGCCGCCGAGGCGTTCCTCGATCAGGCGTTCACGCGCAACAGCGCCAATCGCGACGCCAATGACTATATCTACCAGCTCGACGCGTCGCGGACCTATGATCCGTCGGCCGGGCTGGAGAAGATCACCGTGCCGGTGCTGTGGATCAACTCCGCCGACGATTTCATCAACCCGGCAGGCTATGGCATCACCGAGGCCGCGGCGAAGAGGATGCCGCGCGCCACGTTTCGCCTGATTGCCGCCACGCCCGAGACCAAGGGCCACGGCACGCATACCTGGGCCAAATTCTGGAAGGCCGACCTGTCGCGCCTGATGGCGACGAACTAGGCCGCAGGCGCATCATCGCGGCTGACGACTGGCCGCGATGATGGGGATGCGTGTCAGTCGCGCGGATCGTCCTCGATGTCGATGTCGGTGCGCGATTCGGGCGTCGCCTGCTCCACTTCGCGCTGTTGCTGGCGCTTTTCCGCCGCCCACGCCTGGCCTGCCTGGATCCCGCAGCCGGTCTGGCCGCCGGCGCCGATCGGCGAGCAGGTGTTGGGGAGCCCGCCGGCGACGCGGCCGACACGATCGACGGTGGCGGCGCGGTTGACCCAGCTCTGGTTCTGCGCCGGCACCTCTGGCGGACGGCGCAGCGGCTTAGGCACACGGAACTGGTCGTTGGGATCGAGCCGGCTGCACACCACGATCTCGTCCGCCGCGGCGGTCGGGCACGCTTCATTCCCGGTCAGCGTCACCTGGCGGATTCGCTGCGGCGGCTGACCCGTTTCCGCCTGCGAGGATGCGCCTTCCTGCGCCTGAGCTTGGGGCTGTGTCTGGGCTTGGGCCTGGGCCTGGGCGAGCGCCGGCAGCGGCAGGAGCGACAGCGCCGCTAGCGGAACGAGATACACGGGGCGGAACATGCGAGGCGACCTCCTGGATGGTCCATCAACGATCACGCCAGCAGCTTTCTCCCCGCTGAACGTCGCGGCGGTGATTACGCGATCCGGCGGCGCCCGCAACGGCCGTTGCGGCGACGGCGGGTTACGCTATGTCGGGGCCAACATGATCCTCGTCATCGACAATTACGACAGCTTCACCTGGAACCTCGTCCATTATCTGATGGAATTGGGGGCCGAGGTGCGGGTGGAACGCAATGACGCGCTGACCGCGGCCGAAGCGCTGGCGTCGAATGCCACCGGTTTTCTGCTGTCGCCGGGCCCCTGCACGCCAAATGAGGCCGGGATCAGCCTGGACCTGGTCGCGGCCTGTGCCGAGAGCCGCCGCCCGTTGATGGGCGTGTGCCTTGGCCATCAGGCGATCGGGCAACATTTCGGCGGGCGGGTCGTCCGTGGGGGATTGATGCACGGCAAGACAAGCGCGATCGACCATGACTCCACCGGCGTTTTTGCCGGCCTTCCGTCCCCCTTCACCGCAACGCGCTATCACTCGCTGGTCGTGGAGGACGTGCCCGACGTGCTGATCCCCAATGCGCATGCGGCGGACGGATCGGTGATGGGGCTGCGCCACCGGGAGCTGCCGATCCACGGCGTCCAGTTTCACCCCGAAAGCATCGCGACGGAACATGGCCATGACCTGCTGGCCAATTTCGTCGCGCTGACGGGCGCGAAGGTGGCAGCATGACAACGATCGCCTTGCTGCCCGACCCGCGGTCGCCCTTGTCGCGTGAGAGCGCGGCGCAGGCGTTTGCCGACATTCTCGACGGACGCGCCAGCGAGGACGCGATCGCGCGGTTCCTCATCGACCTGTCCGATCGCGGCGAGACATCGATCGAGATCGCCGAGGCGGCACGTGCGCTGCGCGAGCGGCTGATCCCGATCAGTGCGCCGGCCGGTGCGATCGACGTCTGCGGCACCGGCGGCGACGGGCACCATACGCTGAACGTCTCGACCGCGGTCAGCCTGGTCGTGGCGGCGTGCGGGGTGCCGGTGGCCAAGCACGGCAACCGCGCAGCATCGTCCAAGGCCGGCGCCGCCGACACGCTGGAAGCACTCGGCCTCGACATGGAGCGTGCCGGGATGCTGGCGGAGGAGACGCTGAACGAACTGGGCATCTGTTTCCTTTTTGCCGCCAATCACCACCCGGCAATGAAGCGGATCACGCCGATCCGCCGCCGTATCGGCAAGCGCACGATCTTCAACCTGATGGGGCCGCTGGCCAATCCGGCGCGTGTCACGCGCCAGCTGATCGGCATCGCGCGACCGGACTATGCGCCGGTGTACGCCGAGGCGCTGGAGCAACTGGGCACCGAGGCGGCGATCGTCGTGTCGGGCGAGGAAGGGCTGGACGAAGTGTCCGGCGCCGGGCCGACGGTGGCGGTCGCGATCGGTGACGTGTTGCTGGGCAAGCGGATCGTGCCGGAGGATGCCGGGGTGCGCCGCCACCCGATCGAGGCGATCCGCGGTGGTGACCCGGCGCATAACGGCTATGCCCTGCGCCGCCTGCTGAAAGGGGAGCACGGGGCCTATCGCGATGCCGTGCTGATCAACGCTGCCGTGGCGCTGGCACTGACTGGCGAGACGCTGACGAATGGCGCCGCCCGCGCGGCCGAAGCGCTGGACAGTGGGGCGGCCAACGACCTGCTCGACCGCTGGATCGCCTGGGCATGAGCGGCGCGACGGGGAGCAGCATGACGATTCTCGACCGGATCCTGGCAACCAAGCAGGACGAAGTGGCGACGCGTCGACGTGATCGGTCGATCTCGGCGCTTGATCGTGAGGCGCGCAACCAGACGCCGCCCCGTGGCTTCAAGGCGGCGCTGGACCGGCTGGCGAGCGGCGGTGCTGGCAATGCGCTGCCGCGCTACGGCCTGATTGCCGAGATCAAGAAGGCCAGCCCCTCCAAGGGCCTGATCCGACCCGACTTCGATCCCCCGGCGCATGCACGCGCCTATGCCGAAGGCGGCGCGACGTGCCTGTCGGTGCTGACCGACCATGACTATTTCCAGGGGCACGAGGATTATCTGATCGCCGCGCGCAATGCGTGTGACCTGCCGGTGATCCGCAAGGATTTCATGGTCGACCCGTGGCAGGTCGCCGAAGCGCGGGCGATCGGCGCCGACGCCATCCTGGTCATCATGTCCGCGCTCGACGATGCCGCCGCCTCCGAGATCGAAGCCGCCGCGATGGAACGGGGCATGGACGTTCTGGTCGAGGTGCATGACGCGGAGGAACTGGAACGCGCCCTGAAGTTGCAATCGCGGCTGATCGGCGTGAACAACCGCAACCTGCGCGACTTCTCGGTCAGTTTCGAACGAACGTACGAGCTGGTCGGCAGCGCGCCCAGCGATTGCACCTTTGTCGCCGAAAGCGGCCTCAACACGCGGGCCGACCTGGATGCGATGGCCGAGCACGGCGTGCGCTGCTTCCTGATCGGCGAATCCCTGATGCGGCAGGCCGATGTGGCGGCGGCCACGCGCGCGCTGGTGCAATGAGCCGCCTGACCCATCTCGACGAGCAGGGCGCCGCCCGGATGGTGGACGTCGGCGGCAAGACCGAAACCGCGCGCGAGGCGGTGGCGGGGGGCAGGATCACGATGTCGGCCGAGGCACGCGACGCGATTGCGGCCGGCGCAGTGGCGAAGGGCGATGTCCTGGCGGTCGCGCGGATCGCCGGGATCATGGCGGCAAAGCGCACCAGTGACCTCATCCCGCTATGCCATCCATTGCCGCTGTCGAAGGTGACGCTGGACCTGTCGATCGAGGACGACGGCGTCAGCGCGCAGGCCATCGTTGCCACCAACGGCCGAACGGGCGTGGAGATGGAGGCGCTGACCGCCGTCTCCACGGCGCTGCTGACCGTCTATGACATGGCCAAGGCACTCGATAAGCGGATGACGATCGGCAACATCCGCCTGCTGAAGAAAACCGGCGGCAAGTCGGGCGATTTCGTCGCCTGACCCTCAGGGCCGCGCCGCGATTATTATGGGTGTTGCCGACAGCATGAATCTGTCACTCGCCGGATCATGAGCGAATTGCTTCCTGTCGCAGAGGCGCAGGCGCGCCTGTTGGCTGCGGCGCCCGCGCTGTCGACCGAAACGCTGCCGCTGGCGGACGCGATCGGACGCTGGGTGGCGGTCCCGTTGATCGCGTGCCGTACCCAGCCCGAGCGCGACCTGTCGGCGATGGACGGCTATGCCGTGCGGTTCAGTGACCTGCCGGGCCCGATGCGAGTGATCGGCGAGAGCGCCGCCGGACGGCCATTTGCAGGTGCCGTGAAGGCGGGCCAGGCGACCCGGATCTTCACTGGCGCCGCCGTGCCCGAGGGCGCCGACACGGTGATGGTGCAGGAAGAGGCCCGTCACGACGGCGATACCTTATGGCTCGATGGCGAAGGACCGGCACGCGAGGGCGCCAACATCCGGCGACGCGGGCTCGATTTTGCGAACGGCGATACGCTGGTCGCGGCCGGCGAACGGCTGACGCCGGCGCGCCTGGCGGTGGCGGCCACCGGGGGGCTGGGCGACGTCACCGTCCGGCGCCGGGTTCGTGTGGCGATCGCCGCGACGGGCGATGAACTGGTCGAACCCGGACGGGCCGTCGAGCCCGGCCGACTACCGGAATCGAACCGCCTGCTGCTACGGGCGCTGCTCGCGGATCTTCCGGTGGAGATCATCGACCTCGGCATCCTCCCTGACCGGTTGGAACCGCTGACCGACACGTTCCGCCATGTGGCGGCCGACGTCCTCGTCACCACCGGTGGCGCCTCGGTTGGGGATCACGACCTGGTTCGTCCTGCGCTGCAGGCGGCGGGCGCCGCGATCGATTTCTGGCGCATCGCGCTTCGCCCCGGCAAGCCGCTGATGGCGGGGTGGCGCGGCGACATGGCCGTGCTGGGGCTACCGGGAAACCCCGTCTCCGCCTTTGTCACCGGCTTGCTGTTCGTGAAGCCGATGGTCGCGGCGCTTGCCGGGGCGGCGCAGCCCCTGCCACAAACGACCACCGGCATCCTTGGCGAAGCGTTGCCGGCCAATGGCCCGCGCACTGATTATCTACGCGCAGAGTTGCGCGATGGACGGGCCTATGTTGCTACGATCCAGGACAGTTCCATGCTACGAACGTTGGCACGGGCAGGCTGCCTCGTCGTTCGTCAACCACATGCTCCTGCTGCGGCGATGGGCGACTCGGCAGAAATCCTCGTGATTGCTTGACGCGTCGGTTTACGTTCCTTAAAGGTTCCCAGTCTGTTCGCCGCGGAGATGATGCATGCTCACCAAAAAGCAGCACGAGTTGATCTGTTTCATCAATGATCGACTGGCCGAAACCGGCGTCTCCCCTTCGTTCGAAGAGATGAAGGATGCGCTGGACCTGAAATCGAAGTCCGGGGTCCACCGCCTCATTTCTGCGCTGGAAGAGCGTGGCTTTCTGCGTCGCTTGCCCAACCGCGCCCGCGCGCTGGAAGTGCTGAAGGTGCCCGACCGTCCGGAAAGCCGCGAGGCGGTCCGTTCATCCACGCCGGCGCCTACATTGCCGGAACCGGCCAACGACGTCGTCGAAGTGCCGCTGCACGGGCGGATCGCGGCCGGCGCCCCGATCGAGGCGCTCGAAGGCTCCACCAGCCTGCCGGTGCCGGCGGCGCTTTTGGGCTCGGGTGAGCATTTCGCACTTGAGGTTGCCGGCGACTCGATGGTCGAGGCGGGCATCCTCGACGGCGACTTCGCCTTGATCCGCAAGCAGGATGTGGCGCGCGATGGCGAGATCGTGGTCGCGCTGATCGAGGACAGCGAGGCGACGCTGAAATATTTTCGGCGCGAAGGCACGATGATCCGGCTCGACCCGGCGAACCGCTCCTATGATCCGCAGCGTTATGCGCCAGCGCAGGTGCGGGTGCAGGGCAAGTTGGCCGGGATTCTGCGGCGTTATTCCTGATTGGCCGGGCGCAGGCCCGCCGGCAGCGGGCTGAACGCTTTCTCCGGGCGAAACGTCGGTTGTTCATCCTTGCGCCAGCGGTTCGTTGAGCGGCCCGGCAGGATTGGCATCCCGGCGAGCACCCAGGGGTGAGCATCGCCGGGGCGGATCACGGTATCGACGCGCCCGGTAGAGAGCGAAATCGCCACCCCGCCGGTTCGCGCGAGCATCTCACGATCGAGGCGCAGCCATCGCGGCGTACAGCGACGCGGCAGGCGGCGTTCGCTGACCACGATATCGGCATTGCGGCATGCCTGGATCAGCGCGCCGACGGGAACCAGATAGGCGCTGCGCGTCGCCAGCACGCGCCATGTGCGGTCGCCGACCGGCAGATCGACGCGGCATAGATCGCGCGAACAGCGCGCCGCGCCCTGATCGGACAAGAGCACCGGTTCGGCGTCAGATCCGCCATTTTCCGCCAGCATGTCACGCGCATAATCGCCCGCCCGATCGCGCAGCAGCGCTACGCGCCCATCGGGCAGCCGCACGCCGAGATGCCGTCCGTCGCCGGTTACCAGAAGGTCGGAGGGCGGTGTCGCGAGCGCCCAAAGCGCGCCGACCGCGACCGGGATCAAGCCGATCCGCCGCCAGCGCGTCCGCCAGAGCGCCAGCCACAGCCCGCCGCCGACCATCAACGCGAAGGCGCCCGCCGGCATCGCTGGCAGTGCCGCGACCGCCCCAGGCGCCGCCGCCGTCGTCCGGGCGATCCACAACAATAGCGATAACCCCTGCCCCGTCAGCCACCAGAAGGGCGCGCCGAGCCCCGTCGTATCGAACAGCAGCGCCAATGCCTCCAGCGGCATCACGACAAAGGTGGTCAGCGGGATGGCGACGATATTGGCCAGCGCGCCATAGATGCCGGCCTTGTGGAAGTGGAAGACGGCGATCGGCATCAACGCGACTTCGACGATCGCGCCGGTCAGCAGCAACGAGCCGCCATTGCGCAGGAGGCGGCGGCCCCATGATTCCTCGCGCGGCGCGAACCAGCGGCGGACCGCCGGATGCTCAGCCAGCGCGATGATCGCAGTGACGGCGGCGAAGGAGAGCTGGAAGCTGGGCCCCGCCAGGGACGCCGGCCAGAGCAGCAGCACGACGAGTGCGCCGGTCGCCACCAGCCGCAAGGTCAGCGCCTCTCGCCCCATCGCCATGGCGGCGAGCACCAGCAAGGCGGCGATGCAACTGCGGATCGTGGGCACCTCGCTCCCGGTCAGCCAGGTATAGCCGAGCGCGGTCACGGCAGCGGTCGCCGCTGCGATCAGCGGAACCCGACCGGTGAGCGCGAGCCGCATGTTGAGCGCGAGCAGTCGTGCGGCGAGCAGCATCGTCAGGCCGACGACCGCGGTGATATGGAGTCCACTGACCGACAGAAGATGCGCAAGGCCGGAGCGGCGCATCGCCTCGTGATCCGGTTCCTCGATCCCCCCGGTATCGCCGGTCGCCAGCGCGGCGGCGATGCCGCCGGCACTTCCCTCCAAATTGTGCTGGATGTGGCGGGACAGGCGCGCGCGGAACGGCTCTCCAGCGACCGCACCCGCCAGGATCTCGGGTGAGCCGAGCGCCCGCCCGGTGGCACCAATCCCGCTGAACCATGCCACGCGCGCGAAATCATAGGCGCCCGGCACCGCCGGCGGCGGAGGCGGCATCAACCGCGCGCGCAGGCTGATCCGCGTCCCAGGCAGCAGCCCGGCCGGCACGTCCTGCTCTGCTACGTTGACGCGCACGTGGAGGGGCGCACGCGGCGGCCTGCGATCAAGCCACTCAAGATCGCCGAGCCGCAGCCGCACTAGGCCCCGCGCCGGCAATGCGTTCATTGCCTCCACCCGCCCAGTGAAAGTCGCGATCGCGGGACGCGCAAGGACGGGCGCGGCCGCCGTTTCCGCCCGCAGCCACACCAGCGCGAGCCCGGCCGCGAAAGCAATGCTGCCGATCGCCGCCACCCGGGCAGCGCGACTACCGGCGGAGGATGCCGCAAGCGCGAGGAGGGCGAGCGCGGCGGCGCCCAGCAACGCGGCGCGCCACGCGCTGCTATTGGGAAGGACGAACCACGCCGCCACCCCGCCGCCCAGCGCCACCGGCAGCCATAGCGGCAGCTGGTCGCGCTCCGCCTCCAGCCACGATTCCACACGCGCCCGCGCGGTTTGAAGCGCGGGGGCGTAAGTGCTAGGGGCGGGCGCGGCCGTAGTCGCCATGTTATCCATCAGCCTGGGAGCAAGCGCGCTTGAGCGCAACCACTGAAACCCGCGATGCAACCGTCGTCACACGGTTCGCCCCCTCACCCACCGGATTCCTGCATGTAGGGGGCGCGCGAACAGCGCTGTTCAACCTGCTTTTCGCGCGTCATCACAACGGGCGCTTCCTGCTGCGCATCGAGGACACCGATCGCGCGCGTTCGACCCAGCCAGCGATCGATGCGATCCTGTCGGGCATGCGCTGGCTGAACCTCGACTGGGACGGCGAAGAGGTCTTCCAGTCGACCCGCGCGCCGCGCCACGCCGAAGTGGTCGATGCGATGCTGGCGGCAGGCGCGGCCTATAGATGCTACATGACCGCCGAGGATATCGAGGCGATGCGTGCGGAGGCGCAGGCCAAGAAGCAGCCGCTGCGCATCCGCTCACCGTGGCGTGATCGGGTGAACGATGATCCGACGGCGCCGTTCGTCGTCCGGCTGCGGGCGCCGACCGAAGGCGCGACGACGATCAACGATCTGGTGCAGGGGCCGGTGACGGTCCAGAACGCCGAACTGGACGATCTGGTGCTGCTGCGGTCCGATGGCACGCCCACCTATATGCTGGCGGTCGTCGTCGACGATCACGACATGGGCGTCACGCACATCATCCGCGGCGACGATCACCTCAACAATGCGTTTCGCCAATTGCCCATCATCAAGGCGATGGGCTGGCCCGAACCCGCCTATGCGCACATTCCGCTGATCCATGGCGCGGACGGCGCGAAGCTGTCCAAGCGACACGGCGCGGTCGGCATCGACGCCTATCGCGACGAACTGGGCATCCTGCCCGAGGCGCTCGATAATTACCTCCTCCGCCTTGGCTGGGGACATGGCGACGACGAGATCATCAGCCGCGAACAGGCAATCGAATGGTTCGACCTCGCCGACGTTGGCAAGGCGCCATCCCGCTTCGACATGAAGAAGCTGGAAAATCTGAACGGCCATTACATCCGCACCGCGGATGACGCCCGGCTCGCAGAGCTGGTGGCCGGGCGCCTGGGCCTTGCGGAGGATGATCCGCGCCGCCCGGTGATCACGGCGGCGATGCCCGCGCTGAAGCCCCGCGCGGCCAATCTGAACGAGCTGGCGGACGGCGCACGTTTCCTGATTGTTTCTCGCCCATTGCCGATCGCCACCGATGCGGAGCCGCTACTGGCGGGAGACGCACCGTTGACGCTGGCAAAGGTACATCACGCGCTTGACGCTGTGGCCAAGTGGGATACGGAAGCGCTCGAAGAAGCGGTGCGGCAGGTCGCCGAGACGCTGGGCTTGAAGCTCGGCCAGGTGGCCCAGCCGCTCCGTGCCGCACTCACCGGCCGCCGGACCTCACCCGGCATCTTCGACGTGCTCGCACTGCTCGGGCGTGACGAAAGTCTCGCCCGCATCGCCGATCATGCCGCGGATCAAACGGCCGCCCATGGGAAGGACGAAAACGATGACTGATGCCAAGCTGTCCCTTGGGGACAAGAACTTCGGCTATCCCGTGCTGTCGGGCACGGTTGGCCCCGACGTGGTCGACATCCGCAAGATGTATGGTCAGACCGGCGCCTTCACCTATGACCCCGGCTTCACGTCGACCGCGTCATGCCAGTCGAAGCTGACCTATATCGATGGTGACGAGGGCGTCCTGCTCCACCGCGGTTATCCGATCGGCGAGCTGGCCGAGAAGTCGAGCTTCATGGAGGTGGCCTACCTCCTCCTGAACGGCGAGCTGCCCAAGGGCGGAGAGCTGAACAAGTTCGAGAACACGATCACCCGCCACACCATGCTGCACGAGCAGCTGGCGACCTTCTACCGCGGGTTCCGCCGCGACGCGCATCCGATGGCGATCATGTGCGGCGTGGTCGGCGCGCTTTCCGCCTTCTACCACGATTCGACCGACATCCACGATCCGCAGCAGCGCATGATCGCGTCGCACCGCCTGATCGCCAAGATGCCGACGATCGCGGCAATGGCGTACAAGTACAGCGTCGGGCAGCCGTTCCAGTATCCGGACAACTCGCTGAGCTACACCGGCAACTTCCTGAAGATGACCTTCGGCGTGCCGGCCGAGCCTTATGAGGTGAACCCGGCGGTCGAAAAGGCGATGGATCGCATCTTCATCCTCCACGCCGATCACGAGCAGAATGCGTCGACCTCGACCGTGCGCCTTGCCGGTTCGTCGGGCGCGAACCCGTTCGCGTGCATCGCGGCCGGCATCGCCTGCCTCTGGGGCCCGGCGCATGGCGGCGCCAACGAAGCTGCGCTCAACATGCTGCAGGAAATCGGCACGCCGGATCGCATTCCCGAGTTCATCAACCGGGCAAAGGACAAGAACGATCCGTTCCGCCTGATGGGCTTCGGCCACCGCGTGTACAAGAACTACGATCCGCGCGCGACGGTGATGCAGAAGACCGTGCGTGAAGTGTTCGAGGCGCTGAACGTCAACGATCCGCTGTTCGAGACGGCGCTGCGGCTGGAAGAACTGGCGCTCAGCGACGATTACTTTATCGAGAAGAAGCTGTTCCCGAACGTCGACTTCTACTCGGGCGTGATCCTGTCGGCGATCGGCTTCCCGACGTCGATGTTCACCGTGCTGTTCGCCCTTGCCCGTACCGTCGGCTGGGTCGCGCAGTGGAACGAGATGATCACCGATCCCGACCAGAAGATCGGCCGTCCGCGTCAGCTGTACACCGGACCGACGGCACGTGCGTACGTTCCGCTGAACGAGCGCTGAGATGCGGCGCTGGCGCCCGGTGCTGTTCGCGCTGGGCGCCATCCTCGCCCTGGTCGGTCTGCTGTGGATCGGCCAGGGACTGGGCTATGTACAATGGCCCGCGTCGAGCTTCATGCTCGACCAACGCGTCTGGGCCGATCGCGGCGCCTTTCTGGCAGCCGGCGGCCTGCTCCTGATCCTGCTGTCACGCCGGCTTCGCTGAGCCGAGATCGGCTTATCGCTCCAGCGCGTAGCGAACCCCAAGCGACAGCAGAAATCCGCTATAGTCATAAAGATCAGGCGTCGCATCGCGCTGGCGATAGGCGGCGGCGAGCCGCACCCGCGCGCGGGCGCGGCGATATTCGAGCCCCAGAACATAATCCTGGCTGCGGTCGTCGATCAGCTGGAACGGCTGCGGTAGTGCGCCGGCATCGAACGCCCGCGTCATCAATGACGCGGTGGCATCAACCCTGACGCTCGGCCCCAGCGCATAGATAATAGTACCCGCAAAGCTGCTGGTGCGCACCAGATTGGCGAAGGTGCCGGTAGCCGCATCAATGGCCCGCGATGTCCGCACGGTCAGTTGCGCCCGGTCTGCCAGCCGCACCGTGCTAGCAAGATCCCAATTCAGTCCGTTAAGGCGGCGCCCCGATCGCGCGTCGTGCTCACCCATCCACGCGTAACCGAGCGACGCCGTCATCTGGAGCCGTGCGCCGAGCCGGCGGTCGAAGCCGACGCCGGCGTAGCTGACGCGAAAGCGCGGGCTGCCGAGCGAACCGTCGGGCGGCCGACGATCATAGTCAAAGCTGGTGCGACGAGCGACCAAGCTGACGACGCCGACGACGGGATTGGCATAGGAAAGGCCGGCCGCATAGCGCGTCTCGCTCACGTCCTGAAAGCGCCGTGCCGCTGCGCTGTTGGTCGTTTCCGTATGCCCGAGCGAGACAAAGGGCCGGATGCCGATTGCCGGCCCACACGCCAGCCGGGCGTCCGCGCGACGGTCGGTTCGGGCGTTGGCCGCCGCCTCGGCCGGCGCGTTCGGGACAAGCGACAGGTCGGCAAGATCGCTTTGTGCACGGGCGTAATGCAGGTCGCCATCGAACATGCAGAACGCCAGCGGAAGCTTTGTTCCGGCGGACAGATCGATCCGCTCGCGATCAAGCTGATCGTTGCGGGCGTAAGCATCATAGCCGACGACCCCGAGGAAGGTGAACGCGGCACGCCCGGCGGGAAGCGCCAGGTCGATCGCCGCAACATTGGTGCTGCGCACGTCCTCCTGCTCGATGTCGCGCAGCCGCGCCGCCGTTTCGGTGCCGTGGGCGACATTGGTGTCGTAGAGGAGGTCCGATGCGACCGACAGGGTGATCTTGCGTGGCGGGGGATTGAAGGTGTGGCCGTCGATCGGCCGCGTTTGGCCATCTGCGAGCGCAGGCATCAATAGCGCCAGGGAAAGGACGCCCCCCTGCACCAGCGCCGCTGCCCGCGTCACGACACCCCCCGCCACGACAGCGGCGTCCGTGCGACGCCGCGTCGCCACCGGCGCTGCCAGACACGCCGCATGGTGCCGAGGAAGTTGCGGGCAAGATCATAGGTTCTGCCAAGACGCGCGGCCCGCATCACGTCCAGATCGCGCATCTTGGGGGTGCGCTGGCCCAGCAGGCGCGTCGCGGCGATCCGTGCGGCCACCATCCGCTTGCGCTGCGCCTGCGCTGGCTGCATTCGTGCCACGTCGGCGAGCGGCAGCGGCGAGGCGGCGAGGACGCCGGCGGCCTGTGCGGACGCCAGCAAGGCCGCCCCCGCCGCGGTCCGCGCCATGATCAGACTGCGTCCTTCCTCCTCATCGAACAGCGGGTACCCGGTCTCGTCGCCGTACCAGGCGTCGGCGCAGGCGATGTCGGCAGTCCCGCCGACCGCATCCGGGCAGATCTTGCAGCGGAATTGCACTTCGCGGCTGAGGTGGCGACCCCAGCTTTCGGCATAAGGCATGTCGGCCTGTCGCCCCTCGCGTGTGGTGGCGACCGTCAGGCCAGGCCAACCCTGCCCCCGGTAGCGGAACGCCTGCACCTCCCCGCCCTCCAGCCCCATCGCCGCAACGATGCGCCGGGCGCCATCCTCGCTGGGCATGCCGCCACAGAAGAAGGACAGGATGAGCGGCACCTGCACGGCCACGCGCGGATCGTGCCGGCCGAGGCGACGGAGCGCCGACACATCACATGGCTTGCCGACAAAGGCGAACGTCCCACCGTCAGCCAAGGCACGGTTGATCGCAGCCAGGGGAGAGGATGCCGCATAGCGCGATCCCGCCCCTGAAAGCACCTGCGCCGCATCGGTGGACGAGCGCATCCGGTTGCCAAGCGGGTGGTCAGGATCCGCCTCCACGTGAAGCACCCGATCGACGAGACCCGACTCCAGTGCATGGACCAGCAGCGCGGATAGCGCCCCGCCCGACGCGCCGGCGAAACGGATCGTCGGGTCGGTAGCCGCACCAACCATGTTCTGGCGCCAAGGGCCCCAGAGCGGATGCCGCTCCATCGCATTCGGCCAAGGAGCGACGACTTCGCCGGGGCAGCTGGCCGCGATCTTGGCTTCGACAGACGGTGGGATGGGCTGGCGTTGTACAGGGCGCGCGTACCCCGGCGCGGCCATGCCCATGACGATCGCATTCCCCGACACGCCGGCGCACAGGCCGCAGCCGCTGCACAGATCGTTCTTGAGCACGCGGTCGACCGTTACGGAGGTGTCCTTCACGACCGCTGGCTCACGGACGCAAAAAGCCCGCTGAGCGTGGCGCGGTAGCCGGCGAGGAGCGTCTCCACCTTGGCAAGCCCCTCCACCTCCGTCGCCGCGAGCTGCAATCGGCTGCCGAGCGCCTGCATGACACACGCGACCGCGGCATCCTCATCCATACCCTTCACAGGGATCATCATGTCGTAATCGAGCAGGCCGAAGAGGCCGGTGAACTTGCGGCTATAGGCCACGGGCACGACTGGCACGCCGGTCGAGAACGCCGCGATACAGGCGTGCATCCGTCCGGCCACCAACAGATCGAGCCCCGAGATATAGCTTTTCGCCCGGCTCGGATCGGCAAAGTCGGGCACACGGATCACAGCGGGGAATTCGCGGGCAAGCCGGTCGGCCACCACCCCGTCGTCGTCGACCGGGTTCTCCCGGTTGGTCGCATGGGGGATCAGATGGACCTGGAGACTCGGCTGCTGCGTCAACGCGCTGAGCAGGCGGCGCGTGAAGACGGTATAATCATAGGAAAGGCCGAAATGGTTGGTGCCGCGTTCCGCCTCCCCGAACAGCAGGCCGGAGACGTTGACCCCGATCCGCAGCACCGACGAGCCGCGCAGCGACGCGCGATCGGTGAACGGCAGTTCGAACGCGACATCGACCGCAAGCTTCACATTGGCGTCCGGCGCAAGCGACAGCGCGGCGGCCAGCGATGCTTCATCGCGGGCGAAGACCGCACGGCTGCGGCGCATGATGAAGGCTGCGATCGCCTTATACCCGGCGCCGGTGAACGGCCCGATGGTCTGCGGGGACAGAACGAGCGGCCGGCCACGCGCGAGGGCAAACAGCTTGGTCAGCGTGAGGAAGAGGAAACGGCGCGGGCCGTAGATGTCGGTGAAGCTGTCACCTGCCCCGATATCGAGGACGCAATCCACCTTCCCCATGGCGCGCCAGATGGCGCCGCCCGGCTTCAGCGCGCGCGAGTCGATCGCAACGCACTGTATATCGAGGCCGGCAAATGGGGGCGGTTCGGACTCGCGCGCACCCATGATGACGAAGCGCGGCGTCAGTCCCGCCCGGCGCGCCGCCTCCCGCGCGATGGCAAGATTGGCCAGCGTCAGCGCGCCGATCCCGAGATTGCCGGAATTCAGCGAGTGCCACAGCAGGCCGATCGTGATCGTAGGGGCGATCTGTCCATTGCCGTGACAATCATCGCGAAGTGCCGCGCGGCCATGCATTCCTGTGCGCCCCCATCAGTCCGTGCGGCTGTGTGGCGCAATTCATGCGGAGATGTTCGGTTTAGCGCCGTTCTGGCGCAATCTACGTAATGGTACCGATCAGTCCCGGCGGGCGAACCAGATGATGTGTGTCGCGCCCTTTCCGTTGTCGCGCGCTTTCACGCGCACCTCGTCAACGCTGAAGCCGACGCTGCCCAGACGGCGCGCAAATACCGGGTCGGGCGCGGCGGACCAGACCGCCAGGATCCCACCGGGTCGCAAGGCGCGCCATGCTGCCTCAAGCCCGCGAACAGTGTAGATACTGTCGTTCGCCGGACGGGTCAGGCCGTCCGGGCCGTTATCGACGTCAAGGAGGATCGCATCATAGCCGCCCGTCTGGCGGCGGATGATGTCACCCACGTCGCCCATTTCGAGCGCGACGCGCGGATCATCGAGGCAGCCGTCGGTCAGGTCCACCATCGGGCCGCGCGCCCATTCGATGATGCCGGGCACCAGTTCAGCGACGACCACGCTGGCGTCCTTGCCGACGAGGCCAAGCACCGCGCGCAGCGTGAAGCCCATGCCATAGCCGCCAATCAACAGCCGGGGCGCGGGGCGGCCGACGAGCCGCTGGCATGCCAGCGTGCCGAGCGCCACCTCAGAGCCGCTCATCCGCGTGCTCATCAGCTCGTTACGCTCGAGCACGATCATGAAGTCTTTGCCGCGGCGGAACAGTCGCAGCGGCGGACCGCCCGGCACCTCGGCGATGCCGACCAGCTCGCGCGGGGTCACTTGCGTTGGCGAGCCTTGCGCGCGGCGTAGCGCGCGTCGCGCGCCGCCTTCAGCTCGGCCGCGGTCGGGATGTGGGGCACCGGCGCCGCACGGCGCGCGGCTGCGGCCCGCTCAGCTGCTTCGTCGGCCTCGGCCTGTGCCTTGGCCCGCTGCTCTGCCTTGGCGGCCTTTTCGGCCTCGATCGCGGCCTTGTGGGCTGCCCGGCGCTCGGCCGCAGCGGCCTCCTTCGCGGCAAGCGCGGCCGCGCGGGCCGCGGCTGCCTCTGGATCCGGCGCCGTCTTGGTGCGCTGCTTTTCGACAGCGCGCTGCTTCGCGGCGCGCGAAGCGGCCGCACGATCATTGAACGTGGGGAGTTTGAAACCTGCCATATGCCCGCCCGCTTAGCAGAAACTGCCGATCATGGAAGAAAGAGTTTCCAAAGCTGCAATCGCTCCCTAGTCTCTATTCCCTTTGGCGTCTGCCTGATTGGCGGCCCCACGATGGTTCAAGATCGGCGCATGGCGAAACGAAAGCGCTACCTCACGGCGACCATGGCCGACGGCTATGTGAAGACGATCGGGCCGACCAATGCCCCCTTCACCCATTATTGGCGGCTGGTGGCGTATCTGCCCGGCGGCAAGACGGAGGTATTCTGGGGTCATGCCAAGTCGCTGAAGGAGGCGACCGGCAAGAAAGCCGCCAGCGAGGAAGCGGCACGGCAGCGCGGCTGGGAACGATATGAGTTCGAGGTCGCGGCACTGGAAGAGACCACGGGACCAGACGGGAGAACCGAGCGGGATCAGCCGTCTGGCGCTCGTCGACCGGCGGTGTAGAGCGCTGGCATGCTACGCATCAGTGAACTGAAACTGCCGCTACACCATGCCGACGAGGCGCTGCCGGCCGCGATCTGCCGCCGGCTGCGGATCACGCCGCGCGAGTTGATCCGCTATACGATCGCCCGGCGCGGCCATGATGCGCGCGACAAGAACAACATCGCGCTGGTCTATTCCATTGATGTCGCGGTGAAGAACGAGGCGACGGTACTCGCCCGCTTTCGCCGCGATCGCGATATCCAGCTGACCCCGGACACCCGCTACCACCTGCCCGCCGCGCCGCCGGCCGGTACAAGACGGCCAGTAGTGATCGGTGCTGGGCCATGCGGCCTGTTCGCCGCCCTGATCCTGGCGCAGGCCGGCCACCGACCGATCGTGCTGGAACGCGGCAAGGTGGTGCGGGAGCGGACCAAGGACACATGGGGGCTATGGCGGCGTAGCGTGCTGAACCCCGAGTCAAACGTACAGTTCGGCGAGGGCGGCGCCGGCACCTTTTCCGATGGAAAGCTGTACAGCCGGATCAAGGATCCCCGGCACCTCAACCGCAAGGTACTGACCGAGTTCGTGAAGGCCGGTGCGCCGCCCGAGATCCTGACCGAAGCGCATCCGCACATCGGCACCTTCCGCCTGGTCACCATGGTCGAGAGCATGCGCGCTTCGATCGAGGAGCTTGGCGGCGAATATCGCTTCGGCACCCGAGTCGACGGGCTGGACGTGCAGACGAACGCGGCCGGCGAGCGGCAGGTGCGCGGGCTGCACTTGCATGACGGATCGTATCTGGAGGCCGATCATGTCGTGCTGGCGATCGGGCACAGTGCGCGCGACACTTTCGCCATGCTGCACGCTGCGGGCGTCCATGCCGAGGCGAAACCCTTTTCGATCGGTGTCAGGATCGAGCATCCGCAACCATGGATCGACCGCGCCCGCTTCGGCCATGAGGCCGGAAATGCGATCCTGGGTGCGGCGGAATATCACATCTCGCATCACTGCTCGAACGGGCGCACCGTCTACAGCTTCTGCATGTGTCCGGGCGGCACCGTCGTCGCCGCCACTTCGGAGGAAGGGCGGGTCGCCACCAACGGGATGAGCCAATATTCCCGCAACGAGCGCAATGCGAATTCCGGCTTCGTCGTCGCGATCGATCCGGCGCGCGACTATCCGGGCGACCCGCTGGCCGGGATCGCGCTGCAACGCCAGCTGGAGGAGCAGGCGTTCGTGGCTGGCGGATCGAACTACAAGGCGCCGGCGCAGCGGGTGGGAGACTTCCTGGCCGGTCGCCCCTCCACGTCGCTTGGATCGGTGACGCCGTCGTACAAGCCCGGCGTCGAGCCGACCGACCTGTCGCTATGCCTGCCCGATTTCGTCATCGCCGCGATGCGTGAGGCGCTGCCGGTGTTTGGACGCCAGATCCGCGACTATGACCATCCCGATGTCGTGATGACTGGCGTGGAGACGCGCACGTCGTCGCCGGTGCGCTTCACCCGCGGCGAGGATGGCCAGAGCCTCAACACCGCCGGGCTGTTCCCCGCTGGCGAGGGCGCTGGCTACGCCGGTGGCATCCTGTCCGCGGCGGTGGACGGCATCCGAACGGCCGAAGCGGTTGCCCAAAGCATCGCCGCAGCGCGATGACGCTGCTGCTGTTCAACAAGCCGTATGACGTGCTGAGCCAGTTTACCGATCGCGGCTCCCCCACCAAGCGCGCCACGCTGTCGGACTTCATCGATGTGCCGGGCGTCTATCCCGCGGGCCGCCTTGATCGCGATAGCGAGGGGCTGCTGCTGTTGACCGATGACGGCCGGTTGCAGGCGCGCATCGCGGATCCGCGCTTCAAGCTGGCGAAAACCTATCTGGTGCAGGTGGAGGGTGAGCCGGCGGGTGACGCACTCGACGCGCTGCGCGGCGGGGTGAGGTTGAAGGACGGACCGACGCGCCCGGCAGAGGTGGAGCGGATCGATCCGCCAGCGATCTGGCCGCGCGATCCCCCGATCCGCTTTCGCGCCAACATAGCCGATTGCTGGCTGCGGCTGACCATTCGCGAGGGCCGCAACCGGCAGGTCCGCCGGATGACTGCGGCGGTCGGTCACCCAACGCTGCGGCTGGTGCGCTGGCAGATCGGTGACTGGTCGCTGGGTGATCTCGCCCCCGGCGCCTATCGCCGCGCATGAAGATCTACTTCGACGGCGGGATGCGCCCGCTGCCCGCGGGCATGGAGATTGCAGTGGTCGCTGGCGGGCGCGCGCACGTCACGCGTCAGCTTGGCGCGGGGACGAGCATGGAGGCGGAGTGGCTGGCGCTGATCGCCGCCGCTCGCCTTGCCCTCGCGCAGGCGTATCGCGAGTCCATCCTGCTCGGCGACTGCCTGCCCGTCATTCGCCAGGCAGGGGGACGCGCGCGCACGCCGCCGGCGCTGCGCCACCACCTGCTGACCTTTCAGGCGCTGGTGCCGCCGGGCAGCGCCCTCAGGCTGCGCCACATAAAGCGGACACAGAACCTCGCCGGGATCGCGCTGGAAAAGGGCTGTTTCACGGCTGGGTGATCGACGGCCACTTCACCCCGATCTGGTCCAGATAGGTCCGGTGCTTCGCGGGGTTGTAGTAGAACGGGCGCATCCGCTCCCGATAGGCGCCCATGATATCGGCGTTCATCTCGATATAGGGTTTCTCGTTGGTCAGGACGGGCTGATATTTGACGTCCTTCGTCTGGACCTCGGTGAAATAGGCCTTGGCATCGGCAAGCAACCGGGGATCAAGGAACAGGTCCAGCATGGTCATCGCCATCGCCTTCGCCCCGGCAATCGCCCCCTTGTGCGCGATCGGCGTCGCCATCGCGATGGCGTTTGACCAATTGTGCCCGGGAAGGTTCGGGATGTTGGATGGATAGCGGATCGTAATCGTCGGCCGGGTCCAGGACACGTCGCCGATGTCGTCCGATCCGCCGCTCTTGGGCTCGGCATCTGGCGGGGTCAGCTTGCCCAGTTCGGTGTCGAGCCCGGTCTCCTTGCCCCCGACCAGCTTCTGCACCGCGCGAGCGAATTGCTGCTCCTCCGCCGTCCATGTCGGCAGACCGATCTTCTGCATGTTGGCATAGGCCGCCTCCGCCATCGGGCGGTTCATGTGCTGCGGCGCTGCGGTGCCGATGATGCGGTGGCTGACCGTCGTGTCGGTCATCATCGCGGCGGCATTGGCGATCTTGGTGCCGATCTCGAAATTCTTGTGGATGTCCGCGAAGCTCTGTTCGCGGAAATAATACCAGACGGTCGCCTCCGAGGGCACGACGTTGGGGAAGTCACCGCCGTCCTTGATCACATAGTGGGAGCGCTGCTCAGGTCGCAGATGCTCGCGGCGGAAGTTCCAGCCGGCGTCCATCAGTTCGACCGCGTCCAGCGCACTGCGGCCGCGCCACGGGGCGCCCGCGGAATGCGCCGATTCGCCTGAGAAAGTGTAGAGGACGGACACGCCGCCTGTCCCGCTCGGCTGTCCCCAGTTGGTGGCGAGGTTGGAGCTGACATGGGTGAAGAGGACCGCGTCGGCATCCTTGAACAGACCGTCGCGCACGAAGAAGGCCTTGGCGGCAACCGGCTCCTCCGCAACGCCGGGCCACAGCATCAGCGTGCCCGGGATCTTCTCACGCGTCATCAGTTCCTTGACCGCGATCGCGGCGGCGATGTTCACCGCCTGGCCGGAATTATGCCCCTCGCCGTGGCCCGGTGCTCCAGCCACCAGCGGCTCGCGCCAGGCGACGCCCGGCTTCTGGCTGGCCTTGGGGATGCCGTCGATGTCGGAGCCGACCGCGATCACCGGGCCGCCGCTGCCGTTGGTCCAGGTCGCCGTCCAGGCGGTGGGGATGCCCGCCACGCCGCGCACCACCTTGAAGCCGTTCTTTTCGAGAACCGCAGTGATGTAGCGCGAGGATTCGACCTCCTGCATGCCCAGTTCGCCGAAGCTGAACAGGGAATCGACCATCTCCTGAACCATCTTCGCCTGACGATCGACCTTCGCCGCTGCCTCCGTCTTCAGCGCGTCCAGCCTTGCCGGGTCGACCTGAGCCGCTGCGGGGGAAGCGGTGGCGAGGTGGAACACGCCGGCGAGAAGAGCGGCACGAAGCATGGGGCGAGCGGTCAAAGAGCGGTCCTTTCGCGAGAAGGACGCAAGGATGGCGGATCGAGGGGGTAAAGCAACGACGCCGGTCGCGGCGGGGCAGGCAAATCGGCGCGACGGCCATAGCCATCGCGCATGACCGCGGTTCTCATCGGGCCGCTTTCGGGGCAGGATCGGGGGATGCACCACGCCCCTTCCCCCGCCCGTCCGCCACTTGCCCCGGCCTTTCTCGAAGCGGCGCGGGAGCGGTTCGGCCACCAATGGCATGAGAGCGGCGCGATGCTGGCGCAACATGGCCGCTCAGAGGCACATTTCGGCCCCGCTCCTCCGGACGCGGTATTGTTCGCCCGCAGCACGCAGGATGTCGTCGATCTGGTCCAGCTGTGCACCGCGCATGACGTGCCGATCGTGCCCTTTGGTGCCGGCACATCGATCGAGGGCAATGCGCTGCCGATCCATGGCGGGGTCAGCGTCAACATGTCGGATATGAACGCGATCCTCGCTGTCCATGCCGAGGATTTCGACTGCACCGTTCAGGCGGGGTGCCGGCGCGAGGAATTGAACCTGCACCTGCGCGACATGGGGCTGTTCTTCCCGATCGACCCCGGCGCCAATGCCACGATCGGCGGCATGGCGTCGACGCGCGCCAGCGGCACCAACGCGGTACGATATGGCACGATGCGCGAGGCGGTGCTGGCGCTGACCGTCGTCACGCCCGATGGGAAGGTCATCAGGACCGGCAGCCGGGCGCGCAAGTCGGCCGCCGGCTATGACCTGACACGGCTGTTCGTCGGCGCCGACGGAACACTTGGGATCATCACCGAAGTGACGCTTCGGCTGCATCCGATCCCGGAGCAGATTTCCGCCGCGGTCTGCGGCTTCGCGACGTTGCAGGGGGCGGTGGATACGGTGGTTCAGTCGATCCAGTCGGGCGTGCCGCTGGCGCGGGTCGAACTGCTCGACGTGATGCAGATCCGGGCGGTCAATCGCTGGTCGAAGCTGGACCTACCGGAGACGACGACCCTGTTCTTTGAATTCCATGGATCGCCCGCCGGCGTCGCCGAACAGGTCGCGACGGTGGAGGCGCTGGCGGCGGAGAATGGCGTCGGCGATTTCGCCTGGTCGACGCTGGCGGAGGAACGCGCGCGGCTGTGGAAGGCGCGGCACGAGGCCTATTGGGCGGCGGTGAACCTGCGGCCCAATGCGGTCGGCTGGTCAACCGACGTGTGCGTACCGATCAGCCGGCTGCCGGCGTGCATCCTGGCGACCCAGGCGGATCTGGCGACGTGCAGCGTGCCGGCGACGATCGTCGGCCATGTCGGCGACGGCAATTTCCACGTCATCTTCTCGATCGACCCGACGTCACCCGACGAACTGGCGGAGGTCGCCGCGGTCAATGCGCGGATCGTGGAGCGCGCGCTGGCGATGGACGGCACCTGTACGGGCGAGCATGGCATCGGCCTTGGCAAGCAGGACTGGCTGGTCGCCGAACTGGGCGATGCCGTCGACATCATGCGCATGCTGAAGCGGACGATGGACCCGAAGAACCTGTTCAACCCGGGCAAGATCTTCGCGCTCTAAAGGATCGCTGGTGCGCCGGCAGGTGACCGCCGGCGCACACCAGAACCCGCTCAGGCGGTCGATTTCTTGATCAGCGCCGAGCGCAGGCACTGGCAGACGACCTCGTCACGCTGGTTCAGCAGCCGGTGCGCGAAGGTAACGATGCCGGCCCCAGGGCGCGAGCGGCTTTCCTTCAGTTCATGCACCTCGCTCTCGGCGCGCAGCGTGTCGCCGATGAACACCGGCTTCGGCATGACCAATTTGTCATAGCCGAGATTGGCGACCAGCGTGCCGAGCGTGGTGTCGCCGACCGATAGCCCCACCATCAGCGCGAAGGTGAAGGTGCCGTTGACGAGGATCTGGCCGAACTCGCTAGCCCGCGCCGCCTCCACATCGAGGTGCAGGGGCTGCGGATTGTGGGTCATGGTGGAAAACAGGAGGTTGTCCGTTTCCGTGACCGTTCGGCGGATCTCATGTACCAGACGGTCGCCCACCTGCCATTGATCGAAATAGCGTCCCGCCATCAGCCCTCTCCCACTTCGATCCGCGCCAGCAGCGTGCCTTCGGGCACCTGCTCACCAGCCGCCACCTTCAGCGCGCCGACCACGCCATCGAACGGCGCGAGCAGTGCCTGCTCCATCTTCATCGCTTCCAGCACCAGCAGCCGCTCACCACGGGCGACCGCCTGCCCTTCCTTGACGAGAACCGCGATGACCCGGCCGGGCATCGGTGACATGATCGCGCCATCGCCCTCACCTGTGCCGCCCGCATGATCCGCGCGCGGCAGGCCGAAGGACCATGCCTCGCCGTCGAGATACAGCACATCGCCGTCGATCGTGGCGGCCGGTGCGACGGTACGCTCGACCAGATAGGGCGTGCCGTCGACCTCCACCTCCACGCGCCGTACCGCCGGGGCATTGGCGCGGAAGCCGACCAGATCCTGCCACGGATCGCCGCTCGGCGCCGGCACGATCGCGGCAGCCGCCGCCTGAAGCACCGATTCCGACGGCGTCGCGCCGGGGATCAGCCGGTCGGCATGCCGCTCGATGAAGCCGGTATCGATCCGGCCGGCGACGAAATCACCGTCCGCAGCGGCGCGCGCGAGGAAACCGGCATTGGTGCGCACCGGCCAGACCTGAACCTGCCGCGCGGCGTCGGCCAGCTTCGCGGCGGCGGCGGCGCGGGTGTCGCCATGGACGATCAGCTTGGCGATCATCGGATCGTAGAAGGGCGTGACCTCCCCGCCTTCCTCGACGCCGCTGTCGATGCGAACGCCCGCGGGGAAGCGCAGCCGGTCGAGCGGGCCGGTGGAGGGAAGGAAGCCGCTGGCGGGATTTTCCGCGTAGAGCCGTGCCTCCATCGCCCAGCCGTCGATCGCCAGATCCTCCTGCCGCAGCGGCAGCGGCTCACCCGAGGCGACGCGCAGCTGCCATTCGACCAGATCCTGCCCGGTGATCGCTTCGGTCACCGGGTGTTCGACCTGAAGCCGCGTGTTCATTTCCATGAACCAGATGCGATCCGCGCGTAGCCCCTCAGAGCCGTCGGCGATGAATTCGATCGTACCCGCGCCGACATAATCGACCGCCTTGGCGGCGCGCACCGCCGCGTCGCAGATCGCGGCGCGGGTTTCCGGGTCCATGCCCGGCGCCGGCGCTTCCTCGATCACCTTCTGGTGGCGGCGCTGCAGCGAGCAATCGCGTTCGAACAGATGGACCACATTGCCCATTGTGTCGCCGAACACCTGCACCTCGATATGGCGGGGCGACAGGATGTATTTTTCGATGAGCACGCGATCGTCACCGAACGAGGCCGCGGCCTCGCGCTTGCAGCTTTCCAGCATGGTGTGGAAATCGGCCGCGGCGTCGACCTTGCGCATCCCCTTGCCGCCGCCGCCGGCGACCGCCTTGATCAGCACGGGGTAGCCGATCGAATCCGCCTCCGCGCGCAAGCGGTCGGGCGACTGGTCCGCGCCGAGATAGCCGGGGGTGACCGGCACGCCAGCGGCGATCATCCGTTCCTTCGCCGCATCCTTCAGCCCCATGGCGCGGATGCTGGCCGGCGGCGCACCGACCCAGACGAGGCCGGCGGCAACCACTGCCTCGGCGAATTCCGCATTTTCGGACAGGAAGCCGTAGCCGGGGTGGATCGCCTGTGCGCCGGTTGCGCGCGCGGCGTCCAGCAGGCGGTCCTGCCGCAGATAGCTGTCGGCAGCGGCGGCGGTGCCGATGCACACCGCCTCATCCGCCTCGCGCACGAAGGGCATGCCGGCATCGACGTCGGAATGGACCGCGATGGTGCGGATGCCGAGGCGGCGCGCGGTGCGGATGGTGCGGCGCGCGATCTCGCCACGATTGGCGATAAGGAGACTGTCGATCATGGCCATTACATCCGGAACACGCCGAAGGACGGCGTCTGAGGGATCGGCGCGTTCAACGCCGCGGAGAAGGCAAGGCCCAGCACGTCGCGGGTCTGCACCGGATCGATGATGCCATCGTCCCACAGCCGGGCGGTGGCATAATAGGGATTGCCCTCATCCTCATATTTCTGGCGGATCGGCGCCTTGAATTGCTCGGCCTCCTCCGGCGTCCACGTCTCGGCATCGCGGTGCACCGTGGCGAGCACGCTGGCGGCCTGCTCGCCACCCATCACCGAGATGCGCGCATTGGGCCAGGTGAACAGGAAACGCGGGCTGTAGGCGCGGCCGGCCATGCCGTAATTGCCCGCGCCGAAGCTGCCGCCGATCAGCACGGTGATCTTGGGCACCGAGGCAGTGGCGACGGCGGTGACGAGCTTGGCGCCATTCTTGGCGATCCCCTCCGCCTCATATTTGCCGCCGACCATGAAGCCGGAGATGTTCTGCAGGAACAGCAGCGGCACGCGCCGCTGACAGGCCAGTTCGATGAAATGCGCGCCCTTCAGCGCGCTTTCGGAGAACAGCACGCCATTGTTGGCGAGGATCGCCACCGGCATGCCCCAGATGCGGGCGAAGCCGCAGACGAGCGAGGTGCCGTAGAGCGGCTTGAACTCATGGAATTCGGAGCCGTCGACGATCCGCCCGATCACCTCATGCACGTCATAGGGCGCGCGCACGTCCTGCGGCACGATGCCGTAGAGGTCAGCGGGGTCCAGCCGCGGGGGCACGGGGGCGGTGATTTCGATATCGATCGCCTTGGGCCGGTTGAGCGTGGCGACGATGTCGCGCACGATCAGGAGGGCATGTTCGTCATTCTCGGCGACGTGATCGACGACGCCGGACTTGCGCCCGTGCGTATCCGCGCCGCCCAGTTCCTCGGCCGAGATGACCTCGCCCGTCGCGGCCTTCACCAGCGGGGGGCCGGCCAGGAAGATCGTGCCCTGGTTGCGCACGATGACGCTTTCGTCGGACATCGCCGGGACATAGGCGCCGCCGGCAGTGCAGCTGCCCATCACGCAGGCGATCTGCGGAATGCCCTTCGCGGACATCTGCGCCTGGTTGAAGAAGATGCGACCGAAGTGATCGCGGTCGGGGAACACCTCCGCCTGGTGCGGCAGGTTCGCCCCGCCGCTGTCGACCAGATAGATGCACGGCAGATGATTTTCCTGCGCAATCTCCTGCGCGCGCAAATGCTTCTTCACCGTCATCGGGAAGTAGGCGCCGCCCTTCACCGTGGGATCATTGGCGACGATCATGCACTCGCGGCCCGACACCCGGCCGATGCCGACAATCATGCCGGCGCCCGGCGCGCCATCGTCATACATGCCGTTGGCGGCCAGCGCGCCGATCTCAAGGAACGGCGAGCCGGGATCGAGCAGCCGCTCGACCCGGTCGCGCGGCAGCAGCTTGCCACGCGCGACATGGCGGGCGCGATGCTGCTCCGACCCGCCGAGCGCGGTGCGGGCGATGGTGGCGCGCAGATCGTCCGCGAGCGTGCGATTGTGCGCGGCGTTGGCCTGGAAATCGTCGGACGACGCCGACACCTGCGTTGCGATACGTGGCATGGCCGCTCCCTATTGCGCGCGCGGCGCGTCGCCGGCGACCAGCTCACGGCCGACCAGCATGCGACGGATTTCATTGGTACCGGCGCCGATGTCGAGCAGCTTGGCGTCGCGCCAATAACGCTCGACCGGCCAGTCACGGGTATAGCCTGCGCCGCCCAGCGCCTGGATCGCCTCGCCCGCAACCTTCACCGCATTCTCGGACGCCAGCAGGATGCAGCCGGCGGCATCGAAGCGTGTCGTTTGCCCCGCGTCGCACGCCTGGGCGACCGCGTAGCAATAAGCGCGCGAGGAATTGAGCGCGACATACATGTCCGCCACCTTGGCCTGCATCAGCTGAAAGTCGCCGATCGGCCGGCCGAACTGCTTGCGCTCCCGCACATAGGGCAGCACCACGTCGAGGCAGGCCTGCATGATGCCGATCTGGATGCCCGACAGCACCACGCGCTCATAATCGAGGCCGGACATCAGCACTTTGACGCCGCCGTTCAGCGGCCCCATCACCTGGTCATCGGACACGAAGCAATCGTCGAACACCAGCTCCGCCGTGGGGGAGCCGCGCATGCCGACCTTGTCGATCTTCTGCCCGATCGAGAAACCGGGGAAATCCTTTTCAATCAGGAAGGCAGTGATGCCTTTCGAGCCGGCGTCGGGCGCGGTCTTGGCATAGACGACCAAGGTGTCCGCATAAGGCGCGTTGGTGATCCAGAATTTGGTGCCGTTCAGGCGCCAGCCGCCATCGACCTTGTCGGCGCGCAGCTTCATCGACACGACGTCTGAGCCGGCACCCGCCTCCGACATGGCGAGGCTGCCGACATGTTCGCCGGAGATGAGCTTGGGCAGATATTTCGTCTTCTGCTCCTCGCTCGCCCAGCGGCGAATCTGGTTCACGCACAGGTTGGAATGCGCGCCATAGCTGAGGCCGATCGCGGCGGAGGAGCGGCTGACTTCCTCGCAGGCGATCAGATGTTCGAGATAGCCGAGGCCAAGGCCGCCGTCCTTTTCCTCGACCGTGATGCCGTGCAGGCCAAGCGCGCCCATTTCCGGCCACAGATCGCGCGGGAAGCTGTCCTCCGCATCCACGCGCGCGGCGATCGGCTCGATCCGGTCGAGCGCAAAGCGCCGCGTGGTCGCGCGGATCGTGTCCGCCATTTCACCCAGCCTGAAATCCAGATCCGCCATGTCAGCCTCCGATCGATCCTTTGGCGGCAACCTAGGATCAGCGAGGACATTTGGAAAATTGAAAGCGCGGGAAGCACGTTATAGATGCGCTCTATGATCGAGCGCTATCACCTACGCTATTTTCTCGCGGTGGTGACGACCGGCAATTTCTCGCGGGCGGCGGCGGCATGCAATGTGTCCCAGCCGACGCTGTCGGTAGGGATCGCGAAGCTCGAGAAGCTGCTGGGCGGGCCGCTATTCAGTCGCACCAACCGGCGCGTGGCGCTGACCGATGCCGGCGCCAAGCTGCTGCTTCATGCGCGGACGATCGAGGCGGGCTTTGCCGCAGCGGAGCGCGACGTCGCGGGCAGCAGCGCGCCGCAGACGCTGCGGCTCGGCGTCCTGACGACGATCGCCCGCCGCTGGATCGAGGAACTGCTCGGCGACGCGGACTTGTTTCGCGATGGCGCGCGGATCGAAATCGTCGAGGGCAGCGAACGCGACCTGCGCGGCCGCCTCGGTCGAGGCCGCATCGACGCTGCAGTGACGATCCTGCGGGAGGGTGATGCGGGTGGCGCTGCCCAGCGGCTCAACCGCGAAAGCTACCAGCTCGCTTTGAGCCGTAACCACCGGCTGGCGGCACGCCGCACGGTGCGGGTCGAGGAACTGATGAACGACGCGATGATCCTGCGCCGTCAGTGCGAATTGCTGCCGGAAACGAGCCGCTTCTTCACCGCTCACGGCGTCCGCCCCTTCTTTGCGGCGCGGACTACCAGTGAGGCCAAGGCGGTGAGCTACGTCAGAGCTGGGTTGGGCGTCACCATCATGCCCCGCACCTTGGCGGAGCCGGGCATCATAATGGTCCCGCTGGAGGGGTTCGACTTCACGCGTGACGTTTCGCTCTTGTGGGCACCGCACATGCAGGCAGAGCGGGGCCGGCGGACGTCGTTGACCGCGGCGTTGGAACGCATTGTCCGCGCTGATTCCGACGAGGACAGCTTTGCGCGGCCGCTCTAGTCGGACGTGGAAGACGTCGGCCTGCCGCAGCTGAGCGAGGCTAGTTGCCGCGCCGGAGCTGGTGCGTTCTCAGGGCACTGGCCGGACCGTACAAACGACAACGCCGCCCCGAAGGGCGGCGAGCGTGTGTGTGTATTTGGTTGCGGGGACAGGATTTGAACCTGTGACCTTCAGGTTATGAGCCTGACGAGCTACCGGGCTGCTCCACCCCGCGACACTGTGTTTTTGTCCGTTTTGGAAACACGAACGCCTCCGTGATTAG